>CANCUP010000015.1 GCA_947381325.1 Comamonadaceae bacterium
GGCCATTTGCCGCTGTCTTTTTCCATGCCTTCCCACCACACGTCGCCGTCGTCGGTCAGGGCGACGTTGGTGTAGATCACGTTCTTGTCCAAGCTGGCCATGCAGTTGGGGTTGGTGTGGAAGTTGGTGCCAGGGGCCACGCCAAAGTAGCCGGCTTCGGGGTTGATGGCGTAGAGCTTGCCGTCGTCGTGCGGCTTGATCCAAGCGATGTCGTCACCGATGGTGGTGACTTTCCAGCCCTCAAAGCCAGCGGGTGGCACCAACATGGAGAAGTTGGTCTTGCCACAGGCGCTGGGAAAGGCCGCAGCCACGTGGTATTTCTTACCTTGGGGGTTGGTCACGCCCAAGATCAGCATGTGTTCGGCCAACCAGCCTTGGTCGCGGCCCATGTTGGAGGCGATGCGCAGCGCAAAGCACTTTTTGCCCAACAGCGCATTGCCGCCGTAGCCCGAGCCATGCGACCAAATTTCGCGGGTCTCGGGGTAGTGCACGATGTACTTGGTGTCGTTGCAAGGCCACTTCACGTCGGCTTGGCCGGCTGCCAGTGGCGAGCCCACGGTGTGCACGCAAGGCACAAACGGGCCGTCGGTGCCGATCACGTCGTACACGGCTTTGCCCATGCGGGTCATGATTTTTTGGCTCACCACCACGTAGGGGCTGTCAGACAGCTCAATGCCCACGTGGGCAATGTGCGAACCCAAGGGGCCCATGCTGAACGGGATCACGTACATGGTGCGGCCTTGCATGCAGCCGTCGAACAAGGGCTTCAAGGTGGCGCGCATCTCATCAGGGTCGACCCAGTTGTTGGTGGGGCCGGCGTTTTCTTTTTGCTTCGAGCAAATGAAGGTGCGGTCTTCCACGCGTGCCACGTCGCTGGGGTCAGAGCAGGCCAGGTAAGAGTTAGGGCGCTTGGCAGGGTTGAGTTTTTTGAAGGTGCCTGCGTCGACCAATTTTTGGCACAAGGCGTTGTACTCTTCTTCGCTGCCATCGCACCAATGGATCTGGGCGGGTTTGCACAAAGCGGCCATGTCGGCCACCCAAGCCACCAGCTTGGGGTTCTTCACATACGCGGGTGCGTTCATATCAAAGCTCCTGAATCAAAAATTGTTGGAGGTCAAGGCTCTGCACTGGGCTGCCTCGCAAAGCACTGACCTCTAACAATTGCGTCCTGATGACAAAAGGTCGGACATTCTAAGAATTGATTTCCCCACCTTGGCTTGCATAGGTGACAAAAATCCGAAAAAGAACCCAAAAGAGTGCAAAAAAGCGCCTCAAAAGGCGCTTTTTTTGGGATCCTCTGCCGCTGTGGCGACAGATTTGGTGCATCAAGACATGAACACGGCGATGAATGCCAGCAAAAAAATCAAGATCGCACCGCCCACAGGCAAGACGATGGGCATCAAAGGAACGATGGATTCCACAACGTCTTGCTCGCCGTCATGGTGGGTGGGGTGGTCGTGGGACATGTGGTTTTCCTCAATCGGTGAATGCTCTGAATTCTAAATCAGCCCTGAGATGGGCTCACGTGATGTGTTTGCGGCTCAGGCGTTGGTCACCACGCGCAACACTTCTTCACCATAGGCTTCGAGTTTTTTCACGCCAATACCGGCAATGTCTTGCAGTGCCGACAAACTATCGGGTCGGGCTTGGGCAATTGCGCCGAGCGTGGCGTCGTGAAAAATCACATAGGCGGGCAGGTTGTGGGCGCGTGCCACTTCGGCGCGCCAAGCCTTGAGGGCGGCATAACGCAGCTGACCTTGGGCATCGAGTTCTACCGGTGCGGGCTTGGCTGTGCCGCTGGCACCCCGTTTGGCTTTGCGCTCGGCCGGTGTCGACACCGAGGCACGCAAGCGCACGGTGACATCGCCTTTCAAAACTGCCCGTGAGGCCTCGGTCAGATACAAGGTGCTGAAGGCTTGGGCATCCACGCCCAAGGCTCCAATCGCAATGAGCTGACGCAACACGCCGCGCAACTGCACCTCGGTGAAATGGGCGCCAATGCCAAATGTGCTCAAGGCTTGATGCCCGTATTGCTGCATTTTCTCGGTGGTTTTGCCGCGCAAGATGTCCATCAAGTGCCCGGCCCCAAAAGAGATGCCGCTTTGCTGTTGCACCCGGTAGATGGTGGACAGCAGCATGCGGGCGGCTTCGGTGCCATCCCAAATTTCGGGGGGGTGCAGGCAGTTGTCGCAGTTGCCGCAAAAATACTGACGTGCCCCCACGCTCGGCACTGGCGTGTCCTCGCTGCCCCCCGAGGGGGCTGGCCTGCCTTGGGAACGGCCCGGCGGCAGTCCGGCTGCCCCCACGCTCGGCACTGGCGTGTCGGGTTGGTAGGTTTCGCCGAAGTAGCGCAGCAGCCGCACGCGGCGGCAGTCGGTGGCTTCGGCGAGGGCGAGCAGGGCGTCGAGTTTGCCGCGCATGACTTGCTTGAAGTCTTCGCCTGCCGGGCTCTCGTCGATCATGCGGCGTTGGTTGACCACATCGTTCAGGCCGTAGGCCATCCAGGCGTGGGCGTCTTGGCCATCGCGTCCGGCGCGCCCGGTCTCTTGGTAATAGCCTTCGATGTTTTTGGGCATGTCCAGGTGCGCCACAAAGCGCACATCGGGTTTGTCGATGCCCATGCCAAAGGCGATGGTGGCCACCATCACCAAGCCTTCTTCGCGCAAGAAACGGTTTTGATGGCGCTGGCGAATCGCCCCGTCCAAGCCCGCGTGGTAGGGCAGCGCGGCAATGCCGGCGTCGCACAACAGCTTGGCCACTTCTTCCACCCGGCGGCGGGATTGGCAGTAGACGATGCCGCTGTCTTGCCCCCAAGCCCCACTGTGCTCGCGTTGGATGAAGCGCAGCAGCTGCAAGGACGCGTCTTTTTTCTCCACGATGGTGTAGCGGATGTTGGGACGGTCAAAGCTGCTGACAAACTGCTGGGCGTCCTCTAACTGCAAACGCTCCACGATGTCGGCGCGTGTGAGGGCATCGGCGGTGGCGGTGAGGGCCAGGCGTGGCACACCCGCATAGCGTTCGTGCAGCACCGTGAGGGCGCGGTACTCGGGGCGAAAGTCGTGGCCCCATTGGCTCACGCAATGCGCTTCGTCAATGGCGAACAGGCTGAGTTGGCCTTGGGCATGCAAGGCGTCGAGCTGTGCCAAAAAGCGTGGTGTGGTGACGCGCTCAGGCGCGGCATACAGCAAGGTGATGTCGCCCCGGCGCAGCCGTTGCTCCACCGCATAGGCTTCTTCGCCGCTCAGACTGGAGTTGAGAAAGGCGGCTTCAACGCCCGCTTCGTGCAGTGCGCCCACTTGGTCGTGCATGAGCGCGATGAGCGGCGACACCACGATGGCGATGCCATGTCCCATGCGTTGACGCGCTATGGCCGGTATTTGGTAGCAGAGCGACTTGCCGCCGCCGGTGGGCATGAGCACCAGCGCGTCACCACCGGCGCACACGTGCGCCACGATGGCTTCTTGCGGGCCGCGGAATGCGTTGTAACCAAAAACCTCGCGCAGGATCTCGTGCGTGCTTACATCTGTTCCCACGGCAGCCCATCAAAGCGCCAGCCATTCAGGCTAGAGCGCTGGAAGTTGGCGTTCAAGTCGCCTTCGAACCCGTGCAACACATTCACCACGTCGGTGAAACCGCCGGCTTCCAAGGCGCGGCCTGCATCCACCGAACGTTGGCCACTGCGGCACAGCAGCACCACGGTGCGGTCTTGGCGGCCCGCCTCGGCCAGCACGGCGGCACAAAACGCAGCCGTGTCGGTGGTGAATTCGGGGTATTCGTACCAAGAAATATGCACAGCACCCGGCGGGCGCCCCACATACATGGACTCAATCTCCATGCGGATGTCGACCATCAACGCATCAGGATTGGCTTGCATCAGGGCCCAGGTGTCTAAAGGGAGCAGGTTTCGCATGGGGCGTGATTGTCCCTCTTCTTACAATCCCCCCATGACCCTCACCTACACCCGCGCCCAACAATTGCCCGCACTGCTGGCCCAACGCATCGCCATCTTGGACGGCGCCATGGGCACCATGATTCAGCGCTTCAAGCTCAGCGAGGCCCAATACCGGGGTGAAGGCTACAACGGTGCCGATGCGCAATATGCGCGCTTCAAAGACTTTCACAAAGACGTCAAAGGCAACAACGAGTTGCTCAGCCTGACACGCCCCGATGTGATTCGCGACATCCACGAGCGCTATTTGGCCGCGGGCGCCGACTTGATCGAGACCAACACCTTTGGCGCCACCACCATCGCGCAAGCCGATTACGACATGGCCGATTTGGCCCGCGAGATGAACCTGCGCTCGGCCCAAATTGCCCGCGAAGCTTGCGATAAATACAGCACGCCCGACAAGCCCCGCTATGTGGTGGGCGCTTTGGGCCCCACGCCCAAAACGGCCAGCATCAGCCCGGATGTGAACGACCCCAGCGCACGCAATGTCGACTTTGAACAACTGCGCGCGGCCTATTACGAACAAGTGCAAGCACTGGTCGAAGGCGGCGCCGACGTGCTGATGGTGGAAACCATCTTCGACACACTCAACGCCAAGGCAGCGCTGTTTGCGATTGACGAGTTTTTCGAAGCGAGCGGCGAGTGCTTGCCCTTGATCATCAGCGGCACCGTGACCGATGCCTCGGGCCGCATCTTGAGTGGCCAAACCGTGACCGCGTTTTGGCACAGCGTGCGCCATGCCCAGCCATTGGCCGTGGGGCTCAACTGCGCACTCGGTGCGACCTTGATGCGGCCCTACATCCAAGAGCTGGCGCGGGTGGCGGGCGACACCTTCATCAGCTGCTACCCCAATGCAGGCCTGCCCAACCCCATGAGCGACACCGGCTTTGACGAAACGCCCGATGTCACCAGCCGCTTGCTGCACGAGTTTGCGGCCGAGGGCTTGGTCAACATCGTGGGTGGCTGCTGCGGCACCACGCCTGAGCACATCGCGGCCATTGGCCAAGCGGTGGCCGACCAACACGCCCGCGCCTTGAGTGCTGGCCCGTTCTACCGCGAAGCGGCATAAGGCGCCTGCCATGTCACACCACCTCTTGAGCGCTTGTGAGGCCGCCGAACAACTGGCCCAACGCAGCCTGCGTGCCGAAGACTTGGTGCACGATTGCTTGGCCCGCATCGACGCCCGTGAAGCCGAGGTGCAAGCCTGGAACCACGTGGCGCGCGACGCTGCACTCGCGCGTGCGCGGGCTTTGGACCAAGGTGCCCACCAAGGCTTGTTGCATGGCCTGCCGATTGGCGTGAAAGACCTGATCGCCACCGCCGACATGCCCACCACCTATGGCTCGCCCATCTATGCCGGGCATCAACCGGCGAACGACGCCAGTTGTG
This sequence comes from Comamonadaceae bacterium, assembly GCA_947381325.1. GTDB lineage: Bacteria > Pseudomonadota > Gammaproteobacteria > Burkholderiales > Burkholderiaceae_C > Limnohabitans. Next base: position 5,339 of record CANCUP010000015.1, read on the forward strand.
TGGCCCTGGCGCGTGCGGCGGGCGCGGTGGTGCTGGGCAAAACCGTGACCACCGAGTTCGCCACTTTCCAACCCAACCAAACCCGCAACCCGCACAACACGGCGCACACGCCGGGTGGATCGTCGTCCGGCTCGGCCGCCGCCGTGGCCGATGGCATGGTGCCGCTGGCACTGGGCACGCAAACCGCAGGCTCGCTCACCCGACCGGCTGCGTATTGCGGCATCGTGGCTTTCAAGCCGAGCTTTGGCGGCATCAACCGTGCGGGCGCCAAGCCCTTGTCCGACACCTTGGACACCGTGGGCACCTTGGCGCGCAGCGTGCCCGATGCGGCCTTGTTTGCTGCGGCCTTGAGTGGTCGCCCTGACTGGTTGGTGCGCCCCATGGGCGAACACCTGGCCCGCCCCTTGCGCGTGGGCCTGTGCTACACCCACGAGTGGCCCCAGGCTTTGCCCGAAACCCAAGACGCCATGCAGCAAGCGGCGACGCGCATTCAAGCCTCGGGTGCCATGACCTTGCACGAGGTGCGTTTGCCCAAAGACTACGAGCTGCTGGTGCAGGCCCAAACCCACATTCAGCTGGCGGAACAAGCCCAATGTTTGGCCTACGAACGCTTGCAACACTTTGAGCGCTTGAGCCCGCGCTTGCAGGGCATCGTGCAGTCGGGCGTGGCCGTGACCGCGGCGCAATACGACCAAGCCCAAGCGTGGGTGGCGCGCTGCCGCGCCCAGTTGACCGAGGTGTTCCAAGACGTGGATGTGCTGCTCGCGCCCAGCGCAGCAGGCGCAGCACCTGTGGGCTTGGACAACACCGGCGACCCATTGTTTTGCCGCATCTGGACCGTGCTGCACACCCCCACGGTGAACATTCCGGCCGGCCACGCGCCCAATGGCATGCCAGTGGGGCTGCAGGTGGTGGGGCCGGTGGGTGCCGATGCGTTCACCTTGGCGGCGGCGCATGCGCTGCACCAGAGCTTGATGCGCTGAGTTGGCCCGCGTGTTTCAGCCACAAGGGCTTGCACACCCATGAACAAAAGGGTCTCGTTGACCGTTCTGTTGTGCGTGACGCTGGGTGTCACGGGCTCGCACCTGGCGTGGGTGGAGAGGGACAACGGCCATCTGTTGCTGGTAGACGCGCGAGAAGTGGACGTGTTGGGGCAGGCCGAGAACCAGTGGGTCCGCCTGCGAAGAAGCTGTGCGGGTGTTGCACAACTTAGCCCACACGACGCTGGTTTTCAGCAGGCCCAAGCGGTGATCCAAGCGTACAGCCCGCCGCACTCGCAATCTGCGCGGCTCGCCGGTGTTTGGACGACGGGCGACTGGACCTTGGCGGAGGTGGAATTCACCCAGCTGTTGCCCGCGGTGGTGCTCCTTCACTCCACGGGCACACGCGCGGAGGTCATTCCCGGCGCTGTTTGGAGTGGCTACACCTTGCCTTGGAAGGCCGCGCCCTACATCAGGCGCTACCTGGGCGCGCAGGCCACTGGCGTGCCGGCGCGGTTGTTGGACTGTTTTGAGCCGCAATCCGAGGCCTTTCGGTGACATTTCAGGCCTGCGACGGGGCACGTTAAAATTCGACGGCCCCAAGGAGCGTTGCAGCTTCACCCAACCTTTCCCGGTTCGTGCGTGAAGTCAGGCTTGGGGCCCTACTTTTGCAACGACGCTCACCTGAACGATGACCCCAGGTGAGATCCCCCATGAATTCGAATGCTGTTGCCCCCATGAAACTGTCTGGCCTGGAGCCGGTCTCTATTGGCACGGACACCTTGTTCGTCAACGTGGGGGAACGCACCAACGTCACGGGCTCCAAAGCCTTTGCGCGCATGATCTTGAACGGCGAGTACGAGCAAGCCCTGGCCGTGGCCCGTCAGCAGGTGGAGAACGGCGCGCAAGTGATTGACGTCAACATGGACGAAGCCATGTTGGACAGCCAGGCCGCGATGGTGCGTTTTTTGAACCTGATGGCCGGTGAGCCCGACATCGCCCGTGTGCCGGTGATGGTGGATTCGAGCAAGTGGTCGGTCATCGAAGCGGGCTTGCGCTGCATCCAAGGCAAGCCAATAGTCAACTCGATCAGCATGAAAGAAGGCTTGGACGAATTCAAGCGCCAAGCCAAACTGGTCAAGCGCTATGGCGCGGCCGCGGTGGTGATGGCATTTGACGAAAAAGGCCAAGCCGACACCTACGCACGCAAGATCGAAATTTGCGAACGTGCTTACCGCGTGCTGGTGGACGAGGTGGGCTTTGCGCCCGAAGACATCATCTTTGACCCGAACATCTTTGCCATTGCCACGGGCATTGAAGAGCACGACAACTATGCGGTCGACTTCATCGAAGCCACGCGCTGGATCAAGCAGCACTTACCCGGTGCCAAGGTGAGTGGTGGGGTGTCGAACGTGTCGTTCAGCTTTCGCGGCAACGACCCGGTGCGTGAAGCCATCCACACGGTTTTTCTTTACCACGCCATCAAAGCCGGCATGGACATGGGCATCGTCAACGCTGGCATGGTGGGTGTGTACGACGACTTAGAACCCACGCTGCGCGAGCGGGTGGAAGACGTGGTGTTGAACCGCACTCCGAAGTACAAAGACGGGGAAGAACACCTCACCCCTGGTGAGCGTTTGATTGAAGTCGCCGAAAGCGCCAAAGGCGCGGCCAAAGATGACAGCGCCAAACTCGCTTGGCGTGGCACGCCGGATGTGCCCGTGTCGGTGGAGGCGCGTCTGAGCCACGCGCTGGTGCATGGCATCACCGAGTTCATCAACGACGACACCGAGGAAGCCTACCAAGCGATTTTGGCCAAGGGCGGGCGCCCCTTGCATGTGATCGAAGGCCCCTTGATGGACGGCATGAACGTGGTCGGCGATTTGTTTGGCCAAGGCAAGATGTTCTTGCCCCAGGTGGTCAAGAGCGCGCGCGTGATGAAGCAAGCGGTGGCGCATTTGGTGCCCTACATCGAAGAAGAAAAACGCTTGCAAGCCGCCGCCGGCGAAGACGTCAAAGCCAAGGGCAAGATCGTCATGGCCACCGTCAAAGGCGATGTGCACGACATTGGCAAAAACATTGTCACCGTGGTCTTGCAGTGCAACAACTACGAAGTGGTGAACATGGGCGTGATGGTGCCCTGCCATGAAATTTTGGCCAAGGCCAAAGAAGAAAACGCCGACATCATTGGCCTGTCGGGCCTGATCACGCCCTCGCTGGAAGAGATGCAGTACGTCGCCGGCGAGATGCAAAAAGACGACTACTTCCGCAGCCGCATGATGCCGCTGATGATTGGCGGCGCCACCACCAGCCGTGTCCACACGGCGGTGAAGATCGCCCCGCATTACGAAGGCCCGGTGGTGTACGTGCCCGATGCTTCGCGCAGTGTGAGCGTGGCGCAAGGTTTGTTGTCAGACCAAGCCGCCCACTACATCGCCGAGCTCAATGCCGACTACGCCAAGGTGCGCGAGCAGCACGCGAACAAAAAACAAACACCCTTGGTCACGCTGGCGCAAGCGCGTGCCAACACCACGCCTGTGAGCTGGGACAGCTACAAGCCGACCCAGCCCAAATTCATTGGGCGACGGGTGTTCAAAAACTTTGACCTCGCCGAGTTGGAAAAGTACATCGACTGGGCGCCGTTCTTCCAGACCTGGGATTTGGCAGGGCCCTATCCCGCCATCTTGGACGACGCGGTGGTCGGTGTGGAAGCCAAAAAAGTGTTCGCCGATGGCCAGGCAATGTTGAAAAAAATCATTGCCAACCGTTGGCTCACCGCCAATGCCGTGGTGGGCTTGTACCCGGCGCAGCGCGTGGGTGACGACATCGTGTTGTATGCCGACGAAACCCGTCAACAGAAGGTGATGACGTGGCATGGCTTGCGCCAACAAACGGTCAAGCCACAAGGCCGCCCCAACCGCTGCCTGGCCGATTTTGTGGCCGACCAAACCCAAGCTGCCGATTACGTGGGCTTGTTTGCGGTGACCACGGGTCTGGGTGCCGAGAAGCAAGAAAAGCGCTTCATCGACGCGCACGACGACTACTCGGCGATTTTGTTCAAGGCCTTGGCCGACCGCTTGGCCGAAGCCTTTGCCGAATGCATGCACCAGCGGGTGCGCACCGACTTGTGGGGTTATGCCCCCCATGAGTCCTTGAGCAACACGGAACTCATTCAAGAAAAATACCAGGGTATTCGCCCGGCGCCCGGCTACCCGGCGTGCCCCGACCACAGTGCCAAGCACGCCATGTTTGAGCTCTTGCAGTGCGCCGACATTGGCATGGGCGTGACCGAAAGTTTGGCCATGACACCCGCAGCCAGTGTGAGCGGTTTTTATTTGGCGCACCCGGATGCGACCTACTTCAACGTGGGCCGCATCGGTGACGACCAGGTGCAAGACCTGGCCCAACGCCAAGGCGTGGCGGTGAAAGACCTCACCCGCTTGCTGGCGCCCAACTTGTAAGCAGACGCTTGTCTGATCAGCCAGCGCGCGTCTTACGGGCTTTGCCAAACAAGAAGGGCGCTCAACGAGCGCCCTTCTTCATTCCATGGGTGTGGGGTTAACTTTTCAGGCAAGCGCTCATTTTTTGTTTGCGCTCATCGCCCTTGAGGCCGGTGGCCTCCTCGTTGCAGCGTTTCATTTTGTTTTGTTGCGATCCCGCGCCTTTGGACTTGGCAGTGTCAGCCTCGGGCGCTTTGGCACTCAAACACTCTTTCATGAAGGCTTTGCGCTCGTCGCCTTTTTTGCCTTCGGCCTCTTTGTTGCAGGTGGCCATTTTGTTGGGTTTGGCCGGTTTGTCGTCGCTAGCCCAAGCCGCGTTGCAGACCAAGGCGCAAGTCAAGGTGGTCATCAGCACCAGTTTGTTCATGGCATTTCTCCATCGTTTGAAAATGAACTCCGCCTGCAACCCTTGCAAGCAGGGACAAATTCAAACAGGCCGCTCGCCCACCCTGACCGCATGGCACACAGATAAAAAGTGAGCCCCACCCCCCGGCTCAGTGCAAGGACAAGACCCTGCGGTACTGCACCGCTTCTGCCACATGTGCGGCGTGCACCTCATTGGAGTCGGCCAAGTCCGCGATGGTGCGCGCCACACGCAGCACGCGGTGGGTGCTGCGGCTAGACCACCCGAGCTTGTTGGCCGCTGCGTGCAAAAACGCACGGGCTTGCGGGTCTAGCTGAGCGTGCGTGTCCAAACCTTGACCTTGCAAGGCCTGGTTGTTGGTGCCTTGACGATCGATGGCGCGTGCATGGGCGCGCCAGCAACGCAGACGCACCGAGGCCGTGGGTTCGTTGGGCGCGGCTTGCATCAACACCTCGGCTGGCAGGGCTGGCACCTCAACTTGCAAATCAATCCGGTCGAGCAGCGGACCGCTGAGTTTGGCTTGGTAGCGCGCCACTTGATCCGGTGTGCACCGGCAGGCTTTCACGGTGGACCCCAAGTGCCCGCAAGGGCAGGGGTTCATGGCGGCTATCAGCTGAAAGCGGGCTGGAAACTCTGCTTGCATGGCAGCGCGTGAGAGGGTGATGCGCCCGCTCTCAAGGGGCTCGCGCAAGGCCTCCAGCGCGCGCCTAGGGAACTCGGGCAGTTCGTCCAAAAACAACACGCCGTGGTGGGCGAGCGAGATTTCACCGGGACGCGGCGGCGTGCCCCCGCCCACCAAAGCCACCGAGGTGGCGGTGTGGTGCGGGCTGCGGGTGGGCCGTTGCATCCACTGCGTCAACGAGAAGCGTCCGGCCAAGCTCGCGATGGCGGCGCTCTCCAGGGCTTCATCCAATGTCATCTCTGGCAGCAAGGCGGCAAACCGCTGCGCCAGCATGGACTTGCCTGTGCCGGGTGGGCCCATGAACAACAGCGAGTGACCGCCTGCGGCCGCAATTTCGAGCGCACGCCTTGGGATGGCCTGGCCTTTGACGTCGGCCAAATCAGGGCCGCACGCGACAGAGACCGTGCTGGCTTGCTGTGGCCAAAGCCGGGCCCAGCCTTCGTCGTGATCGCTGGCGATCGTGGGTGCTTGGCCATCTGGTTTGGCAAACTGCGCCACCACATCCTTCAAATGGTGGGCCCGGTACACCTCGGCGGTGGGCACCAAGGCCGCTTCTTCGGCGCTGTTGGGGGGCAAGACCAAGCGTGTGCGCACGCCGGCCCCATGCAAGGCCAAGCCCATGGCCAGGGCGCCACGCACGGGGCGCAGCTCACCCGAAAGCGACAACTCTCCGGCGAACTCGTGCAAGCTCAAGGCCGCCGTGTCCAACACACCACTGGCGGCCAAGATGCCCAAGGCGATGGGTAAATCAAAGCGGCCAGAGTCTTTGGGCAGATCTGCCGGTGCCAAATTGACGGTGATGCGCTTGTTGCTGGGAAACTCAAGCCCCGAGTTTTGAATGGCGCATCGCACGCGCTCGCGCGCCTCTTTGACTTCGGTGTCGGCCAGGCCGACCAAGGTAAAGCTGGGCAAGCCATTGGCCAAATGCACCTCCACCGTCACAGCCGGGGCATGCAAGCCCAAAAGCGCACGGCTGTGAATCAAAGCGAGCGTCATGTTTTTCTTTCAGTACACAAAGCCCCAAAGCGGGGCGGATAAGCCAAAAGACAGCACCAAAATAGTGCGAGAAAATAAGGAAGTGTTCAGGCTACTGCATCACTTTGGGTTTTGGGGTAGCCACGGTGAACACTTTTGTGCGCTTCAACCCTGGCACGGACCCTGCATAGCAGCTAAGTGCCTTTATCTTTTCATGGAGAAAATCAAATGAACATCAAGTCCAAACTTCTGTTGGCCCTCTTGGCCACATCTTCTGCAGCCTTCGCGCAAACTGCGCCTGCAGCCCCTGAGTCCACACTGGGCTACAACGTCGGTGTGGTTTCTGAATACCGTTACCGCTCCATTGGCCAAACCAAAGGTACGCCTGCCTTGCAAGGTGGTGTCGACTACGCCAACGCCAATGGCTTTTACCTCGGCGCATGGGGTTCCACCATCAAGTGGATCAAGGAAGCCGCTGTTCAAAACGGTTACGACGCCAAAGGCCCGATCGAAATTGACCTGTACGGCGGCTACAAAGGTGAAGCCGCTGGCTTGGCCTACGACGTGGGCTACCTGCGTTACCAATACCAAGGCAACACGTTGCAAAAGGCTACCAAATTCAGCAATGCCAACACCGATGAAATCTATGGCGCTTTGACTGCAGGCCCTGTGACCGCCAAGTACTCTTACAGCACATCTGATTTGTTCGGCAACATCAATTCCAAAGGCAGCACCTACCTGGATCTGAGCGCCACATTTGACTTGGGCGATGGCTACTCATTGGTGCCCCATGCAGGCCGCCAAGTCATCAAGAACAACATAGACGGCAACTACACCGATGTGTCGATGACCTTGAACAAAGATTTGGGCGATGGTTTGGTCGCCAACGCCACGGCCATCAGCACCAATGCGCACAAGTCTTTCTACACCTACAACAACTACTTCCAGGGCAAAAACATCGTTGTCCTTGGCCTGAAATACAGCTTCTAAACCAAGCTCGTCGTCTTCTCTAGGAGCAACCATGAAACTCATTACCGCCATCATCAAACCCTTCAAGCTCGACGAGGTCCGCGAGGCCTTGTCGCAAATCGGGGTGCAAGGTATCACTGTGACAGAGGTCAAAGGTTTTGGCCGACAAAAAGGGCATACCGAGCTGTACCGCGGTGCCGAGTACGTGGTTGACTTCTTGCCCAAGGTCAAGATCGAAGCCGCTGTGGCTTCAGAGCATGTCGACCGCGCCATCGAAGCCATCGAGGCTTCTGCCCGCACCGGCAAGATCGGCGACGGCAAGATTTTTGTCTATGACCTCGAACAAGTGGTTCGCATCCGTACCGGCGAAACCGGTCCTGAAGCCCTCTGATCGTGTTGCACAGACCCCCTTTTTGAAAGACCTCATCATGAAAAAACTGCTTGCCTCCCTCGCCCTCGGGCTAGGCCTGTTGCTTGGCGGCGCTGCCGTCATGGCGCAGACCGCAGCCCCTGCTGCACCCGCTGCTGAAGCCAAGGCCACAGCGCCCGCTGCGGCCCCAGCCGCTGCAGCGCCTGCTGCAGCCGAAGCCGCACCGGCACCCGTGCCTAACAAAGGCGACACCGCTTGGATGACCGTGGCCACCGTGCTCGTGATTCTGATGACCATCCCTGGCTTGGCTTTGTTCTACGGCGGCTTGGTACGCAGCAAGAACATGTTGTCTGTGCTGATGCAGGTGTTTGTGGTGACCTCCTTGATTTACGTCTTGTGGGTGCTCTACGGTTACACCTTGACCTTCACCGCAGGCAATCCGTTCATCGGCAGCTTGGACAAGTTGTTCTTCAAAGGCATCACGCCTGACTCCATTGCTGCCACGTTCAGCAAAGGGGTGGTGATTCCTGAGTTGACCTTCGCTGCCTTCCAAGCCACGTTTGCTGCCATCACTTGCACGTTGATCGTGGGTGCCTTCGCCGAACGCGCCCGCTTCTCCGCTGTGCTCTTGTTCTGTGCTCTGTGGTTCACCTTCAGCTACATGCCCATCGCCCACATGGTTTGGTATTGGGACGGCCCTGACGCGATCACCGACGCTGCCACCTTGGAAACCGTGACAGCTGCTGCAGGTTGGTTGTGGGCCAAAGGCGCACTCGACTTCGCAGGCGGTACCGTGGTGCACATCAACGCTGCGATGGCAGGTTTGGTGGGTGCTTACGTGATCGGCAAGCGCACGGGTTATGGCAAAGAGTCCATGGCACCGCACAGCTTGACCTTGACCATGGTCGGCGCATCGCTGCTGTGGGTGGGTTGGTTCGGTTTCAACGCAGGTTCTAACCTGGAAGCCAATGGCGTGACCGCTCTGGCCTTCGTCAACACCTTGGTCGCCACCGCGGCTGCCACCTTGAGCTGGATCACCGGCGAGTCCCTGTCCAAAGGCAAGGCCTCGATGTTGGGCGCTGCATCCGGTGCCGTGGCTGGTTTGGTGGCCATCACCCCAGCGTGCGGTTTCGTGGGCCCCATGGGCGCCATCGTGATCGGTTTGCTGGCTGGCTTCTTGTGCCTGTGGGGTGTCAACGGCCTCAAGCGCATGCTCGGTGCTGACGACTCGCTCGACGTCTTTGGCGTGCACGGCGTGGGCGGTATCTTGGGTGCTCTGTTGACCGGTGTGTTTGCTGCGCCTTCCTTGGGCGGCACGGGCATCTTCGACTACGTGGCCAATGCAGCCAGCCCTGAGTACTCGATCTCGGGCCAGGTGTGGATCCAGTTCCAAGCTGTGGTCACCACCATGGTGTGGTCGGGCGTGGTCTCTTACATTGCCTACAAATTGGTGGACTTGGTGTTGGGTCTGCGCGTCTCTGAAGAAGAAGAGCGCGAAGGCTTGGACATCAGCTCGCACGGCGAGACGGCTTACCACCGTTGATCCATCCAGGTTGACTTCAAGTTTTCCTTGGACTTTGAGCCCGCCTACCCGGCGGGCTTTTTTTATTTTGATCAAGCTGTTCAAAAAATTCAAACCGAGCCTTCTGCCCTGCCGCTAACATGCCTGCCATGCAAGCGACCCTGCACTATTTCTCTGAGCGCCTACGCGCTGCCGCCAGTCATGCCACGTCGCTGCGTTTTCGCGGCGGTGGCAGCAAAGACTTTTACGGTCAAAGCCTGCAAGGCGAAGTCTTCGACACCCGTGCCTACCGTGGCATCTTGAGCTACGAGCCCAGCGAATTGGTGATGACGGTGCGCGCAGGCACGCCCATGCTTGAAGTGCAAGCTGCCTTGGCCGAGCAAGGTCAGTGCTTGCCGTTTGATCCCCCCCTGTTTGGCGCAGCCACCGTGGGCGGCATGGTGGCCAGTGGACTGGCAGGACCGGCACGCGCGAGTGTGGGCACGGTGCGCGACTTTGTCTTGGGTGTGCGCATGCTCAACGGGCAAGGCCAAGACCTGACCTTTGGCGGCCAAGTGATGAAGAATGTGGCCGGTTATGACGTGTCGCGTTTGATGGCGGGCAGCTTGGGACAGTTGGGCCTGATCACCGAGGTCTCTCTGAAGGTGCTGCCCGTAGCGCCGGGCGAAGCCACCTTGGTGTTCGCCGGTGTCACGCAAGCACAAGCCCTCACCTTGCTCAACCAATGGGGTGGTCAGCCACTGCCGCTCAACGCCAGCGCTTGGGTGCATGACGACAGCGTGCAACCCGCACAAGACTGCTTGTTTGTGCGTTTGCGCGGTGCGGTGGCGGCGGTCGAGGCCGCTTTGGCGGCCATGACGGCGCAGGTGCAGGCCCTGGGCGCCAGCGTGACACGCATGGACAACGTGCAAGCCGCTGCCGATTGGCGCGCCAGTGGCGAGCACAGCTTGCCGTTCTTTACCCAGCCGCCCTCGTCAGACGCTTGTTTGTGGCGTTTGTCGGTGCCACAAACAGCGCCTGCCTTGAATCTGCAAGCTTTGGGTGTGCCAGGGCATCCTTACATTGAGTGGCATGGCGCACAGCGGTGGGTCTGGGCCCCTGCGTCCAAGGCGAGCGCCTTGCGTGATTTGGCGCGCAGCCTGGGCGGCCATGCGGTGTTGTTCAGAACCAGCACGCAGCACGGCGACGCAGACAAAGCGGTGGGTGTGTTTGCGCCGCTCGATGCGGTGCAACAGCGCATCCAAGACCAACTGAAAAAACAATTTGATCCAGCGGGTATCTTGAACCCAGGGCGCATCTGAAAGCGGCACACCCACCATGCAAACCCATCTGGCCCCCGAGTACCAAGACACGCCGCAAGGCCGCGAAGCCGAAGCCATTTTGCGCAAGTGCGTGCACTGTGGGTTTTGCACTGCCACCTGCCCCACCTACCAGCTCTTGGGTGACGAATTGGATGGACCGCGCGGACGCATTTACCTGATGAAGCAGGTGCTCGAAGGCGCAGCGCCTACGCGCAAAACCCAGCAGCACCTGGACCGTTGCCTGACCTGCCGCAACTGCGAAAGCACCTGCCCCAGCGGTGTGCAATACGGCCATTTGGTGGACATTGGACGCCAACTGGTCGATGCCAAAGTGCCACGCCCTCTGGGTGAGCGGGTGCTGCGTTGGGCGCTCAAAGAGGGCCTGACCTCGCCGGTGTTTGCCCCTGCCATGAAGCTGGGCCAAGCCTTGCGCGATGTGTTGCCCTCCGCCCTGCGCGCCAAGGTGCCAGCGCCGCAAACTGCAGGGGTGTGGCCCACGCAAAGTCACCCACGCAAGGTGCTGATGTTGGCCGGGTGTGTGCAACCGGCCATGCTGCCCAACATCAACACCGCCACCGCACGTGTCCTGGATGCGGCGGGCATTCAAACCCTGGTGGCGCCCGAGGCGGGATGTTGTGGTGCGGTGAAGTTCCACCTCAACGACCACGACGGCGGCAAAGCCCACATGCGCGCCAACATCGATGCGTGGTGGCCGTTTGTGCAGCAAGGCGCGGAGGCGATTGTGATGAACGCGTCGGGCTGCGGTGTCATGGTCAAAGACTATGGCCATGTGTTGCGCGATGATCCGGCCTACGCCGACAAAGCGCAGCGCATCAGCGCCCTCACGCGCGATCTCAGCGAGTTCTTGCCCGAGTTGGTGCCGCGGCTCAAGCCCAAACTCAAGGCTGCGGTGGTGGCCCAAGCGGGCCTGCAGGCGTTTCATCCACCTTGCACGCTGCAGCATGGACAGCAACTCAAAGGCGGCGTTGAAACGCATCTGGCAGATTTGGGTTTTGCGGTGCAGGTGGCGGCGGTCGAGCCGCATTTGTGTTGCGGCTCAGCAGGCACCTACTCGGTGCTCAACCCCGACATCGCTTACACCTTGCGTGACCGCAAGCTTGGCCACTTAGGTGCCTTGCAACCGCAAGCGATTTTGAGCGCCAATGTGGGTTGCATCAGCCATTTGCAAAGCGGCACCGAGGTGCCGGTCAAGCACTGGATCGAACTGCTCGATCAAGCCTTGGCTTGAAACACCGGGCCGTCAAGCGCTGGCGGCCAAGGCCTGCTCGATGTCGGCGGCCATCTTGGCCGGTGTGTCCATCGAGGCATAACGCGTGACGCTGGCGCCGTCCTTTCCCACCAAGAACTTGGTGAAGTTCCACTTGATGGCCTCGCTGCCGAGCACGCCAGGGGCTTGTTCTTTCAGCCACACAAACAGCGGATGCGCCTGCGTGCCATTGACCTCCACCTTGGCCATCATCTGAAAGCTCACACCATAGTTCTTTTGGCAAAACGCGCCAATCTCGGCGTTGCTGCCCGGGTCTTGGCCGCCAAACTGGTTGCAAGGAAAGCCTAAAACAGTCAGCCCTTGGTCTTGGTAGCGCTGGTGCAACGCTTCCAAGCCCGCCAATTGCGGCGTGAAGCCACAGGCGCTCGCGGTGTTGACCACCAGCAGCACGCGGCCCTGCAAGTCGGACAAGTTCAGCGCTGTGCCGTCGATGCGCTCGGCGGTGAAGTGGGCCACGGTGTTCATACGGCAAAACCTTTCGCAAGTTGTGTGAGGGAGTGAGGGAGGCCGCCGCCGCTCAAGGCTTGGGTGTGTCTGCGCTGGCCTGTGAGGCCAGCAAGGCAGCCAGCACAATCAAGCCGCCGCCCAAGGCGATGCGCCACGTCAGCGTTGACACCCCAAGGCTAACCGAAGACGCCGAGGCAAACACCACCTCGCTGAGCATGACCATCGCCGTGGTGTGCGCATTCAAACGCGCGGCACCATATTGCAGCGCTAAATTTCCCAGCAAAAAAGCCAGCGTCAGCAACAGGGCCCAGGGCCACCAAGCGCCCACGTCCCACACCGACGCGTTCACGACGCCACCCGCTTGCGCGAGCAACGCGCACAGCACCGCCATCAAGGCGCCGCCGCCAAACATGGCCACCATGCGTGAGTCTTCGGGGGTGTTTTGCAAACGCAGCAGCAGCACATTGGTCAAGGCAAAACACAGGCCCCCCAGCAGCGCCAACACATCGGGCCAAGACTGCGGCACAGGCCAGTCCACGTCAGGCGTTTTGAGCACCAACACCACCCCGACCAAGGCCAGCCCCATGCGTGCCAAAGCGGCGGGTTGGGGCCGCTCACCCAACAACCACCAAGCCAGCAGCAGCGACCACGTGGGCATCAAATAAAACAGCAACACCACACGCACCACGTCGCCAGTGGTCACCGCCCAGTTGAACCCCACATTGGTCAAGCCCGAGGCCAACAACAGCCACCACAGGTGGGGGTGTTGCTTCAAACCCCGCCAAGCATGCGGGCGCCACAGCGTGATGCACAGCCATGCGGCGGTGAACACACAGGCCGTGGTCCACAGTGGGTGCAAGCCTGCGGCATGCAAGGTGCGCAGCGGCCACCAAGACAGGCCCCACACCAGGGCATTCAAGGCCAGGGCCGCGACCGGCAGCAGGCTTGGGGTGCTCACCTCAGCCGTGCAAGTCGTCGTTGCGGGCGATGTGCATGAGTCGCGCCAACTCATCGCGGTGATGCACTTGGTTGTGGGCATGCCAGCGTTGGATCATCCACATCATGAGGCTCACCAGCAGGCCAAACGCCGTGATCGCGCCAAACGCGCTCATGCCCATGCCGGTGGAGAAGGTGTAGAGGCCACCCAAACCCAGAATGCACACCTGCTCGTTCAAGTTCTGCACGGCGATGGAGCGTCCCGCACCCATCAGGTTGTGGCCTCGGTGTTGCAACAAGGCATTCATGGGCACCACCATGAAACCGCCCAAAGCGCCCAACACAATCAGCAGCGGCACGGCCAACCACAGGTTGTCGATGAAGTTCATGGTGAGCACCAAAACGCCCATGCCAATGCCCAAGGGCATCACGCGGGTGGCGTGGTCGAGTCGCATCTTCATCGATGCCACCACCGCACCCAGTGCCGTGCCAATCGCCACCACCCCCACCAAGCTGGAAGCTTGGGTGGTGCTGTAGCCCAAGGCCGCGGCACTCCAGGCCAGCACGATGTAGCGCAAATTGCCGCTCACGCCCCAAAACAAGGTGGTGGTGGCGAGTGAGATTTGTCCCAATTTGTCATGCCACAGGCGTTGGGTGCAGTGCCAAAAATCAGGCAACAACGCCCATAAATTGCGCGCCATGCTTTTGTCGGGGTCCAGGCGCATGGGGATGAGTGCCGCACCGGTGTAGGGAATGCGGGTGTTGAACCATGCCGCTAGCGCATAGATCAACACCAACAAACAAATCGCCGCCTCGGCCGGGGTGTCGACGCCGGTGTCGATGAGCGGCACATCCAAAGACAGCAAGCTGGTGGAGAGCGCATGCCCGACCAACTGGCCGCCCAACAAGACTCCCAAGATGATGGAGGCGATGGTCAGCCCTTCAATCCATCCATTGGCCTTGACCAACTGGGAGGAGGGCAACAACTCGGTCAAGATGCCGTACTTGGCGGGCGAATAGGCGGCAGCGCCCAAGCCCACCACCGCATAGGCCACCAGGGGGTGCACGCCAAACAGCATCATCAAGCAACCGATGACTTTGATGCTGTTGCTCATCAGCATCACCTGGCCCTTGGGCTGCGAGTCGGCAAAGGCCCCCACAAACGGCGCCAACACCACATAAAACAAGGCAAACATGGGCACCAGCGCGGCACGTTGCCATTCGGCGGCGCCGTCAGATTTGAGAAGTTCAACCGCGGTGACAAACAACGCGTTGTCGGCCAACGAGCTGAAAAACTGGGCCGACATGATGGTGTAAAAACCGCGCTTCATGGAACATGCGCATGCCGCTGCGCTGGGCGGGCATGCAAACTCCTCTTTGTTATAAATCGCAACGCATTGGTTATATCACGCGGGTGCCACAATATTGCCCATGCCCCGCCCGATCCAAGCCTTTGTTCACACCGATGCGCTGCGTCACAACGTAGAACGTTTGCATACATCCGCGCCCGATGCACGCCTGTGGGCGGTGGTCAAAGCCAATGCCTATGGACACGGCATTGAGCGGGTGTTTGAAGGCCTCAGAGCCTGCGATGGTTTTGCCCTGCTTGACTTGGACGAAGCCCAACGTGTGCGCGCCATGGGCTGGCGCGGCCCGGTGTGGCTGCTGGAGGGTGTGTTTGACGCACGCGATCTCGAGCTGTGCTCGCGGCTTGACCTGTGGCACACGGTGCATTGCGACGAACAACTCGACATGCTCAGCCGCCACAAAACCCAGGTGCCGCACCGGGTGTTTCTCAAAATGAACACGGGCATGAACCGGCTGGGCTTCAAGCCTCAGAGTTTTCGCTCGGCCTGGAGCCGACTCAACCAATTGCCCCAGGTGGACGAAATTTCTTTCGTCACCCATTTCAGCGATGCCGACGGCCCCCAAGGCGTGGCCGCACAAATGGCGCTGTTCACCCAAGCCACCCAAGACCTGAGCGGCGAGCGCAGCACCAGCAACAGCGCGGCCTTGCTGCGCCATGGCAGCGCGCCTGACGTGGCCGCCGATTGGGTCCGCCCGGGTATTGCGCTCTATGGCAGCGCACCCGATTTTCCGCAGCACGACATCGCCCACTGGCAGCTGCAACCCACCCTGAGTTTGCGCAGTCAAATCATTGCCTTGCAAGATTTACAAACAGGCGACTGCGTGGGCTATGGCGCGACCTTTCGCGCCGATGCGCCGATGCGCATGGGCGTGGTCGCTTGCGGCTATGCCGATGGCTACCCGCGCCACTGCCCCACCGGCACCCCGGTGTTGGTGGACGGTGTGCGCACGCGCACCTTGGGGCGCGTGAGCATGGACATGATCGCGGTCGACCTCACGCCGTGTCCGCAAGCGGGCTTTGGCAGCGAAGTCACCTTGTGGGGCCGTGCGTCCAGCGGCGCGGTGTTGCCCATCGACGAGGTGGCCCATGCCGCTGGCACCGTGGGCTACGAGTTGATGTGTGCCGTGTCTGGCCGTGTGGGTTTCACGCAAGACTGAACACCGCGCGCTTGCGCCCACGTGAGCGTGTTCACGTGGCTGGGTACAAGCCCAAGCCCTGCGCTTGCAAACGCGCCAAGCCCATCAAGGCATCGGTGAAAGGCGTGGCCACACCGGTGATCTGGCCCAGCTCGCGCACTGCACCCACCAAGGCATCGAGCTCCACCGCGCGGTGGGCTTGCACATCTTGCAGCATGGAGGTTTTGAAGGCGCCGAGTTGGCGTGTCACCGCATGGCGGTCTTCGGGTTGTTGCTCAATCGCCAAGCCAATGCGCGCACCGATCTCTTTGGCTTCCAGCATGACGCTGGAAATAAAGCCGCGCACCAGCGGGTCGTCCATGATCTTGTCGGTGGTGGCACCGGTCAGCGCACTGATGGGGTTGACGCTCATATTGCCCCACAGCTTGTACCAAATGTCTTTCTGAATGTGCGGCGACAGGCGGGCGTCAAACCCCGCCTCGGCCAGCATGGCGTGCAGAGCCTGACCGCGTGCGCTCAAGCTGCCCGACGGCTCGCCCACAATCAAGCCGTTGCCAAAGTGGTGATCCACCTCACCGGGTGCGCGCAGTGAACAACTCGCGTGCACCACACCACCGAGCACATGCTGCGCAGGAATGGCGCGTGCAATGTGGCCATCGGCGTCCACACTGCGCAGCGGTGTGTTGGCGTAAGCGCCGCCGAACTGCTGCAACAACCACCAAGGCACGCCATTCATCGCGGTCAGCACCACCGTGTGTGGCCCCAACAAAGGCGCGATGTGCTGCGCCACCTCACGCAAGGCCGGGGCTTTGACGGCCACCACCACCAGGTCTTGCACGCCCAATTCAGCCGGGTCCGAACTGGCCTGGGCCGCCACCGTGTGCGTCGCACCGGCGCTGTGCAAGCGCAAGCCGTGTTGTTGCAGCGCACGCAGGGTGTCCCCGCGCGCCACCAGCGACAACTGAACGCCTGCGAGTTGCCCCACACGTGCGCCCATCCAACCGCCGATGGCGCCCACGCCAAAAATGCAGACCTTGGAAAACATCATTGCTTGTACCCAGCGTCGATGCGGTCGACTTGGCGCACCAAGGCATCGAACACATCCACACCGGCGCCACCGTGTTGGTTGTCAAACTGCAGCGAGTCACGGGTGCATTTGGCGGCCACCGCTTCGGGCACTGCCATCGGCGCACCCATGCTCAAGGTCGCGAGTTGAATTTCGCACGCACGCTGCAGCGTCCACAAAATCGCAAAAGTTTCGGGCACCGTCCGCCCCCAAGCCAACAAGCCATGGTTGCGCAAAATCACGGCTTGCTTGTGGCCAATGCTGCGCAGCACGCGCGGCCCCTCGTCGGCATGGATGGTGATGCCTTCAAAGTCGTGGTAGGCCACCATGTCGTGCAACTGCGCCGAATAAAAATTGCTTTGCGACAAGCCGCCTTGCAGGCTGGCCACCGCCACACCGGCGGTGGTGTGGGTGTGCATCACGCAATGTGCGCCGTCGATGCCACCGTGCAAGGTGGCATGCACCACAAACCCTGCCGGGTTGACGCGGTGTGATGAATCATCGAGTACCTCGCCTTGCAAATTGATCTTCACCAAGTTGCTGGCGGTGACTTCGCTGTAGTGCAGACCAAACGGATTGATCAAAAACTGCTTGTCGTCACCACTCACGCTGTGCGGCAGGCGCACGGTGAGGTGGTTGTAAATCATCTCGGTCCAGCCCAGCATGGCGAACACGCGGTAGCAAGCCGCCAGCTCCAAGCGGGCGGCCCATTCGTCGGGGTGAAAGTTGGCCGACATGGTTGTGCGCTCAGTACACCTGGCCTTTGGTGGCAGCGGGTGCGGCCGTCAAGCCGTCTTTGTATTTGGCTGCCAAAGCCGAGGTTTGGCGCGACAAGATCATGCTGTCCACGCCCACGGCCACAAACAGTGCGCCCAAAGCCAGGTACTGACGCGCCAAAACTTCGTCGCCCATCAAGATGCCGGGCGCTTTGCCGGCTTGGCGAATGCGGGCAATGGCATCCACGATGGCTGCTTGCACCGTGGGGTGAGCTTGTTCACCCACAAAGCCCATCGAAGCCGACAAATCATTGGGCCCAATGAACACGCCGTCGACACCGGGTGTGGCGGCAATCGCGTCCAGGTTTTTCAGCGCCAGGGGCGTTTCCGCTTGCACCAGCACACACACCTGGTCGTTGGCCTCTTTGCCGTAGTTGGGGTAGCGGCCCCAGCGCGAAGCACGCGTGCCGGCCATGCCGCGGATGCCACCGTGGCCATCGTTTTGCGGGTAACGGCTGGCTTGCACAATCGCCGCTGCTTGTTCAGGCGTGTCGACCATGGGCACCAGAATCGTGGGTGCGCCCAAGTCCAGCACTTGTTTGATCAAGGCTGGGTCGTGGTGCGGAATGCGCACCACCGGGTGCGCGCCGGGGTAGGCCGCCACGGTTTGCAGCTGCGCCAAGATGGTGGTCAGGTCATTGGGGCCGTGTTCGCCGTCGATCACCAGCCAGTCAAAGCCGGCACCAGCGCAGATGTCGGTGGTCACGGTGTTGCCCAGCCCCATCCACAAACCGATTTGGGCATGTTGTTGGTGCAGGGCTTGTTTGAAAAGATTGACAGGTGTTTGCATGGTGAATGAACTGAAGTGAGTTGAGTTGAGTTGAAAAAATGGGAAAGAAAGGTGTGTGGGCTCAGCGCGAACTCAGGCCGATGGCGCAAACAGCGGATGCAGGTTGCCAAAGCGCGCATCAAACACCGGCAGACCGACATCGATTTGCAAGGTGATGCCCACAGGGCGGCGTGTCAACAGGTCGGCGAAATGCTCGCGTGCGGTGGCCATCAGCAATTGCCCGGCATTTTTTTGGGTCGCCTCGCTGCGGCCCTTGCCCATGCGCAAGTTCAAATAGACAAAGCCGTGGTCGCCGCTGCCATCGGCCACGGCGTAATGCGCCGCCGGGTAGGCCAACACGCGCACACCGCCGGTGGGAAACACCTGTTCACCGGCTTCGTCACGCACCGTGCGCATGGTGTCGGCCAAGCGGCGGCACAACTGCGTCATGTCGGTCTCGTGATCAAGTTGGCCGGTGTAGAGGATGACAAGGTGTGGCATGGGTGTGCAAACAAAAGACGGTGGATCTTACAAACGTCCAAAGGCTTGGTAGGCGCTGGCTCCACTGGCTTGGGCGGCAGGGATGTGTGACCCGTCTTGGGGTGTGACAGGAAACACGGCATTGATTTGTCCCGTGCCTGAGGCCCCAAAGTACGGTGTGATGACTTCGGCCTTGCCGTCGTAGCCCGACCAACCCAAGGCGCCCAACAGCATGGCGGTGTCGTGCATGAAGCCCTCGCCGTGCCCTTTGCTGGCGTACTCGGGCAGCATCTCGCAAAACGCCGCCCACTCACCGTCTTGCCACATGCGGATCACTTGCGCGTCGAGCTTTTCCAGCAAGGGGCTCCAAATCTTGAACGCAAATTCAGGGGCCAAGCCGTTTTGGGCAAAGCGGTGGCTCAGCGAGCCGCTGGCCAACAACGCCACCCGGCCGTCGTAGTGCTGCTCAATCGCTTGGCGCATCGCCCAGCCCAGGCGCGCGCTGTCGTTCAGGTAATGCGCCATGCACAGGGCCGACACCGACACCACCTTGAAGTGCTGGTCGGCATTCATGTAGCGCAGCGGCACCAGCGTGCCGTACTCGGGCGACAAGGTGGTGGCATCGTGCGCCAGCGTTTCCACGCCGTACTCGTTGCACACCCGCGCCAGCAACTGTCCGAGTGCCGGATTGCCGGGCGACGCAAAGTCCATGTTGCGGATGAAGTGCGGCAACTCGTTGCTGGTGTAGCTGCCTTTGAAATGCGCGGCACAGTTGATGTGGTAGTTCGCATTCACCAGCCAGTGGGTGTCAAACACCACCAAGGTGTCTACACCCAGAGCCCGGCACCGGCGGCTGATCTCTTGGTGCCCCGCAATGGCGTCTTGTCGCGTGCCGTGGCGTGGGCCTGGCAGCTCGCTCAGGTACATGCTGGGCACGTGGGTGATCTTGGCGGCGAGGGCGAGCTGTCCCATCACACGCCCCAATGTGGAATGTGGTGGCTGCCCATCGAGACCGCCACGTTTTTGGGTTCGCAAAACACCTCGTAACTCCAGGTGCCGCCTTCGCGTCCGGTGCCGCTGGCCTTGGTGCCACCAAAGGGCTGGCGCAAATCGCGCACGTTTTGGCTGTTCACAAAACACATGCCCGCTTCCACCGCAGCGGCCACGCGGTGGGCGCGGCCAATGTTCTCGGTCCACACATAGCTGCTCAGGCCGTAGGCGATGTCGTTGGCCAGGGCAATCGCATGCGCTTCGTCCTTGAACGGAATCAGGCAGGCCACGGGGCCAAAAATTTCGTCTTGCGCGATCTTCATGCGGTTGTCGACATCGGCAAACACCGTGGGCCACACATAGTTGCCGCGTGCCACGTGGGCGGGCAGTTCGGGGGCATACGAGGGTCGGTCGAGCCCGCCGCACAGCAGCGTGGCGCCTTCTTTGGGGCCGAGGTCGATGTAGCTGCGCACCTTGGCCAAATGGGCCTGGCTGATCATCGGGCCCACCACGGTGGCTTCGTCGAGGGGGTCGCCCACGCGGATGCGCTTGGCGCGCTCGGTGAATTGGGCCACAAAGTCGGCGTAGATGCTTTGCTGCACCAAGATGCGGCTGCCGGCGGTGCAGCGCTCGCCGTTGTTGGAAAAGATCATGAACACGGCGGCGTCCATCGCGCGTTCGAGGTCGGCGTCTTCAAACACCACAAAGGGCGACTTGCCGCCCAGCTCCATGCTGAACTTTTTCAGGCCGGCGGTTTGCACAATGCGGTTGCCGGTGGCGGTCGATCCGGTGAACGAAATGGCGCGCACATCGGGGTGCGCCACCAGCGGCTCACCGGCGTCTTTGCCGTAGCCGTGGACCAAGTTCAACACGCCCGGTGGCACGCCGGCTTCCAGCGCCAACTCGCCCAAACGCGCGGCACTCAAGGGCGAGAGCTCGCTCATTTTGAGCACCGCCGTGTTGCCAAATGCCAAACAGGGCGCCACTTTCCAAGTGGCGGTCATGAAGGGCACGTTCCACGGGCTGATCAATGCGCACACACCCACCGGATGAAACAGCGTGTAGTTCAGGTGGGTGGGGGTGGGGTAGGTGTGGCCATCGACGCGCGTGCACATCTCGGCAAAGTACGAAAAGTTGTCGGCCGCGCGTGGCACCAGTTGCTTGCCAGTTTGGGCAATCACTTGGCCGCAGTCTTGGGTTTCGGTGCGGGCAATCTCGGGCACGTGTTGGGTGATCAGCTCGCCCAAACGACGCATCACCTTGGCGCGTTCGGGCGCAGGCGTGTTGGCCCATTTGGGGAACGCAGCTTTGGCGGCGGCCACCGCCGCGTTGACTTCGGCCTCGCCTCCGCTGGCCACTTCGGCCAACACCTCTTGGGTCGCGGGGTTGATGGTTTCAAAGCGCGGGCCGTGGCTCACCGATTGGCCGTTGATGAGGTGGTCGATGGTGGGCATCGCTGTCTCCAAAAGTGGGGTGTTACGCGCGAGCCGGGGCCGCTGCGATGGTGTTGGTCAGGGCGCCGAGGCCTTCGATCTCGGTCACGATCACGTCGCCCGGCTGGCAGTCCACCACGCCGTCGGGCGTGCCGGTCAAGATCAGATCGCCGGGGTACAAGGTCATGAACTCACTCAGGTACTCGATCAAGGTGGGCACATCAAAAATCATGTCGCGGGTGTTGCCGCGTTGTGTGACTTGGCCGTTGACCGTGGTTTGCAGCGCCAAATTCGACGGATCGCCATGGTCGCGGTGCAGCGAGGTGGCATCGACCAGCCAGGGGCCCAGTGGTGTGCAGGTGTCGCGGTTTTTCACCCGCATGTTGGGGCGGTACCAGTTCTCCAGGTAGTCGCGGATGGCGTAGTCGTTGGCCACGCTGTAGCCACCCACAAAGTCGTAGGCGTCATGGCGGCGCACCCGCTTGGCGGTTTTTCCAATCACCACCGCCAACTCGCACTCGTAGTGCATGAACGTCACTTCATTGGGGCGCAGCGTGTGTTCGTGATGGCCGATCAAGCCACCTTCGCCTTTGACAAACACCAAGGGCTCTTTGGGCGGCTCTTTGAACGCCAGCTCTTTGGCGTGGTCGGCATAGTTCAAGCCCAGCGCCAGCACCGTGCGCGGGCGCGCCACCGGGGCCAAGGGCGGCAGCCAACGCACCGCGTCAAAGGCCAAGCACCGCCCGTCGTCGAGCAGCAGTTGGCCGTCGCGCTCGGTGGCGTCGTGCGTCTGGTGTTGGTAGATCACGCGTGCGTGTTTCATGCCACAGCTCCTATCAAGTGGTGGCGCAAGACGCCTAAGCCTGGCACGCCGGGCGCATGAATGTCCACCACGTCGCCCACGCGCGTCTGCGGGCGTTGTCCGGCCTCGGGGCCATCGTGGCACACGTCCAAGCCCAACATCAACACATCGCCCGCTTGCAGGGTCATGAACTCGCCCACATCGGCCAGCAACTGGGGCAAGAACCGGCGCATCTGGCCAAGCTGCACGGTTTGGCGCAGCCTGCCGTTGATGCGCACTTCCAGCTTGATGGCGTGGGGGTCTGGCAAGTCAGCGGCGGGCAGCAGCTGTGCGCCAATTCCCAAAAATCCATCGATGCATTTGTATTTCACGGGTGGGCGGTAAAAGCCTTGCTCGGCCACGCTGTGTGGCACGGACAGGTCGTTGAGCAGCACGTAGCCGCGCACGGCGCCTTGTTCGGTCAGCACCACGCCCAGGGTGGCGCCTATCTCCACCGCCTGCAGCTTGGATGGCACGGCGATGGCGTGCTCGCTCAAGGTCCAGGTGTTGGCGGTCTTGATGTAGAGCACCGGCGCTTGGGGCGGCGCTTGGTAGGGCGCGTTGCTCATCAGGGGTTCGGCCACTTGCCATTCAGCCTGGCTGTTGAGCAAGACGCCGTAGACCGTGCCATGAATCGGCAGATCGGGTGAGGGGATGTGGGCAGTCATGGCGGTGTGGGCTTGGTGATGGGGTTTTGGGGTTGGAAGGTCAGGTCAAGCAGCAGGCGGCAGGTCAAGCGCAATCACCTCGTCGAGCAAGGCATACAGCTGGGCCAATTTGGTTTTGCCCAGGTGCTGCTCCATGGTTTGGTAGTGCGCTTCGATGGTGTGTGACAGGGTGTCCACGCGTTGCAGTCCCAAGGCGGTGGCACTGACCACAGTGCGGCGTTGGTCGCTGGCATCGCGCTGGCGCTGCACCAAGCCATCGCGCTCCATGCGCGTGAGCACGCCACTCAGGCTGGGGCCGGTGATGAAGGCTTCGCGCCCAATGCGACCGGTCTCCACCCCGTGGCCCCCGTTCCCGTGGTCTTCGCCCAGCACCCGCAAGACCCGCCATTGCTGGTCGCTCAGGCCGTGGCTGCGCAAACCCGGGCGGGTGTGGGCCATCACCGATTCGCGCGCTTGCAGCAGCAAACGCGGCAGGTTGCGGTGGACGAAGGGTTGGCGCATGGGCTGGATGAGGGGACGTGGTAATTACTTAACATGTTAAGTGAGTGAGGCCCTTTGACCAAGCCGAGAAATGCGTCTGGCCACTGGGGCTTACCCTCAAAACCCGCGAACACTGGTTGTTTGTCCAGTACTATTGCGCCATGGCCAAAGAAAAAACCCATTACGTTTGCACCGACTGCGGCGGCACCAGCCCCAAATGGCTGGGCAAATGCCCCAGCTGCAACGCCTGGAACACCCTCATCGAGAGCGCCGTCGAGTCAGCCGGCGCCAGCAAAAACCGCTACGCCGGCATGGCCGCACTCGCGCCCAGCGCCGAGGTGGCCACGCTGTCTGACATCGAAGCCCACGACGTGGCGCGCACGCCCACCGGTCAAGAAGAGCTCGACCGCGTGCTCGGAGGCGGCATGGTCGACGGCGGGGTGGTGTTGATCGGCGGCGACCCCGGCATTGGCAAATCCACCTTGTTGTTGCAAGCCATGGACGGCTTGCAGCGTGGCGGCATGGCGACCTTGTATGTGACGGGCGAAGAATCGGCGGCGCAAGTGGCGCTGCGCTCGAGGCGTCTGGGGCTCGACCACAGCCAGGTGCAGGTACTGGCCGAAACCCTGCTGGAGAAAGTGCTGGCCACGGTCGACAAACTCAAGCCCGCCGTGGTGGTGATGGACTCGATCCAAACCGTGTATTCCGACCAACTCACCAGCGCGCCGGGCTCGGTGGCCCAGGTGCGCGAATGCGCCGCCCACCTCACCCGCATGGCCAAGTCCACCGGCACGGCGGTGGTGTTGGTCGGTCACGTCACCAAAGAGGGCGCCTTGGCCGGGCCGCGTGTCTTGGAACACATGGTCGACACCGTGTTGTATTTCGAGGGCGACACCCACTCCACCTACCGGCTGGTGCGCGCCATCAAAAACCGCTTTGGGGCGGTCAACGAAATTGGCGTCTTCGCCATGACCGAAAAAGGCCTCAAAGGCGTGAGCAACCCGAGCGCGATTTTCTTGAGCCAGCACCCCGAGCCCGTGCCCGGCAGCTGTGTGCTGGTCACGCTGGAAGGCACGCGCCCCATGCTGGTAGAAATCCAAGCCTTGGTCGACACCGGCGGCCCCTCGCCCCGGCGTTTGAGCGTGGGCTTGGACCGTGACCGTTTGGCCATGTTGCTGGCGGTGTTGCACCGCCATGCCGGTGTGGCCTGCATGGACCAAGACGTGTTCGTCAACGCGGTGGGCGGCGTGCGCATCAGCGAGCCCGCCGCCGACTTGGCGGTCATGCTGGCCATCCAAAGCAGCTTGCGGGGCAAGCCCTTGCCCCAGGGCTTCATCGCCTTTGGCGAGGTTGGCTTGGCGGGCGAAGTGCGCCCGGCGCCGCGCGGTCAAGAGCGACTGAAAGAAGCCGCCAAACTGGGCTTCACCGTGGCCGTGATTCCCAAAGCCAACATGCCCAAAAAACCCATCGAGGGCATGACCTTGCACCCGGTGGAACGTGTGGATGAGGCGATTGGCTTGGTGCGTTCGCTGGCTTGACGCAGGCCCGAATGCGCCGCAGCTGTGCGCCGCTTGTGAGGTGCGCGCATAGACGATCGGTGGATCACGGGCCTGAGACAATAGCGCCATGAACTTTCAACGATATGCGATACCGATAGGGGCTGTCGGCCTGACCGTTTGGGCTTGGCAATCCATGCAGTGGATGGGCGTGGCCATGGTCTTCACCGGTGGTGTGATGTGGCTTTTGCTGTACTTCACCCGCTTGGTGCAAATCATGAAGCGTGCCAGCAAGCGCCCGATCGGCTATGTGGACAGCGCGGTCATGCTCAATGCCAAGCTCAAAACTGGCGTGAGCTTGATGCACGTCATCGCCCTGACCCGTGCCTTGGGCCAACCCGAGACCGAGAAAGACGCCCAGCCTGAAGTCTTCAGCTGGCGCGATGGCTCCGAATCGGTGGTGCGCTGCACCTTCGTGCATGGCAAGCTGCAAAGCTGGTTGCTCACCCGCCCTGACGCCTTGCCCGACAGCGAGGTGCCCGCACGTGCAGCCCCCGAGGTCACCGACGTGACCGCCAAGCTTTGAGCTGCTTGGCCACCGCCGAGCCAGCGCTTGGCCCTCGCTAAAATCAAACGCTAGGCTGGCTCAGTCCAGCGCCCCCCACACCTCCAAAGGAAAACCCATGAGCGTCGTAATTCCCTCAATGTCTGACCGTGACGGCAAGATTTGGATGGATGGCCAGATGGTGGAATGGCGCGACGCCAAGATCCACGTGCTGTCGCACACCCTGCACTACGGCTGCGGCGCGTTTGAAGGCGTGCGTGCTTACAAAACCGCCAACGGCACGGCGATCTTTCGCTTGCAAGAGCACACCGACCGCTTGTTCAACAGCGCCAAAATTTTGCGCATGGCCATTCCGTTCACCAAAGAACAGGTCAACGAAGCCCAACGCGCGGTGGTGCGTGAGAACAAGCTCGAGAGCGGCTACATCCGCCCCCTCACCTGGATTGGCGACAAGAAACTCGGCGTCAGCCCCAAGGGCAACACCATCCACCTGATGGTGGCGGCCTGGACCTGGGGCGCGTACCTGGGCGAAGAAGGCATGAAGCGCGGCATCCGCGTCAAGACCAGCAGCTACACGCGCCACCACGTCAACATCACCATGACGCAAGCCAAGGCGGTGAGCAACTACACCAACTCGATCTTGGCCAACATGGAAGTCACCGACGAGGGCTACGACGAAGCCCTGTTGCTCGACACCTCGGGCTTTGTGTCGGAAGGCGCTGGCGAAAACATTTTTGTCGTCAAAGATGGCGTCATCTACACCCCCGACCTGTCGGCTGGTGCCTTGAACGGCATCACCCGCAACACGGTGTTCCACATCGCCAAAGACCTGGGGCTGGAGATTGTGCAAAAGCGCATCACCCGCGACGAGGTCTACATCGCCGACGAGGCCTTCTTCACCGGCACGGCCGCTGAAGTCACGCCGATTCGTGAACTCGACCGCATCGAGTTGGGCAAAGAAGGCTATGTGGGCAGCCGCGGCCCCATCACCGAAAAAATTCAAAGCGCCTTCTTTGACATCGTCAATGGCCGCAACCCCAAGTACGCCCATTGGTTGACGCAAGTCTGAAGCACAAGGGAACGCCCACATGACACACCCTGTTGAACTCCTGGCCAAAGACCTCAATGGTCATGGCGGCGTGTTTTGCCCCAGCGCCAAAGCCGACATGACGCTCTGGAACAGCCACCCCAAGGTCTACCTGGACGTGGCCAAGACGGGTCAAGCCAAGTGCCCCTATTGCGGCACCGAGTACCACCTCAAAGCCGGCGAACACGTTGGCGGCCACCACTGACAACGCCCTCGTCATCGCGCCGCAATGGATAGGCGACGCGGTGATGACCGAGCCCTTGCTGCGCCGTTTGGCCGCACGTGGTGAGCGCCTGACGGTTGGTGCCTTGCCTTGGGTGGCACCCGTCTACCGCGCCATGCCCGGCGTGGCCGAGGTGATTGAGTTTCCGTTCCAGCACGGCGGCCTGCAGTGGCAAGGGCGCTTGGCCATGGCGCGTGCCCTGCGCGGGCGCTTTGAGGTGGCCTATGTCTGCCCCAACTCGCTCAAGAGCGCGCTCATTCCCTGGCTGGCGCGCATTCCCAAACGCGTGGGCTACACCGGCGAAATGCGCTTGGGCCTGTTGACCGACCGTTTGGACAACCC
>CANCUP010000016.1 GCA_947381325.1 Comamonadaceae bacterium
GATGAAGGCCATGTAGCTGCCAACAGCCAACAGAGTTGACAGCAGCAACACGTCTTTGAGGACAAAGTTGTCACCGGCTTTGCTGGCAATGATGACCAAGGCAAAGATGGCAATGATCAAGCCCATGGCTGGCACGCCCATGCTGGGCAGGCCACCCAACAAGATGCCAAAGGCCAAGTTAGAGCCCAAGATGTAGCCAATGGGTCGCCAAGCAAATGAGCCCACCTTGTCGCCGTCTTCGGCGTGTTCGACCAACGAGTAAAAGATGATGAAAGCGCCCAAGAGCGCCAGCACAACACCCAGCAACATCGGAAAGTACCCAGGGCCCATGCGAGCACCAGTGCCCACCGAGTAATTCGTGGCCCCCATAGCAAACGCACCACCGACCAATGTGAACATCAGGCCGGAGAAAAAGTCTTTTTGACTTTTGATCATTTCTTCTCCTCAAAGAACAGCGAACAAGCGCCGAATTGTGCGGCGCACCTCACGCCAACCTGATGTGGGTTACACCTATGTGTGTCGCCTGCGAGAAACCGGGTAAACCCTTATTTGGCGGGGCCTGGCGCTCAACGAACAACAGGTTTAAACACCCGCAACCACTTGGTGGCGGGCAGCGGCCAACGGGCTTGAATGGCTTCGGCCCGGGCCATCAGCTCGCCCCGCTTGGGCGTCTTGGGTGTGCGTTGCGCCAACACAATGGTGTTGCCCTCGCGGGTCGGCTTGAAGGCCCACAGAGCCTCGGCCCCAAAGGCTTGAGCCATTTTTTCCAGGCTCTGCGCAAAACTGGCGCTGCGGCCAAACAAATTCACGGTCATGCAGCCCTCGTCGGTCAATAAGCGGCGGCAGTCGGCATAAAACTCAGCGCTGTCGAGCACGGGCGAGGCCGCTTCGTGGTCGTACACATCCACCTGCAAGGCATCGATCTGGCCTTGCCAGTGGTCATGACGCGCCACCTCGGCGGCATCGCCCAGCACCACCTTGAGTTTGTCCGTGTCGGCTGGCAACTTGAACCACAAGCGGCAGGCCGCAATCACTTGAGGGTTGATCTCGATCGCGGTGGTGTGCATGCGCAAATGCTTGTGGCAAAACTTGGTCAGCGCCGCCGACCCCAGGCCAAGTTGCATGGCGTGCAGTTTGCCCACGTGGTCCAGGTCGACAAACAGCAACCAAGCCATCATGCGCTGCACATACTCAAGCTCAATGTCAAACGGCTTGTCGATGTGCATCGAGCCCTGCACCCAAGGCGTGCCCAGGTGCAAATAGCGCACCGCGCCGTAGTCGGAAAAATTCACCTCGGGAAGGGGTGGTTTCTTGTGGCTGGCCATGGGTGTCTCAAAGCGAGGGGTGAATGGATGCGTCAGCCATGGCCTCGACCACAAAGCGCACGCGTTGCTTGCCCTGCCATTCGTCGGTTTCCAAACGAAAGGCCAAATGGGCTTTGGCCGGCAAGGGCTCGACCCGACCAAACCACATGCCATCCACAGGCTGGCCGTGGTGGCGCAGTTTCAAGGCCAGGTGTTTCTCACCCACCAAGCGCTGGCCCAAAACCTCGACTTCCTCACTGAACGTGGGCGCTGCAAAGCCTTGGCCCCACACCTCACGCGCCAGCGTGTCGGCCACGTCGTGGCGGCGGTATTCGGGCAACAAGGGGCCATCGGTGTCGAGGCGGCGCTGCAAGGTGGCGGCATCGAGCCACTCTTGCGCCACCTGTTGCAAGGCTTCTTCGAAGGTGGCCAGGTGCTCTTCGTCCAGCGTGCACCCAGCGGCCATGGCGTGTCCACCAAAACGCAGCAACACACCGGGGTGGCGCTTGGCCACCAAGTCGAGGGCATCGCGCAAATGAAACCCCGGAATGGAACGGCCCGAGCCTTTGAGCTCGTGGCTTTTACCGTCGGCCTGGCTGGGGGCAAACACAAAGGTGGGACGGTGGTGCAGGTCTTTGAGCTTGGAGGCCACGATGCCCACCACGCCTTCGTGAAAGTCAGGGTCGAACACACACAAAGCCGAGGGAGGTTCTTCGTCGGGGTCGAACATGTCTTGCGCCAAGGCCAAGGCTTGTTCGCGCATGTCGCCCTCGATGTCACGGCGCTCGCGGTTGATGCGGTCCAGTTGCGCAGCCAGTTCGGTAGCTCGCCCCATATCGTCGGTGCTCAAGCACTCAATGCCCAAGGTCATGTCTGACAACCGGCCTGCCGCGTTGATGCGCGGCCCCAGCGCAAAGCCAAAGTCTTGTGCGGTGCATTGCGCGCTCTGTCGGCCCGCCGCCGCAAACAAGGCGGTCATGCCAACGGGCATGTGGCCTTTGCGCAAGCGCGCCAAACCTTGGGCCACCAAGCGGCGGTTGTTGGCGTCGAGCTTGACCACATCGGCCACCGTGCCCAGCGCCACCAAGGGCAGCAGGCTGTCGAGTTTGGGCTGTGCGTCCAAGGCGAACACGCCACGCGCACGCAACTCAGCGCGCAGTGCCAGCAACACATAAAACATCACGCCCACCCCCGCCAAGGCTTTGCTGGCAAAGGTGCAGCCCGGTTGGTTGGGGTTGACGATGGCGTCGGCCTGCGGCAACACCGCCGCAGGCAGGTGGTGGTCGGTAACCAGCACCTGCAGCCCCAAGGCTTTGGCGGTGGCCACGCCCTCCACGCTGGCAATGCCGTTGTCGACTGTGATCAACACCTCAGCGCCACTGGCCTTGACGCGCTCAGAAATCGGGGGGGTCAAGCCATAGCCATCGACCACCCGGTCCGGGACGATGTATGACACATGACGCGCACCCAGCATGCGCAGGCCACGCAGCGCCACGGCACAGGCAGTGGCGCCATCGCAGTCGTAGTCGGCCACGATGCAGAGTTTTTTGTCGGCAGCCACGGCATCGGCCAACAACACCGCAGCTTCGTGCATGCCTTTCAAACCATCCGGCGGCAACAGGTGCGCCAGCGACACGTCCATGCTGTGCGGATCGCTCACGCCTCGGGCGGCATACAAGCGCGCCAGCAAAGGGTGCAAGCCTGCTTGCTCCAGGGCCCACACACTGCGAGGGGGCATATCGCGCGGAATCAATTGCATGGCGTCATTCTTTCGGGGCGGAAACCGCCAACACGGTGGCTAAGGTGGGAGGCTTGAAGTGCCCCAACAAACGCTGCCACAAACCTGGCTTGGCGCAGTCGTACACATGGTGCTCGTGTTCGCCGCACAACACCAAACGCGGCGTTTGGCCTTGGGACATGGCTGCCAGCGCAGGTGCAATGAATTCGGTGTCCAGCACGCGCCAAGCGTCCAACCAGCCCATCAGGTCTTGCTGCAAGGCACTGTCGCGCAAGCTGTTCACCACCTTCGCCGTTACAGGAGGATGCGCTGGCGAGGCAGGTAAAGCGCCTGTGCCGTGCAACCAGAACGAGTTGATGCTCACCGCACGGTGCGCGTTGACCGCATGGGTGTAGAGCAGCATTTGCATTTCATTTTGCAAACGTCGCAGCAGCTTGGCCGCACCGTTGGGCGACTCGCCGCCCACCAACCACGGGTCAATGTTGCGGCCCACCACGCGATCCAGCGACGCGGTGGTCACTTCGGCCAACAGCGGTGCATGGACCAACCACCGTCCTGGCAGATCGCGGTAGAGCGTCAAACCGTCTTCGGCAAAAAAAGGGGCCACGCTGTTGAACAACAGCGCGTCTGTCGTCGCGTCGATCGCGAGCTGCGCGGGGTCGCCCAAGGTCACTTGTCCATGGCTCACATGCCAGTTGCACAAGCTGATGAAGCCCCACGCGGCAGTTACACCTGGTTCAGACGGGGCCACTTTCAAGCCGAGCTCAGCGGCACGCTGCGCAGCCCAAGGCAGACCACCGTCGACCATGGGCCACCCCAGGGCTTGGGCCTGAAGTCGCTCGTGCGGCAAAGACAAGGTCGCGGGCGCCCCCCCTGTTGGCGTATCTGGCCCCACCACAAGACGTTGCGACTGCCCGACCCATGCGCGCAAATTTGGCAATGCAGCGTGGTTGAAGGCTTGGGCCCAGGCCGCCGGCCTGGGCTCTGGCGCAGTCCACAGGGCATAGGGCACCACCGTGAGCTGGGGCGTTGGCGTGGGCGAGTCAGAAAGCATGGGCGCGATTGTCTGTGATGTGATGACACAATCGCGCCTGACATGACGGCCCCTTCCCGAATTCCCTATGAACTGCTGATTGGTTGGCGCTACACCCGCGCTGGGCGCGCCAGTGGTCGCAACGGTTTCATCTCGTTCATTTCTGGCGTGTCCATGCTGGGCATTGCCTTGGGCGTGGCCGCGCTGATCATCGTGCTGAGCGTGATGAACGGTTTTCAAAAAGAGGTGCGTGACCGCATGCTGGCGGTGGTGGCCCACATCGAACTGTTGGCCCCGGGCGGCGAGGGTTTTGCCGATGTCACAGGCTTGATGCACCAAGCGCGCCAACACCCCTCGGTGCTGGCCGCCGCGCCGTTTGTGGCGCAGCAAGCGCTGATGGCGCGCGGCGACGACATGCGTGGCGCCGTGGTGCGCGGCATTGACCCCGCGCTTGAAACACACGTCACCGATTTCACCCTGCAATTGCCGCCCGCCGTGCGTGAGGCCCTGCAAACCGGCAGCTTCAACGTGGTGCTGGGCGGTGAGCTGGCTCGCGCACTTGGCGTGCAAGTGGGTGACCGTGTGACGCTGGTGGCACCCGGCGGACAGGTGACGCCCGCAGGCGTGATGCCACGCCTGAAACAACTCACCGTGGCTGGGCTGTTTGACTCGGGCCACTACGAATACGACGCCACCTTGGTGTTGCTGCACATCGACGATGCGCAACGCATCTTTCGCCTCACCGCCCCCAGCGGCGTGCGCTTGAAACTCTCAGACGGTCAACAAGCGCGCAGCGTGGCGTCTGACTTGGCAGCCCAATTGGGGCCGGAGGTGATCGTGCGCGACTGGACCCGGCAAAACCGCAACTGGTTTGCCGCCGTGCAGGTGGAAAAACGCATGATGTTCATCATCCTCACACTCATCGTGGCGGTGGCGGCGTTCAATCTGGTGACCACCCTGGTGATGACCGTGACCGACAAACGGGCCGACATTGCGATCTTGCGCACCTTGGGCGCCAGCCCACGCAGCATCATGGCCATTTTTGTGGTGCAAGGCGCGACGGTGGGCGTGCTGGGCACCCTGGCCGGCTTGCTGCTGGGCCTGGGCGTGGCCTTCAACATTGACG
The DNA here is from genome assembly GCA_947381325.1 of Comamonadaceae bacterium. Lineage (GTDB taxonomy): Bacteria > Pseudomonadota > Gammaproteobacteria > Burkholderiales > Burkholderiaceae_C > Limnohabitans. The sequence continues at coordinate 5,202 of CANCUP010000016.1, forward strand.
TCATCGTGCCGGCGATTGAAAACGCGCTGGGCGCGAGCTTTTTACCGCGCGACATCTACCTCATCAGCCGCATGCCCAGCGACCCGCAGTCGGCCGATATTTGGCCAGTCGCCTTGATCTCGCTGGGCATGGCGCTGGCCGCCACGCTGTACCCGAGTTGGCGCGCCAGCCGCATCAACCCTGCGCAGGCACTGCGTTATGAGTGAGTCCATGGCTGACATCGCCTCACCGCCCGTGCTCCAGGCGCGCGCGCTGGGCCGACGCTTTCACGAAGGGCCGCTGGACGTCACCGTGTTGCAAGACGTCAACTTGGCCGTGCAAGCGGGCGAGACCTTGGCCATCGTGGGCGCTTCAGGCTCTGGCAAAAGCACTTTGTTGCACCTGCTGGGTGGGCTGGATGCACCCACCTCAGGCTCGGTGTCTTGGTTGGGGCAGCCCCTGCAAGGTCTCAGCGTGACCCAACTGGGCGTGCTGCGCAACCAGCATTTGGGCTTTGTCTACCAGTTTCACCACCTGTTACCCGAATTCAGCGCCTTGGATAACGTGGCCATGCCGCTGTGGATCCGTCGCTTGGACCGCGCAGCGGCCACGGCGCAAGCCCAAGCCATCTTGCAAGCCGTGGGCCTGGGCCAACGCTTGCACCACCGCCCCGCCGAGCTGTCGGGCGGTGAACGCCAACGCGTCGCCATTGCCCGCGCCCTGGTCACGCGGCCTGCCTGTGTGCTGGCCGACGAGCCCACCGGTAACCTCGACCGCAGCACCGCCGACCAGGTATTTGCCTTGATGATGCAACTGGCCCGCGAACAAGGCACCGCCTTTGTGTTGGTGACGCACGACGGCACACTGGCCGCCCGCTGCGACCGGCAGCTGCACTTGGTTCAAGGCCAACTCCAATAAAAATAGATTTTGATGTTTTTGTAATATTTAATACTTTTGTTTGTTTTTTGTGTACCATCTGGCCCATGGATGGTCCCCCAGATTTCTACACCCTGCTCGGTGTAGCTCCCCAAGCAGAACCCGACGTCATTCGGGCGGCCTACCGGGTCTTGGCCCAACGCTATCACCCAGACCGTCTGGGACAGGCCCTGCCATCCGCAGACGCACGGATGGCAGCCCTCAACCAAGCCTATGAGGTTTTGTCCTGCCCGGAGCGTCGCCGCGCCTATGACCGCTGGTGCCACCAGCTCAATCAGCGCCAGCGCCTGGCTTTGGCTCAGCGCCGCGACATGACGCCACCCACGGCCATGGCGCCATCGCCACCCAGTGTGTTGACCACCTACGACCGCCGTGGTCGCTTGCACGCCTTCATCTGAGGTCATTCAGGACCTGCGCTGGATAATCGAGCGCCATGTTCTGGATCGACACCCACTGCCACCTTGACGCTGCTGAATTTGAGGCAGACCGCGCTCAAGTGCGCCAACACGCGCGTGCGCAAGGCGTGGGCTGTTGCATCATCCCGGCGGTCGAAGCTGCCAATTTCACCGCCGTGTGTGCACTGGCCCATGCCCACCAAGACGCCTATGCCCTGGGCATTCACCCCCTGTACACGCCGCATGCCGGCGCGGCAGACCTCGCTCAACTCGACCAGGCCTTGCTGGCGCAGCAGGGCGATGCGCGCTTGGTCGCTGTGGGTGAAATTGGTTTGGATGGCTGGGTGCCTGCCCTCAACACCCCCGCCGCGTGGGACACACAACTGCGGTTTTACCGTGCACAGCTCAAGTTGGCGCAACGCCACCAACTGCCGGTGATCTTGCATGTGCGGCGCTCGGCAGACCCCTTGCTCAAGGGACTGCGTGACATCGGCGTGATGGGCGGCATTGCCCACGCCTTCAACGGCAGCCTGCAACAAGCCCATGCCTTCATCGACCTCGGCTTCAAATTGGGCTTTGGGGGTGCGCTCACGTTTGAGCGTGCGTTGCAGCTGCGCCGCTTGGCCACCGCCTTGCCGCTGTCGGCCATCGTGCTGGAAACCGATGCGCCAGATATCCCGCCGCATTGGCTCTACGCCACCGCCGAACAACGCCAAGCCGGTCAGCCCCAAGGCCGCAACAGCCCGGCGGAGTTGCCGCGCATCGCCCAGGTGCTGGCTGAGCTGCGAGGCATCTCGCTCGACGCGTTGGCGCAGGCCATGCAGGCCAATGCCTGCGCGGCCCTGCCCCGCCTACAATTGAGCCCGTGAGCACCTCCATCTTGAACGCCGATTTGCATTGCCATTCCGTGGTCTCGGATGGCACCCTCACCCCCGAGGTGCTGGCCGCTCGGGCACACGCCAACGGCGTGGAGCTGTGGGCCCTGACCGACCACGACGAAGTGGGCGGCCAACAACGCGCCTTGGCCGCAGCGCAGGCACTGGGCATGAAGTACCTCACTGGGGTGGAAATCTCCGTCACCTTTGCGGGTCAAACCGTGCACATCGTGGGCCTGGGCTTTGATGCCCAAGACCCCCGCATCGTGGAAGGTTTGCGCCGCACACGCGGTGGCCGCAGTGAGCGGGCGCAAGAAATGTCCGAGGGCTTGGCCAAAGTGGGCATTCGCGGCGCTTTTGAGGGCGCCCTCAAGTTCGTGGGCAACCCAGAGCTGATTTCACGCACCCACTTCGCCCGCTTTTTGGTGGAAAGTGGTGTCTGTCACGACACTTCTGACGTATTTCGCAACTACCTGACCGAAGGCAAACCCGGCTTTGTGCCGCACCGCTGGGCCTCGCTCAAAGATGCGGTGCACTGGATCACCGATTGCCAAGGCGTGGCGGTGATCGCCCACCCGGGTCGCTACAGCTTCACCGCCAACGAAGAGTTCGCTTTGTTTACCGAGTTCAAAGCCCATGGTGGCCAAGGCGTCGAAGTGGTGACCGGCAGTCATACCCCGCCCGAGTTTGTGAAATACGCCGACATGGCGCGCGAGTTCGACCTGGTGGCCTCGCGTGGCAGCGACTTTCACAGCCCCGATGAAAGCCGCATCGACTTGGGCACCTTGCCGTGGTTGCCCGGCCAGCTCACCCCCGTGTGGGAGTTGCTGGCAGACCGCATTCAATGAACGCGCCCTCAGGCCAGCCCCTGCCGGTTGCAGGGATCGCTTATGCCGTCTTGGCCATGACCTGCTTTGCGGTGCTCGATACCACCCACAAATTGTTAAGCGCCAGCGTGCCCCTGTTTCTTGACAGCGGTCTTGGCGCCGCTTGGCTCAGCCACCGCGAACACCCAAACCTCTGACATGGCCCAGTTTCTTCAGGTCCACCCCGACAACCCCCAGCCACGCTTGCTCAAGCAAGCCGTGGCCCTGCTCACACGCGGCGGGGTGGTGGCCGTGCCCACCGACTCCAGCTACGCCTTGGTCTGCCACCTTGACGACAAAGCGGCGGTCGAGCACATGCGGCGCATGCGCCAAGTCGACGACAAACACCACCTCACCCTGATGTGCCGAGACCTGTCGGAGTTGGCCAACTATGCCCGGGTCGACAACCGTCAATACCGCTTGCTCAAAGCCGCCACACCGGGCGCCTACACCTTCATCTTGGAAGCCACCAAAGAAGTGCCCCGTCGCGTCAGTCACCCGCAACGCAAAACCATTGGCTTGCGCGTGCCGCAAAACCGCACCTTGCTCGACTTGTTAGCGCTCCACGGTGCACCCTTGCTGGCCACCACTTTGATTGCCCCGGGCGAGACCGACCCCATGAACGACGCACAAGAGATTCGCGAGCGCTATGAACACGATCTCGCCGCCGTGATCGACGCAGGGGCCTGCCCCTTAGCGCCCACCACCGTGGTTGACCTCACCACCATGGACAACGGCGGCGAACCCACCTTGGTTCGTCAAGGCCGCGGACCGCTGAGCACCTTGGGGTTGCAATGAGCCCAAGGGCATGAATGCGAGAATGTTTGCGTGAATTTCTCTGACCTGATTCAAACCGTTCTGATCTATGCCTTGCCGGTGATCTTTGCCATCACCTTGCATGAAGCAGCCCACGGCTATGTGGCCCACCGTCTGGGGGACAACACGGCGTGGATGCTGGGCCGCGTCACCTTGAACCCCATGCCCCACATCGACCCCATGGGCACCCTCGATTCCGGCCTTGCTCTACGTGGCCACGGGCGGCAGTTTTTTGTTTGGCTATGCGCGGCCTGTTCCGGTGCGCTTTGGCAATTTGCACCACCCCAAACGCGACATGATCTGGGTCTCGCTGGCCGGCCCGGCGATCAACTTCATCCAAGCCCTGGCTTGGTTGTTGGCGTTTTATGGGATGAGCAGCTTGGGCGTGACCGAAGACTATTTCTTGAAAATGAGCTTGGCGGGTGTGGTGGTCAACGTCTCGATGTTTGTCTTCAACCTGTTTCCTTTGCCCCCCTTAGACGGCGGTCGTGTCCTGGTTGGCTTGCTGCCTTGGAAACAAGCGGTTTGGCTGTCCAAAGTCGAACCTTACGGCATGTACGTGGTGCTGGCCTTGGTGGCCTTTCACCTCCTCAATGATTACTGGATGGGTCCCCTCATGAAGTGGACCCTGGTTGCTTTGTCACTCTTGCTGAGCCCTTTTGAATTTTTACTGAAGCCTTGATCTCATGAAAGAACGCGTACTCTCCGGCATGCGCCCCACAGGTGCTTTGCATCTGGGCCACTACCACGGCGCTTTGAAAAACTGGGTCCGTTTGCAGTCGCAAATGGATTGCTACTTCTTCGTCGCCGACTGGCACGCCTTGACCACCCACTACGAGAGCCGTGAGGTGATTGAGAAAAACGTCTATGAAATGGTGATCGACTGGCTGGCCACGGGGCTCGATCCAGAGCAATGCACCTTGTTCTTGCAAAGCCGCATCCCTGAACATGCCGAGCTGTTCACCTTGTTGGCCATGGGCACACCGCTGGGTTGGCTGGAGCGCGTGCCCACCTACAAAGACCAGCAAGAAAAGCTCAAAGACAAAGACCTGACCACCTACGGCTTTTTGGGCTACCCGCTGTTGCAAGCAGCCGACATCTTGATCTACAAAGCCAAGTACGTGCCTGTGGGTGAAGACCAAGCCAGCCATGTGGAGCTCACGCGTGAAGCTGCACGACGCTTCAACCATTTGTATGGCCGCGAAATCGATGCCGAGGCCAAGGTTCAAGCCAGCCTGGCCAAGTTGCCCAAGGACAACGTCAAGCGTTTGGAAAAATCTCGCAAGGCCTACCAAGAAACCGGGGACGCCAAGGCCATGGAAGGCGCCTTGGGCTACCTCGCAACGGCGCCTGAGCTCTTGGTGCAAGACCGCGAACGTTTGGAGGGCTACTTCAAAGGCACGGGCAAGATCGTGCTGCCTGAACCCCAGATCCTGCTCACCGAGGCCAGCAAATTGCCTGGGCTAGATGGCGCCAAAATGAGCAAGAGCTACAACAACGCCATCGCCATTCGCGAAGACCGCGCCAGCATTGAGCACAAAGTCAAGCGCATGCCCACCGACCCCGCACGCATCAAACGCACCGACGCGGGCGATCCAGACAAATGTCCTGTGTGGCAATTTCACCGGGTCTACAGCAGTGAAAGCCAACGCCAATGGGTGTCCCAAGGCTGCAAATCTGCGGGCATTGGCTGCCTAGAATGCAAGCAACCCATCATTGACGCGATCTTGCAAGAACAACAACCCATGCTTGAGCGGGCAGAGCCTTATGTGACAAACCCTAAAATAGTTCGTGATATCGTTGATGCAGGTACTGAAAAAGCACGTATCACGGCCAGAGAAACGATGCGCGATGTGCGCGAAGCCATGGGGCTGAACTACTGAAAGCAGGAGAGAAGAAAATGAGTCTGTACATCATTGATGACCACCCACTGGTTCGCCAAGCGATTGCCATGTTGTTGCGCCGCATGAAGCCAGCAGCCAAAGTCATCGAGCTCGAAAAATTCAGCGAGCTGCAAGCCGCCATCATCAAAAACGGCGCACCTGAGTTGTTTGTGCTCGACCTCTTGCTGCCCGGTGTCAAAGGCACCACGGCGGTGAGTGAAGTCAAAGGCATGTATGGCGAAGTGCCCTTGGTCGTGATTTCGTCCATGCCTGCAGGCGAAGCCGAAGAGACCTGCATCGAAGCCGGGGCAGACCTCTACATTGAAAAGTCCACCTCGGCCAACGAAATTTCAGCCGCCATCCAAGGCCTGTTTGCCGCGACCGATGGCAACCCCGACGAAGAAGTGGTCGTGGCCGGTGACACCAAGCTGTCCAAGCGCCAAAAGCAATTGATCATCATGCTCGACCGTGGCTTGAGCAACCGCGACATTGCCGCTGAACTTGAGATCAGCGAGCACACTGTCAAAGTTCACCTGTGGCGCTTGTTCCGTCGCTTGAACGTCAAGAGCCGCACGCAGACCCTGCACTTTGCGCGCATGCACGGCTTGCTGTAATCCACAAACCACGCACTCGCAAAACAAAGCCGCTCACTGAGCGGCTTTGTTGTTGGGGCTGCCGCACCAGGCTTATCGCCAAGCCTCTCGCACCATCAAATTCAAACCTGCCGTGCCGGGTTTGACCGGGCTCACACTCACGCCCAAGTCACCCGGTTGCGGCGTGGCTTGCCCAGATTTTGAGATCCGCACACGCATGGTCACTTCGTCCATCGACGAGAGCTTGGCCGATGGATTCATGGCCGTGCTGTCGTCGAGCACAAAGTCATAAGGCAGCTGCGCAGCGGTGATGCGCACAATCGCGATCGGCATGCGCGACCCCGTCACCGGGGTGGCATAAATAAAGACCGCATCGGTGGGCGAGACTTTGCCGGCCAGCTCACTGACCAAGCTGACACGCCCGCTGATGCTCGAAACCGACAGCGCTGGGTTCTTGGCCGAGGCAGCACTGCTGCGACCGGGCACAGGCGGCAAGCCCATCTTGTCGCGCGTCTCGGCAATGGCGCGATCGAGCTCAGGGGCATCGGGTGAATCGGGCGAGACCTCTTCACGTGCACGCTCCCAAAAACGCAAGGCCGAACGGAAATTGCCCTCGGCAAACGACGCACTGCCAGCCAGCAACAAGGCATTGAGGTGGTGCGGGTCGGCGGTCAGCACACGCTGCAAGATGGCCCAGGGCTCACCGGCGAAATTGCCGTCATTTTTTTGCGCCATGATCTCGGCGCGCTCGACCATCACGTTGTCGTCTCGGCTCAACTCCAGCGCTTTGCGCAAGGCCTCATCGGCCTCGTCAAAGCGCCCCATGGCGCGCTGCACACGCCCGAGCATGATCCAACCATCCACATTGTTGGGCTCGTCTTGCAAACGTCGGGTCAGCGCCGTGGCCATGGTCATCAACTTTTCTTGGGTGATCTCACCTCCATGGTCGGCGCCTTGTTGCGCGGCTTTGGGGTCTAGGGCCTCTGGGTCGCCAAGCACGCTGTACATCGGCACTGACAAGGCGGGCACCAGCATCACCATGGCCAACATCCACAGCCAGGGTTTGCGCAGCGGTGCAGCGGGTGCAGACTCTGACGCAACAGCGTCATGGGCAGGTGCTTGCGCGGACATGCCCACATCGTCCAACAAACGATGTCTCAGCTCGTCTTGGCCTATCTGCAACTCGTGGTCATTCAAATTGCCCAAGGCATGCTCGCGCTGCAACTCGGCCAACTGGTCGCGGTAAACCGCAGCATTGGCCAAGCCAGGGTTGTCGCGGGCTTGGGCCGCACTTTGACTGGCTTGCACAGCGGCCACATGGCCAAGCCACAGGGCCCAACACAACACGGCCACGACCACCACGGTCAAACCCATGGCAGCCAGAATAAAAACAAGAGAAGGGGTCACATCAACCTTTCAACCATTGCTCGGCACGGGCGCGTTCTTCGTCGCTCAGTGCCTGCGGCGTCACTTGTGCACGGCGTGCCTGCAAGTACCGGCCTAAAAACACCACAGCCAGCAGCATCAAAACAAACGGGCCAAACCACAGCACCCAGGTCAAGGGCTTGACCTCGGGGCGGTACAACACAAAGTCGCCGTAACGGGCCACCAAAAAGTCTTTCACCTCTTGGTCGCTTTTGCCTTCACGGATCAAACTGCGCACTTCGCGACGCAGGTCGTCGGCGAGCTCGGCGTGCGAAGAAGCCAAGGACTCGTTTTGGCACACCAAGCAACGCAACTCTTGCGACAACACCACCAAACGTGCTTCCACCACCGGGTCTTGCGCCATGGCCGCGGCTTCAGGGCCGATGACCTGCGCATGCAGCTGCACGTGCAGCTGCATCAGGCAACCCAACAGCATCCACCACCAACGTTGCGTCATGATTTGTCCAATGTGTCGATCAAGGGCAAGATTTTTTCAGCCAGCAGCGATGGCGTCACCGCCCCCACATGCTTGAAGCGAATCACGCCCTCTTTGTCGATGACGTAGGTCTCTGGCACGCCATACACCCCGTAGTCAATGCCCACACGCCCGTCCAAGTCCATCACCGAGTTGATGTAGGGGTTGCCGTGGCGCTTGAGCCACACCCAGCTGCGCTCACGCGCGGCTTGCAGCTTGACTTCAGGGCCCCGCTTGGCCGCCTCATCTTGGGGTTGGATTTCCTTGTAACTCAACCCCACGATGGGCACGTTGTACTTTTGTGCAAAGGCCACCAACACGGGATGCTCATCGCGACACGCCACACACCAGGTGGCCCACACATTGAACATCCACACCTTGCCGCGCATCTCTGCAGGCGAAAACATGGCGTCGCCCTCTAAGGTGGGCAGGCTGAAGGCAGGCGCGGGCTTGTTGATCAACGGAGAGGGAATTTCACGCGGGTTGCGGTTCAAGCCAATGGCCAAAAAAATGACCAAGCCCAAAAACAGCGCGAGCGGAATCAAAAACTTTTTCATGGCGATGTCCTGCGGTATCTGCGGTCCAAGGCAGCCAACACGCCGCCCAGCACCATCAACAAAACGCCAGCCCATAGCCAGGGCACAAATGGCTTGTAGTACACGCGCATGCTCCACTCGGTGCGCGCGTCGTCCAAGGCGTCCCCCAAAGACACATACAGGTCGCGCATGAAGCCCGAGTCAATGGCCGCCTCGGTCATGGGCATGGCCGATGAGAAATAGCGGCGTTTTTCTGGCTGCATCAGCTCCACCACCTGACCATCGCGCAACACCTGCACATCCGCACGGACGGCCTTGTAGTTGGGGCCTTGCACCTCTTCCAGTCGGTCCAAGCGGAAGGTGTAGGGCGCAATCGTCACCACGTCCCCCACATGCATGCGCACATCGCGCTCGACCTCGTAGGACTTGACGCCGGTCACGCCCACCACCAACACCGCCATGCCAAAGTGGGCGATCTGCTGCCCCCAAAACGACAGGCCAATGCGACCGGGTTTGCGCACCCGCGCCACCACCTGTTGCAAGGTGCCCAAGCCCACCCAAGCACCCAAGAAAAAACCCAGCGCGGTGGTCACAGACCAGTCGCCTAAAAAGTAGGGCCACACCAAGGCCACCACCAACGCAGCGGCTGCCGTGAAGCGCAGTTGATGCACCAGCTCAGCCACGCGTGCCTCACGCCAACGGGAGATGGAGCCTGGAATCATCAAGAACACCACCGGCACCAAGAGCGGCGCAAACACCGCGTTGAAATACGGCGGCCCGACCGACAACTTGCCCAAGTTGAGCGCGTCAATGATGAGCGGGTAAATCGTGCCCAACAACACCGCCGCCGTGGCCACCACCAGCAACACGCTGTTGGCCAGCAAGAACGACTCACGCGACACCAAAGCCATGCGTCCGCCCAGGGTGACGCGCGGCGCACGCCAGGCAAACAGGGTCAGCGAGGCCCCCACCACCACGGCCAAAAAGATCAGCACAAAAATACCGCGCTTGGGGTCTGAGGCAAACGCATGCACCGAGGTCAGCACGCCTGAGCGAACCAAGAAAGTCCCCAGCAAAGACAGCGAAAACGCCGCAATCGCCAACAACACCGTCCACGCTTTGAAGCTGCCGCGCTTTTCGGTCACCATCAAAGAGTGGATCAAGGCCGTGGCCACCAGCCAAGGCATGAGCGAGGCGTTTTCCACCGGGTCCCAAAACCACCAACCGCCCCAGCCCAGTTCGTAATACGCCCACCATGAACCCAGGCCAATGCCAAAGGTCAAAAAGGTCCAAGCAATCACCGTCCAGGGACGCGACCAACGCGCCCAAGCCGCATCCAAGCGGCCACTCAGCAAAGCCGCCAGCGCAAACGCAAACGCCACCGACATGCCCACATAGCCCATGTAGAGCATGGGGGGGTGAATCACCAAGCCTGGGTCTTGCAACAAAGGATTGAGGTCTCGCCCATCCAGAGCAGCAGGCAACAAACGCTCAAACGGGTTGGAGGTGGTCAAGATGAAGAGCAAAAAGCCCACCGAAATCAAACCCAGCACACCCAAGACACGCGCCACCATGTCGAGTGGCAAGCTGCGCGAAAACAGCGCCACCGCCACCGACCACAAAGCCAACAACAACACCCACAACAACAGCGAGCCTTCATGCCCGCCCCAAACGGCCGCGAACTGGTAAGGCTTGGGCAACAAAGAGTTGGAGTGCTGTGCCACGTACTGCACAGAAAAATCGTTGTTCAAAAAACAAGCCGCCAAAGCCGCAAAGGCCAAAGCCACCAACACAAACTGCAGCGTCGCCGCAGGGCGCGCCAAGCTTTGCAAGGTGATTTGCATCTGCACGTGTGGCACATAAGTGCCCACGAGTGGCAACACGGCTTGCACCAAAGCCACCACGGCGGCTAGGATGAGGGCGAAATGCCCGAGTTCAGCGATCATGGTGCGGCCTTCAAAGATTGGGCCGCTTTGGCGGCAGCGGCTTGGTCGAGTGCGTGTTTGGCTTCAGGTGGCATGTAGTTCTCGTCGTGTTTGGCCAGCACTTCGCTGGCCACAAACACGCCATCGTCGCCCAGCTTGCCTTGCGCCACCACGCCGCGTCCCTCTTTGAACAAATCGGGCAGCAAGCCCACAAACGTCACCGTCATCTCTTGCGCGGTGTCCGTCACCACAAAGCGCACGCTGTTGCCATCGCGCTGCAAGCTGCCTTCTTTGACCATGCCACCGGCGCGAAACATGCGTCCCTTGGGCGCTTCGCCTTGGTGAACTTGTGTGGGTGTGAAAAAGAACACCAGATTGCTCTGGAATGCATTCAGCACAAAAGCGGCTGCCCCTGCCAGCACCACGATGCCGATGGCAATCAGGGCAAAACGCTTGGTTCTTGGTTTCATCACAACATATCCTCAGAAGGCAAATCCATCAGCGCACGCTCAGCACGCAATTGCGCCAGCACTTGGCCCTGGGCGCGAACCGCTTGCACCACCTCGACCAGCAGCAAGCCAAAGGTCACGCCCATGCTGCCCCACACATAAACGCCATAGCCACCCATGGCCCAAAAATCGGACCAGCTGTTCCAAATCATGGCTGCACCTCCGGCAACTCTTGCACCCAAGCGGCATGGCGCTCACGCTGCAAAATCAACGTGCGCACGCGGTACAACACCAAAGCCACGGTGTACAACCAAAACGCCATGGCCATCAGCAACATGCCCCAGAGCATGACAGCCGCCATGCTGGGCGACTTGGTCAAGGACACCGAAGCGCCTTGGTGCAAGGTGTTCCACCACTTGACCGAAAAATAAATGATCGGCACGTTGATGGCGCCCACAATCGCCACCAAGGCACCGGCGCGGTCACCACGGCGGGTGTCATCGATGGCCGATGTCAAGGCGATGTAGCCCAGATACAAAAAGAACAGAATCAGTTCAGAGGTCAAGCGCGCATCCCAAACCCACCAAGCCCCCCACATGGGCTTGCCCCACAAGGCACCCGTCCACAAAGACAAAAACGCAAACAAGGCACCAGTGGGCGCCAAAGCCCGGGTCATCATGCCGGAGAGTCGGGTGTTGAAGGTCAGTCCCAGCACACTCCAAAAAGCCATGGCCATGTAGATGACCATCGACATCCAAGAGGCGGGTACATGCACAAAGATGATGCGGTAGCCCTCGCCTTGCTGAAAGTCAGTGGGCGCCACCAGGAAGCCCAACCAAAGGCCCCAGCACAGCAGCAGTGTGGCCGTGGCGGCCAACCACGGCCAAGCGCGTCCCGCCAGGCCATAGAAGGTTTGCGGAGCTGCGTAATAGAACCAGGGGTTGCCGGAGCGAGACTTATTGATCACCAATTGACATGAGCGCAATGCGCAAAAAAGGCCGACCGCACACAATACCTGACAGACCATCCATCCACAGTCTGTAAGGTCATCACAGGCCGCTCTGGCCCTCTTGCATGAGCAAGCCTAGATTTTAAACGCCCGACCCCGCCCTCATGGGGTGACTCACTCCAGGGCAATGCGCAAGGCCGAGGCACAGGCCCAAGGACTGAAGAACGCAGCGGGCAGCAGCATGGCCAGCAAGATCGAGAAATGCGCTTGACTGCCCAAGCCACTGGCTTGCGCCTCGACCGCGCCAGCGCCAAACACCAGCACCGGCACAAACAAGGGCAGCACCAGCAAAGACAGCAACACGCCTCCACCGCGCACGCCCAAGGTCAAGGCTGCGCCAATACCGCCCAAAAGCGACAAGATGGGGGTGCCCACCAACAAGGCCAAGGTGAGGGTCAGCAAGGCCTCGCCAGACAGATCAAACTGCAAGCCCAACACGGGCGCGAGCAAGACCAAGGGCAGGCCCGAGACCAACCAGTGCGCCAGCAGCTTGGCCGCCACCAACAGCGCCAAGGGGGTAGGCGACAAAGCCATTTGTTCTAAAGTGCCGTCGCGAAAATCGGCCTCGAACAGACGCTGCAAAGCCAACATGCTGGAGAGCAAGGCCCCCACCCACAACACGCCCGGCGCCACCAAGCGCAGGGTGTTGAGCTCAGGCCCGATCCCTAAAGGAAAGAGCGCCGCCACCACGACAAAGAAAAACACCGCAGTGAGCACCTCGCTTTTTCGGCGCATGGCCAACAACAGGTCGCGCTGCAGCACGGCCATGAACGCTTGCACGCTGGGGGCACTCATGCGGCTTGCTCCAAACGGTGGTGGCGCACGTCAAGCGGTTGCCCCGCCGCATCGCACAAGCTCACCGCTTGGTGGCTGGTGAACAGCACCATGCCCCCCTGGGCCACATGCGCGCCCATGAGGGCACGCAAGGCGTCCACGGCTTTCACATCCAAGGCCACAAAGGGTTCGTCCAACACCCACAGCGGCGCTTGACTGGCCCACAAACGCGCCAAAGCGGTTCGGCGTTTTTGGCCTTGCGACATGACGCGCAGCGGCAAATGCTCTCGCCCACGCAAGCCCATGCGTGCCAAAGCGGTCAACGCATCGGCGGGGGTCAAAGGGCGACCTGCGACCGTGGCGTCTGACAGCAGGTTTTCCAATGCACTGAGCTCTTCCTTGAGCGAGAGCGCATGGCCCAAGTAAAACAAGGCGGCACGAAACGCCTGCGGGTCTTCGCGGGTGCTGTGCCCCATCCAGCGCACCTCGCCTGCATCGGCGGGTGACAGGCCACAGACGATGCGCAACAAACTGGTTTTTCCCACGCCGTTGTCGCCTTCAAGGTGCAAGGCTTGGCCAGCTTGCAAGGTCAAGTTCACGGGTGCAAACAAGGGTTTGTGGCCACGCGCGCAAGAGAGTTCAGACAGGGTCAACATGGGCATCGATCAAATGTAGGTGCCCGCACAGGTGAGCACGCGCCCACCGGTGCTGATTTTGAAGCGTGCAATGCCGGCGCTGCGGATGGTGTTGACGCCGCCCAAGTCGAGCATGCGCACGCCCCGCTCGCGCAGTTCTTCGATGCCACGCCACAAGATCAGGTTGTGCGCATGCATGTCGCGCCCCGCATCACCGGTCCAGCCCACTTGGTAGGTGGCGGCTTGGCCGTGGATCAAAAACATCATGCCGGCCACGCGGTCGCGGCCCACATCGGCGCGCAGGGTCAACACCGTCTTGCTCGGCTGTTGGCGCGCAGGCACATAGATGTCAAAAAATTGCTGCGGCAATCCGTGCAAGCCGCGCTGCTCGCGTTGCTGCATCTCGGCATCGAGCAGCCAACGGTACTGGCCCGCATTGGTGCCGACACGGTGGATGGTGAGTTCAGACGCTTGTGCCGTGCCCAAACGATGGCGCCAGCGTTTTTCAAGTTGCGCACGCAGCGTGTCCATCGACGGGGTGATGTCGAGCATGACGGTGCTCATGCCCGTCATGACACGTCGCCAAGCGGGCAAGCCAAGCTCTGGGCCTGCGGCCTCATAAGGCGTGAAAGCCACCCAGCGTAAATTCTTCATGGGCACGCTGCGTCGCAGCGTTTGGTAGACGCGCGCTTTGTCGGCGGCGCTGAGTGCTTGCAACCACACCGGCCCCAAAGAGCACAAGGCCAAGCCCACCGCTTGCCCGAACCAACGACGCACGATGAATTGGGCCAATGCCACCGGTGTGCCATCTTGACTGACCAAAGCCCGCAGCACACCCACACCCAAGACTTTCATGCATGCGCCATAGGCCCAGTCTTGCTGCAAGGGCGCAGCGGCCAACGCATGTTGTGCGTCCCAAAAGTCGGCGTCCACCGTGTCCCATGCCACCTTCATGTGCCTAAAATCCTTGCAGTCAAAACCACCGAGCTGCCATGCTGAACTTTCTGAGCACGCGTCGAAAAAATCAAACCGTGATGGGCCATCGCTTGGAAGAGCCGCGCCTGACCTTGTGGGCCCTGGGCTGGGGCTTGGTGTATCTGGGATTGCCTGTGTTGGCCCTGAGCCTGATGGTGGATGCGGTGATCGGTCACATCACCGGCAGCTGCGCGGGTCTGTGGTGCTGGCTGTGAGCGCTGACCAAAGCACAAGCGGTCAATGATCGGCACCATGGGTCTGTCAGGTCTGTGGAGGTGGCTGGAATGATCGCACACGGTCTCACCTCACTGCGCGGGCAGGGTGCAAGGCCCTTGAAATTGCAAACGCACGTTTTTGCCGCGGTACACGATGTCGTTGAAGGCATAGAGCGTGACAGTTTCGCGTTCGATGCGAATTTCAGACATGAAGCCTGTCAGCTGGTGTTTGCGCTGCGCGCCCAATTGCTTGGCTGAGTTGAGGTTTTTGCCCACAAAGTCTTCGGTGGTCAAACTGCTGGCGACGACTTGGTAGAGCTTGGAGCCATTGGTTTTTAAAAAAATGTTTTTGCCCATGGTCTGAATTTCGACATCGATTTTTTCGCTCGGAATTTTCAGGTCGTCCGCTGCGGCGATCACGCCTTCCACTACACATGGCATTTTGAATGTCTGCGCCACGGCTGGCGACATGCCCCACACGCAGCAGACCAACGCAAGCCACCCACAAGGTGACAGTGGCTTGAGCAAGAACAGTTTCATCGGTGCTTCCTGTGGTCAATGCGCTGCGCGCGGTAAATGCCAGTATGCCCAGAAAACAGATAACTGCTGACGCACGCCAAGGCAGCAAATACGCCGATCTCTGCGCCAAACAACTCCATGGCCATGAAGGTAGAGGCAATCGGGGTGTTGGCCGCACCGGCAAACACCGCGACAAAGCCCACCGCCGCCAACAATGCAAACGGCACATCGAGCCACGGTGCCATGGCATTGCCCAAGGTGGCACCGATGTAAAACAAAGGGGTGACCTCGCCACCTTTGAAACCCGAGCCCAGCGACAGCACCGTCAACACCGTCTTGCCCAACCAGTCCCAAGGTGCCAAGGGTTGCTCAAAGGCTTGCACCATCACCGGTATGCCCAAACCGATGTAGCGGTCAAGCTCAAGCGTCATCACGGCGCCCACCAGCACCACACCACCCACCAAGGGACGCAGCGGCGCATAAGGGATGTGCTGTTTCATGAAGTGACCCACAGCATGGGTGCTGTGCGCAAAGCCTTGCCCCACCCAGCCAAACACGGCACCCGCCAACACCATGACCAGCAAGCCCCACGCCGTGACAGCAGGGACTTGCGACAGCGGATAGACCGTGTGCTGCACGCCCCACCACAGCCCCACTTGGTCGGCCACCACCGCAGCCACCACGCATGGCAACAAGGCATCGTGGCGCAAGCGGCCGATGGCGAGCACCTCCAAGCCAAACACTGCGCCCGCCAAAGGCGTGCCAAACACCGAGGCAAACCCCGCGCTGATGCCCGCCATCAACATGAGCCGTCGGTCTTCATGCCTGAGACGCAACACACGTGTCAATTGGTCGGCCAAGGCGCCCCCCATTTGCACGGCAGTGCCCTCGCGTCCGACAGACGCCCCAAACAAATGGGACACGACTGTGCCACCTAAAACCAAGGGCGCCATGCGCAGCGGCACTGTTGTTTGAGGGTTGTGAATTTCATCGATCAGCAGATTGTTGCCTGCATCCACCGACTGGCCCCATTGGAGGTAGACCCAAGCCACGGCAAAGCCCGCGAGGGGCAAGCCCCAGATCAGCTGAGGGTGTGACACGCGGGTGGAGGTGGCCCATTCGAGCGCCCACAAAAACAACGCCGAGGCGCTGCCAGCCATGAAGGCGATGGCACTTGACAGCAGCAACCACTTGATCAGCTGTGGCCACAGCGTCACCGATTCGGGACGTTTGAAATTGGCCATGCACTGTTCTCCCTTGCGTCAACGACCCGAGGCATTGTATAGAGACGCACCCCATTGACAGGGCGTTTGGGTTCAGGATACTCGCGCATGCGCTGCACCCCATCCGCACAGATGGGTGGGGGTTGTGCCAAGCCTGACCACCATTTTTCAAAGGACCCCCATGGATCGACGCGCGGCCATTAAACAAGGCACCTTGTGCAGCGCTTGGCCCTGGATCGGTGCCCATGCGCAAAGCTCTGCCGAGAGCCAAACGCTGGGGGATGCCATGCGCAACTTGAGCGACTTCATGGCACAAGCCGCCGGCAAGCCTCTCTCGACGGAGGTGGTGGAGCACACCCAGCAGCACATCTTGGACACCTTGGCCGCCATCGTGTCGGGCGCAGACTTGGAACCTGGCCAAGCGGCCCATCGCTATTTGAAACAACACATCGCGCCTGGTCGCTGCACCGTCATCGCCAGCAAGCGCACCGCGGGCCCGGTGGATGCCGCACTCGCCCACGGCGTGATGGCGCATGCCGATGAGACCGATGATTCGCACGGCCGTTCGCGCTCTCACCCAGGTTGTGCGGTCGTGCCTGCCGCTTGGGCCTGTGGCGAATACTTCAACGCCTCGGGCACACAGTTGATTCGGGCTGTGGCCTTGGGCTATGACGTGGGCACACGGGTGGTCATGGCCATGGGCGGGCCGGCTTTTAGCTATTCCAGTCACAAAAGTTCGCACAGCATTGCCGGCGTGTTTGGAGCCGCCGCCGCCGCTGGATGCTTGGCGGGCTTTGGCGCTGAGCAGATGCGCTGGATGCTCGACTACACCGCGCAGCAATCGTCTGGCATTGCCTCATGGCGGCGCGATGTCGATCACATTGAAAAAGCCTTTGTGTTTGGCGGCATGCCCGCGCGCAGCGGCGTGACATCGGCCATGTTGGTGCGCTCGGGTTGGAACGGCATCCAAGACGTGTTTTCGGGCGATGACAATTTCTTTCAAGCCTATGCCCCCAATGCCAAAACAGACCTCTTGACCGATGGGTTGGGTGTGCGCCATGAAGTGGTGTTGACCGACATCAAAAAGTGGACCGTTGGCTCGCCGATTCAAGGACCGCTGGACGCCATTGAGTTGATCCGCAGCCAACACCCTTTCACGGCAGGCGAGGTGAAAGATGTGACCGTGCGCCTAGAGCCCTCGGTGGCCAACATCGTAGACAACCGCGACATGCCCGATGTGTGTTTGCAACACATGGTGGCGGTGATGCTGATGGACCAAACCGCCTCTTTCAAAGCAGCCCATGACAAAGCCCGCATGCAAGACGCAGCCACATTGGCGCAACGTCAAAAAGTGTTGCTGGTGAAAGACCCGGCCTTGACCGCCCTGCTGCCAGTGCGGGTTGCGATTGTCGACATCACGCTGCACAATGGCACGCGCTGGAGTGAGCGGGTTGAAGCCGTGCGAGGCACGCCGCGCAATCCGATGACGCGGCAAGAAGTGATCGACAAAGCCACCGACCTGATGGCCCCTGTGCTGGGCAAGAGCAAAACCAAACAACTCATTCGTCAAGTTTTCGAACTCGACAAATTACCTCTTCTACGCAGCTTGCGTCCTTTGCTCCAAGCATGAGGCTCACAGCGCCATCGACCCCGTCTACCCAACCCACCTCACCACAGCACCTTCATGACATTCATTCGTTGGACCCCGTTACTCCTGGGCCTGATTTTTTCAGTCCATCTCCACGCCCAAATCATTGACCGCAGCATTGAAGAGATCAAAGAAGAGTCGATGCTGCGCGTCAAGCGCGGTTCTTACCCGCTGGGCGGGCTGAATGTGCAAGATGTGCAAGAAGCGTTGTCATACATCACCAGCCGCGAACCCGATGACTGGGCCCGCGGCTTTGGCAAGGTGGCCGACCGCTACATGGCAGAGGCACGGACAGCTCCTACCGCTGCAGCAGCCGGCGCTGCGTATCAACGCGCTTGGCGGCTTTATTATTTTGGACAATTTCCTGTGCCCAATTCGCCAGGCAAGCTCGCCTCATACAACCACGCGATCGACGCGTATGTGCGCTATCTGGGTACCCAGGACCTGCCGACCGAGGTGGTGAAGATTCCTTTTGAAGGCCAATTCATCACGGGTTACTTGCGTTTTCCCAAGGAAGCACAAGGCCCTGTGCCCATGGTCTTGGCCATCAACGGCTTGGACAGTCGCAAAGAAACGGTGGCGGAGAGTTTTTCTGAAATCTTGAAGCATGGTGTTGGTTTTCTCGCCATCGATGGACCGGGCACGGGCCAAGCTCCGATCAAAGTCAGTAACAAAGCCGATCGCATGTTCTCGGTTGCACTCGATTACTTGGCGCAACATCCGCGCGTTGACAAATCAAGGATTCAAGTGTTTGGTGTGAGTTTTGGCGCGCACTGGTCGACCAAACTCGCCATCACCGAGAAATCAAGAATTTTGGGGGCGGTCGCGCAATCGCCCGCAGTCGATGCCACATTTTCTGAAAAAGTCATCACGTCTAAAGTCAATGGCAACAAGGAGTATTTGTTTGACTACATCCCTGCCACGATGTACGTGTACGAAGGCGCGAACACTGTGGCGGACTTGTACCGATTGATTCCAGAAATGTCTTTGAAGAAGCAAGGTCTGCTGGGCAAGCCCACAGCACCCATGCTGGTTGTCGCAGGCGTCAAAGACACCCAAACGCCGATTGAAGACGCCGAGCTGTTGCTGCGCAGCGGTGACATCCCCAAAGACGCTTGGATCAACCCGCGCGGCGGACACTTGGGACGCGAAGCCACGGGTTGGATCGATCCTGTGATCTTCTCCAAAGTGATCATTCCGTGGCAATTGCGCTTGATCGAATCCTCTCGACAAAAATAAACGCCAACGACACAACCCGGAGATCCATATGCTCACCCGCCGCCTCCTCACTCTCATGGGCTTGACGTCCATTTGTTTGGCCATGAACGCACAAGCCCAAACTGCATGGCCTGTCAAACCCATCAAACTGGTGGTGCCTTTTTCAGCAGGTGGCGCCAACGACTTGATGGCGCGTGCTGCAGCCGAAGGTGCTTCTAAAGTGCTGGGACAAGCGGTGCTGATTGAAAACAAGCCGGGAGGCGGGACAACACTGGGGGCAGACTTGGTTGCTAAAAGCGCGGCGGATGGCTATACATTTTTGATCAGTGGTGCAGGCGTCATCTCCAACAGCATGATCAAAAAATCCATGCCCTACAAAGACAGTGACTTGGTTCCGGTGGTCATGATTGGGTTGGCGCCTTCCGTGGTGCTGGTGCCAGCAAACTCGCCCTACAAAGACTTGAAAGAGTTTGTGGCGGCATCCAAAGCCGGCGCTGGTTTTCACTGGGCCACGGCAGGCACGGGTAGCACGCCGCATTTTGTGTCTGGCATTTTGGAAACCAACTATGGCGCCAAGCTTGACTTGGTGCCATACAAAAGTGGCTCCGAATCGATCACGGCCGTCTTGAGCAACCAAGTCGACGGTACGTCGGAAGCCAGCATTGTGGCCTTGCCCTTTGTCAAGAGCGGCAAACTCAAAGCACTGGCCAACACGTGGACATCGCGCATCGCTGTCTACCCTGAGCTGAGCACCGCAACCGAACAAGGCTTTGGCCAATTGCGCATTGCCCACTGGGCGGGCATCCATGCCCCGCGCGCAACGCCTGTGGACATTCTTGACAAATTCAGTGCTGCCGTCGATGCGGCCATGAAGATGCCTGAAATTTCTGAACGACTTAAAAATGTGGGCATTGAGCCTGTGGGTGGCACTCGCGCTGCCTTCGTGAAGTTTGTCGACGAGGAAAGACAGCGACAGTCGGCTGTGGTCAAAGCCACCAACATGAAAGATGAATAACGACAGGTGCCGTGTCGTGTGGGGCTAATAACGCTTGCGCACTGTGACCCTGACCGACCTCGGCTCGGCGGGGTGCACATGGGTGCCGTCGACACCGGCCACAGGCTCACCTGCCACTCTTGAGGTGTAGTAGTAGCTGATGTCGTTGTTCTGGCGGTCTGTCAGATTGAAGATGTCCAAGCTGACATCGACATCGTTGGACAGTTTGCGGTTGACGCGCAGCTCAGCGTTCACACGCGACGCCGATTGGACCGAATTGTTTTCTACCAAAGCGGCCGCTCCCACATAGCGCACGCCCACAGACCCAGACCAAAAACCCAACGGATTCAAAACCAAGCTGAGGTTGGCAACTTTTTGCACCGCATTGGGAATGTGGTTACCGAGAGGGTCGTTGTCTGAGTATCTGGGACGTGTCCAAGCCAAGTTGGCATCCATCCACAGCTGCTCGCCCAGCGTCCAGTGGTTGCTCCACTCCACCCCGGTTCTGCGGCTGGGCCGTCCTGCCGCTGTGTTTCCGGTGTCGCCCGCATAGACCAACTCAGCATCGAAGTCCAAGCGCCAAATGGCCAAGGAGGTTCGCCAATCCGGGACGGGTTGTGACTTGATGCCTATTTCTTGGCCCCGAGAAGGCACCAGGGCAGACACCGCATCGATCGGCTGCCCTGTTCTCGGATCCACCTTGGCCGTGGTCCCTCGGGCGTCATGGCTGTGAAACCCACGACCCGCATTGAAAAAAACTTCGGTCTTGTGCCAAGGGCCAGCAATCAAAGACAACTTGGGCGAAATTTTGATGTCACTGGTTGTGCCTGAATTCAAAGCTTGCGGGGCACTGCTGACGCTGGCATTGAATTGATCCGCGCGAACACCAGCCACTGTGCGAAACCAACCGTTCCATCCCACCTCGTTTTCGCCATAGACCCCCAGCAGCGTTTGATTCACGCTGTCGTCACGCACGGTCGATTGAATCTGCCGCAGCGCAGAGTCAAACAGTCCAAGCTTGATGCGGTCTTGGCGCACTTGCAGACCGATTGTGTTTTGCATGGGCTGCTGGTCGGTAAGTTCTGTGAACCAAGACTTGGAAGCTTGACCGCCGAGCACTGTGCGCTGATCCATTTGGGCCATTTGGTCTGTGGCGCGGTGCAAGCTGTAGGTGAAATCGGAGAACAGGTCTAAGCTGTACGACACGGCATACCAGTTGACTTGTGTCAAGGCATGGGCTGAGCTTTGATGCCAATTGCCAGACACACTGGTGCGCCGCGTCTTGGCGCCATCACTGGCGTCCAGGGTGTCAAAGCGCCCAAAGGGCAGGCCTTGGTAAGTGCCCGCATCGAGCAAGCGTTGAGGCACTTGGTCGGTCGAGTTCCAACTGGCTGAATAAGCCGACACACTGCTTGACCACCCCTCTCGGGGGCTGCCACTGCTGAGAATGAACTGCGCATTGAGTTTGCGTAAGGCTTGGGGCGTGGACCACGGCCCGTTGTGGTTGACCCGCTCCAAGGCTGACAACAAAGTCAACCCATCGCTGACATCCCGCGAGCCCGCCACCAACACACGCGCATAGCCGCCTTGTCCAAGCGTGACGTCTGCAAGAGGACGGTCAAGTTGGGATCGGTAGACAACATGCGCCGAACCCGCTGACGAAAAATCACCCTCTGAAGCAGCGTAAGGCCCTTTGCGGTATTGGACCCGACTGACCAACTCGGGGATCAAAAAGTTCAGATCGCTGTAGCCTTGGCCATGTGCATGGCTGGGCATGTTGACGGGTACACCGTTGACGCTGGTGGCAAAGTCGCTGCCGTGGTCCAGGTTCATGCCGCGTAAAAAATATTGGTTGGCTTTGCCGTCGCCCGAATGTTGGGTCACCACCATGCCGGGGATGTATTCCAAAATATCTGCAGGTCGCAAGGTCGCACGGCTGCGCAACTGCGCCGACCCCACCACCCCCTCACTGGCCGCATCGCTGGAACCCATCGCGTTGTCATCGCGGCCCGTGACTTGCACATCACCCAAGGCTGTTGGCAGATTCGCCTCGTGTGCGTCAGCGCTGACAAAGGTCAGGGCTGACACCACCAACGTCAAACATTTGGTCTTGAACAGGGTTTGAAATGTGGACATCGCCATCCAAAGGCAAGCGTCAAAAAAAAGCTCATGGAGGAGCCTAGTTGGTGTTATTGAACCATGAAGATCACATCGCTTGATCAGTTGGTCAGGCCTTAGCCATCGAGTTTAGGAAAATCGTGCGTGAATGAAAAACGCCCCGTGAGGGGCGTCTTTGCTTGATAGCTGGCGGAGAAGGAGTCTGTAGAACTAAGGGTAAAGAAATGCATTAAAAACGTCTTTCCCCACATAAGGACCAACATTAAGAAAAGAGTACCTGTCATACAGATGTTGGCTAAAAAATGCGTTTGCTAACCCAGTTCGCTGCCGAGACCAACAGGTGAACCTGGCAGAGCAACCAATCAGATGCTGGACCGCGTGGACAGCGGCTCCCTCCTGCAGACCCCCACCGTACCCCCACCCCCCCGTTTTCTATTTGGGTCCCCCCAGTGCAGTATTAACCATGATCTGCTCAAACGATTTGAAAATTGGAGAACTCATGTCAAACGTTAGACAAGGTTGCTAAGTTTCTAGCCGCAGATTTTGTCTGCAAGGGTTTCGTTTTTACCCAGTTCAAGCATTACAGAACGTAACTGTCTGCGTGGCAGTCCATAGTGATTACAGACGTTTGAGTTGATTTGTATCCATGCTGAAGCGAAGTGCGCGTTTAAACCATCATGCTCTCTGTTTGGATCTAACTTTTCAAGAGCTTCATTCTGAACGAAGACTTGCTCTAAAAACACAGCAGCTTGAGCATCAAGCAGTGCTATTAATTGAATACGGTCATCATGCTGGGGTAAGGCTTCCAATGCCGCTGTCAATAACTTTTGATAGTTACCTTCTCTAAGGCTTATGTCACCGAACGGAAAGTACTCTCTGAATAAAGCCCAGTTAAAGCCCTTGGCTTGAATGGCGTGCATGGAGTCTTCATATTTCATTGATGGCCTTTTGAATTAGTACCTAAACCGCACGGGCGCCTGAATATCTTGGTTAATCAACTGATTCTGCAAGGCGACATCCTTGGCCTGATGTTCGTGTGCGTTTTTCAAAGCATTCTTTGCCGCAGTTGGCTCCCCAAGCTCACGGAGAAGCTCTGCCATTTCGGTCCAGTCTTGAGTGTGATGGGCATCAAGCAAGCTCAACAACCTCACCATGTTTTGTCGTTGCTGCAATGACGGCTCATAACTAGGTATCGCAGCTGGATCTATTTCCCGAGCGTGGCGATATGTTTCGCGGTAACTGTCATTCAAATAGCGCCAGTACCTCCGGCGGGCAATGATCTCAATTTCAGCTGATAAGTTTGGTGAGGAAATTATTTCAGCGAGCTCACTATCAACGACATGCATTACGCGAGGTGGTAGTTGAGTTTCTTCTTTATCAATCAGGGCAGGGTCACGGGTGTCGTAGATGTGGAGGATGTGCTCAAGCGTTGGGAATCCCCAGAAACGATGCCACCAAGACGCAGATTTCCGATCCCAATTTTCAGGAGCGCGTGGCTTCTGCTTTGCAATTGCTCCCACGGTAGTTGCATCACTTAAGAGAAAGTATTCGCCACACGTACACCGGCGAAGTCCGCCACCGTTTTCAAACAAGCTGCCGACAACGCGACCATCAGTCCAGCGCTCATTGGCGGATAAGTTTATTGACGAATATGAAGGTGTCCGTAAAAGCGCTCCACAGCAGTGTGTTTGGATGACTTTGTCGCCTGAGGTTCTTGTCATTTATTTTTGAAGGCTAGCAAGCGATGAAATCAGCCTTCGCGCTTCTACTGGATTTGACTGTAGTTTTTCCCACGCAAATGACTCGGCATCAGGCCAATTCGGAAAAATCTCAAACCAAGCAGCCACCACAGTAAGCAGCGTTTCACGGTATTTCTCTGAAGTGTCAAAGCGGTTCAAAAGCCCATCCATGGTTAACGCAAACAATGCACCCTTGAGCTTTTCCTCAAACTTCATGTAGCTCTTTAAACCCTTGTCATTGCCAAAGAATGAAGTCTTACCTTTGTTGTTGTGAGCGTCGGCCATTGCCATGACTAAGTGCTCCATGGCTGTGTAAGTATGCGGCATTCGAGCTTGAAGCTGGCTCGCCAAAGCCCAGTTAGCGCTTGCCATTTAATACTGCTCGTTTTTTAAATTCAACCAAAGTTGTTTTTTGCTAGCTGGTACTAGGTTTTCGATTGGTTTACCGTCTTCATAATATGTGATGAAGTACAGTTTTTCTCCATCTGCAATTTGAGCTAGACGTTTAGCGTCAGCCTCTGAGTCAGGTATGACCTCATCGGTGTAGTAGCCTCTCATTGGGTCAAGTCGATGCGCGATAAACTTCTTGGGTACTTTATTAAATAGACCGAACATTAGAGTCTCCTTTTTTTATCCGTGCAGTTTTAACGCTTTTTCTTTTGCTTCTTGCCATTTCGCCATTTCTTCAAACTTTCCATATTTTTTGCAACATTTAGATTTTTGTTCACAAATATCAGCCATCGACAAAAGCAAAGCCATTTGCTTTTGTATCTGAAAACTATTCATTGCGATCATCATTTCGGCACCCATACTTTTATATTTTTTATCAAGTACATCCATTTCAGATTCGAATCCTGACTTACCAAATAATCCAAACATCTAACTTCTCCTTTAACGTTCTTCCACGCCCAAAAGGCGCAAAACCCAAAGCAAACCAAAGCCAATTGCTAGTGGCATGAGAGTTTTCTCATCGTATGCAATGACACCTGAGCCAATGCAGATGACACCGGCGATCCCAGAGCCGCGAGCTGGTGAGAAAAAGAGGCCTATCCCGAACAGTATGAACAGGCCTGCAAGTATTGAAATAAGTAAATTCATACTTTGTTTAAAGGACAGGCCACAACAATGTGACTGTGATGAATGTGACCAATGGTCCTTGCAGACCGACTTTTCCAGAGCCCAAATGCCCAAGTGCTTTGAACACACCGATCAAAAGGTAAATGCCAAGAACCCATGTAAACGTTTCCATAAAAATCCATTCATCGATATTATGGGTATCTTATCCCGTGGTTCTTTCTCCGTCAAAAACGGACGATTACGGGCATGGCAAAACCATCCCCAAAGCATGCAGGAGATCAGGTCTTAGTTGACTTGGGGCTGGCTATACGAAAAGCGCGAATTCAGATGAAACTGTCCCAAGAAGCACTCGCTGTGGATGCGGGGTTAGACCGTTCTTATATGGGCGGGATCGAGCGGGGGGAGCACAACGTCACTGCCATTAATATCGTGAAGATTGCAGCCGCCTTGGGGTTGAGACCGTCATCCCTTTTGATAAAAGCTGGACACTAGACAACTAATTTGGTTTTCTGCC
>CANCUP010000017.1 GCA_947381325.1 Comamonadaceae bacterium
CACGATGTGGTGTTGGTCGCAGGCAAGGGCCACGAAGACTACCAAGACGTGCAAGGCGTCAAACTGCCTTTCAGCGACGTCGCCCATGCACAGGCGGCCCTGCAGACATGGAGGGCCCATGCCTGATATGAACCTGAGTCTGCAACGCATCGCCAGCTGGCTGCCTGGCTCCCGTGTGTGTGGCGATGCCACGCTGTGCGTGCAACGCGTGCACACCGACAGCCGCAGCTTGCAAGTGGGCGACTTGTTTGTGGCCTTGCAGGGTGAGCGCTTTGATGCGCATGACTTTTTGCCCCAAGCTGCCGCCAGCGGTGCGGTGGCCGCGTTGGCCCAGCAAGGTTTGGACGCCGCGCAACTGAGCGGGGTCGAGGTGGCAAACAGCCGCCGCGCCTTGGGGCAGCTGTCCCAAGCTTGGCGTGCGCAATTTGACTTGCCCCTGATCGCCGTGACCGGCAGCAATGGCAAAACCACCGTGACCCAAATGATCGCCAGCATCTTGCGCGCGGGCTGGGGTGACGCTGCCTTGGCCACCCAAGGCAATTTGAACAACGACATCGGTGTGCCGCAAACCTTGCTGCGTTTGCGTGCGCACCACCGCTGCGCGGTGGTGGAGCTGGGCATGAACCACCCGGGCGAAATTGCCGCCTTGGCCGCCATGGCGCAAGCCAGCGTGGCCTTGGTCAACAACGCCCAGCGCGAGCACCAAGAATTCATGGCCACGGTCGAAGCCGTGGCGCAAGAAAACGGGGCCGTCCTCAGCGCCTTGCCCGACTCGGGCGTCGCGGTGTTTCCGGCGCACGATGCCTACACCCCCCTGTGGCAAAGCTTGGCAGGCGCGCGCCGTTGCATGCGCTTTGCCATGCGGGCTTCGCAGACGGGCCAAGGCCCTGCCGAGGTGGTGCTGCGCACGGCGGTTTGGGTGAACGACCATTGGGCGGTCGAGGCGCACACACCGGCAGGTCTGTTGATCACCCAGTTGCACATCGCCGGGCGCCACAACGTGGGCAATGCATTGGCGGCCACAGCCTGTGCCTTGGCAGCGGGTGTGTCGCTTCAAGTGATCGCCCAAGGACTGTCAAGGTTCGAGCCCGTCAAAGGCCGCTCCCGCGCTTTTGGTGTGGTGTGCCAAGGCCGCGCCATCACGGGCGTGGACGACACCTACAACGCCAACCCCGACTCGGTGCGCGCCGCCATTGACGTGTTGGCCGAGTTGCCTGGGCCCCATTTGCTGGTCTTGGGCGACATGGGTGAGGTGGGCACACAAGGCCCTGCGTTCCACCACGAGGTGGGCGCTTATGCGCAAGCCTCGGGCATTGAGCACCTGCTGTGTTTGGGCGAGCTAGCCGCCTTCAGCGCGCAGGCCTATGGCCCGGGTGCACAGCATTGCTCGCACATGGACGCTTTGACGGCTGAGGTGCTGCACCAATTGCCGCAGTTGGGCAGTGTGTTGGTCAAAGGCTCGCGCTTCATGAAGATGGAGCGCGTGGTCGACGCCATTCAAGCCTGTCATGACAACAACCAAGACAAGGAATCTGCATCATGTTGCTGACGCTGGCCCAATGGCTGCAAACCCTCTCGCCAGAGTTTGGTTACTTTCGGGTCTTCCAGTACCTCACCTTCCGAGCCGTGATGGCCGCCGTCACTGCGTTGATGATTGGCTTGTTCGCAGGCCCCGCCGTGATCCGCCGCTTGGCCGCCTTGAAAATTGGTCAGCCCATCCGCGAGTACGCGATGCAAAGCCACTTGGTCAAAAGCGGCACGCCCACCATGGGCGGGGTGTTGATTTTGATTGGCATCGCCATCTCCACCTTGTTGTGGGCTGACTTGAGCAACCGTTTTGTCTGGATTGTGATGATCGTCACCTTTGGCTTTGGCGCCATTGGGTGGGCCGACGACTGGCGCAAGGTGGTGCGCAAAGACCCAGAAGGCATGCCCTCGCGTGAAAAATACCTCTGGCAATCCTTGATTGGTTTGTTGGCTGCGCTGTATTTGGTGTTCAGCATTTCCGAGAGCAGCAACTACCGCGTCTTGGAGTTGTTCTACACCTGGGTCCAGTCAGGCTTTGACGTGAGCCTACCGCCCAAAGCCGGCTTGTTGCTGCCCTTCATCAAAGAGGTCAGCTATCCGCTGGGCGTGTTTGGCTTTGTGATCATGACCTATTTGGTCATTGTGGGTTCCAGCAATGCGGTGAATTTGACCGATGGACTCGACGGCTTGGCCATCATGCCGGTGGTGATGGTGGGCTCGGCCTTGGGGGTGTTTGCATATGTCACCGGCAGCTCGGTGTACTCCAAATACCTGCTGTTCCCCTACATTCCCGGCTCGGGCGAGTTGATGGTGTTTTGTGGCGCCATGGCGGGCGCAGGCTTGGCCTTTTTGTGGTTCAACACCCATCCGGCTCAGGTCTTCATGGGCGACGTGGGGGCCTTGGCCCTGGGCGGCGCCTTGGGCACCATCGCGGTCATCGTGCGGCAAGAAATCGTGCTGGCCATCATGGGTGGCATCTTTGTGGTCGAGGCCTTGTCGGTCATGCTGCAAGTGGGGTACTTCAAATACACCAAGAAAAAATTTGGCGAAGGTCGCCGCATCTTGAAGATGGCGCCGCTGCACCACCATTTTGAGAAGACCGGTTGGAAAGAAACCCAGGTCGTGGTGCGTTTTTGGATCATCACCATGCTGCTGTGCCTGGTGGGCTTGTCGACCTTGAAGCTGAGGTAACCAGGCCATGCTGCAACGCCTCAACCAATCGGTGCTGATTCTGGGCCTGGGTGACTCCGGCCTGGCGATGGCGCGTTGGTGCGTGCGCTGCGGCGCACAGGTGCAGGTGGCCGACACCCGCGCGGCGCCGCCGCAGCTGGCTGTGCTCCAGGCCGAGTTGCCGCAGGTTCGTTTCATTCACAGTGAATTTGTTGCCGATTTGGTCCAAGGGCAAGACGTGCGGGCCGTGTTCAAGAGCCCCGGCTTGTCGCCCGAATCGGTGGCGCCAGTGTGGCAAGCCGCGCAAGCGGCAGGCCTGTGGGTGGGCACTGAGCTGACCTTGTTTGCCCAGGCCTTGCACGACCTGCAAAGCACGCACGCCTACCACCCCAAGGTCTTGGCCATCACCGGCACCAATGGCAAAACCACCGTCACCTCGCTGACCGGCCAGCTGCTAGAGCGCGCGGGCTTGCGTGTGGCCGTGGCGGGCAATATTGGCCCTACCTTGCTCGACACCTTGGCGCAAGCCTTGGACCAAGCCGCCACCGATGAGGCACTGGCGCAGCAAGCGGCACAGGCGCAAGCGGCCAGTGAGCAAGCCGAGCGCGATGACCAGCTCGCCACACAGCAGGCTGCCGAGCAAGCCGCGACACAAGGCGCTGCCGAGCAGCTGGCGCAACACCACGCCGAACATGCTGCGGCCCACGACGCGCTGGCCGATCCCGATGCACCGCACACTGTGCCCGCGCTGGATGCACAAGGTGAGCTGTTGGCCGATGAGGCTTTGGAAGCTGGCGAGCCATCGGCATCAGAACCCGCCCCCAGCAGCGATGACACGCCCTACGAGGTGAACCTGCCACCGCTGGTGCCGCCGCCACCGCCGCCCGCCGATCACCCCCACCTGCCGCAGGTGTGGGTGTTGGAGTTGTCGAGCTTTCAACTCGACGGCGTGGACAACTTCCAGCCCAGCGCAGCCACCGTGCTCAACCTCAGCCAAGACCACCTCGACTGGCACGGCGATATGAGCACCTATGGTTCAGCCAAAGCCCGCATCTTTGGCGCCCAAGGCCTCATGGTCCTCAACCGCGAAGACCCGGTGGTGATGGGGATGATTCCAGAACCCATCAGAGTCAAGTTGCAACGCCCCCAAGTGCGCGCCCACGTCACCTTTGGTGGCGACTTGCCGCAGCGTCCTGGTGACTACGGCATTGAAAACATGAACGGCATGACCTGGTTGGTGCGTGCCCTAGAGGCCGACGAGACACGTCGCAAAAAGCGTGTCACCAGCCCCGAAGACGAGGAAGAGATTCACATCCAGCGGCTGATGCCCGCCGATGCCTTGCGCATCCGAGGTCGCCACAACGCGCTCAATGCCCTGGCCGCCTTGGCCTTGGCGTGCAGCACTGGTGCGGGCTTGGCCCCCATGTTGTATGGCTTGCGCGAGTACAGCGGTGAACCGCACCGGGTTGAGCCGGTGACGGTGTTGCAAGGTGTCGAGTACTTTGACGACAGCAAAGGCACCAACGTCGGCGCCACCGTGGCCGCGATTCAAGGCTTGGGCGCCGAGCGACGCTTGGTGGTGATCTTGGGCGGCGACGGCAAGGGCCAAGACTTTGCACCTTTGCTCAACCCGGTGCGCCACCACGCCCGGGCCGTGGTGCTGATGGGGCGCGACGCCCCAGCGTTGCGCATGGCCTTGCAAGACAGCGGTGTGCCGCTGCACGAGGCGGCGTCCTTGCCTGACGCCGTGGCCCTGTGCCACCAATTGGCACAGTCAGGCGACGCGGTGTTGTTGTCGCCCGCTTGCGCCAGTCTGGACATGTTTCGCAACTATGCACACCGTGCCGAGGTGTTTGTGGCTGCAGTCGAGGCCTTGGCCATTGAACATGGGGGTGCGCTGTGAGTGCAGCCACCATGAACCAACAGCCCAACGCGCTCAAGCGCTGGATGCAGGCGTTGAATGCCCGCATCGCGCGTTCATGGGGTGCGCAACCCGAGCCGGGTTTGGATGCCTTGCCGGTGCGCGTGCACGGCACCGAGTTCGCACGCACCGGCGCGTCACCGGTGCACGTCAAAGGCTTTGACCAGCCTTTGGTGTGGGTCACGTTTGCCTTGTTGATGATTGGTTTGGTGATGGTGTATTCGGCCTCGATTGCCATGCCCGACAACCCCCGTACAGGCAGCTACTACACCCCCACCCATTTCTTGATCCGCCACAGCCTGTCGCTGTGCGTGGCCTTTGTGGCGGCCTTGCTGGCCTTTCAAGTGCCGCTCAACACCTGGGAGCGTGTGGCGCCATGGGTGTTCATCGTCTCCATCGTGCTGTTGATGGCGGTGTTGATGCCCTTCATTGGCAAGGCGGTCAATGGCGCGCGGCGCTGGATTGGTTTGGGCTTCATGAACTTTCAGCCTTCGGAGTTGGCCAAGTTCGGCGTGCTGCTGTATGCCGCCAACTACATGGTGCGCAAGATGGAGGTGAAAGAGAAGTTTTTCAAAGCCGTCACGCCCATGGGCGCGGCCGTGTTCATCGTGGGCTTGCTGCTGCTGGCCGAGCCCGACATGGGCGCTTTCATGGTGATTGCCGTGATCGCCATGGGCATCTTGTTCTTAGGCGGCGTGAATGCCCGCATGTTCTTCTTGATCGCCACCGCCTTGATTGGCGTGTTCGCACTCATCATCGCCTCGTCCGAGTGGCGGCGCGAACGCATCTTTGCCTACCTCGACCCGTGGAGCATGGAGCACGCCTTGGGCAAGGGCTACCAGTTGTCGCACTCGCTGATCGCCATTGGTCGCGGCGAAATATTTGGCGTGGGTTTGGGCGGCAGCGTGGAAAAGCTGCACTGGTTGCCCGAGGCCCACACCGACTTCTTGCTGGCCGTGATTGGCGAAGAGTTTGGCTTCGTCGGCGTGCTGACCATCATCGCCATGTTCATGTGGCTGACACGCCGCATCATGTACATCGGCCGCCAAGCCATTGCCATGGACCGCGTGTTTGCCGGTCTGGTGGCGCAAGGCGTGGGCATTTGGATGGGCTTTCAGTCCTTCATCAACATCGGCGTGAACCTCGGCGCCTTGCCCACCAAAGGCCTGACCCTGCCGCTCATGAGCTACGGCGGCTCGGCCATCTTGCTCAACCTCATCGCCATCGCCGTGGTGCTGCGCGTGGATTATGAAAACCGCGTGCTCATGCATGGAGGCCGTTTATGACGCCTGTGCCACGTACAGCCTTGGTCATGGCCGGTGGCACCGGGGGGCACATCTTCCCCGGCTTGGCCGTGGCCGAGTTGCTGCGCAGCCAAGGCTGGTGCGTGCATTGGTTGGGCGCACCTGCGCCAAGCATGGAGAGCCAGTTGGTGTCGCCGCGTGGCTTCGTTTACGAGGCGGTGCAGTTCTCGGGTGTGCGTGGCAAAGGCTGGGCCACGCTGGCCCGCTTGCCGTTCAAGTTGGCACGTGCCTTCTGGCAAAGCCTGTGTGTGATGCGCCGTGTCCAACCCGATGTGGTGCTGGGCTTGGGTGGCTACATCACCTTCCCCGCCGGTTTGATGGCTGCACTGTGCAGCAAGCCCCTGGTGTTGCACGAGCAAAACTCGGTGGCGGGCATGGCCAACAAGGTGCTGGCGCGGCTGGCCCAGCGGGTGTTCAGCGCTTTCCCCGGCGTGATGCCCCAGGCCGAATGGGTGGGCAATCCTTTGCGCGCCGGGTTTGTCACCCAGCCCACACCTGCAGAGCGTTTTGCACAGCGCAGCGGGCCCTTGCGTGTGTTGGTGGTGGGTGGCAGTTTGGGCGCACAGGCGCTCAATACCTTGGTGCCTCAGGCCTTGGCACTGATCCCAGCGGAGCAGCGTCCACACGTGATCCACCAAAGCGGTGCCCAACAAATTGAGGCCTTGCGCCACGCCTATGCCGACGCCGGCGTGCAGGCCGAACTCACACCGTTCATTGACGACACCGCCCAAGCTTTTGCCGACGCCGATGTGGTGATTGCGCGTGCGGGCGCAAGCACGGTGACCGAACTGGCCGCCGTGGGTGTGGCGGCCATTTATGTGCCGTTTCCGCATGCGGTGGACGACCACCAAACCACCAATGCCCGCTTCTTGGTCGATGCGGGCGGCGGTTGGTTGATCGCGCAATCGCAACTGCAAGCCCAGGACTTGGCCAACCGTTTGCAATCCATGACACGACGCACGCTGTTGGCGTGCGCAGAGAAAGCCTATGCGATGAGAAAAATAGAAGCCGCTCAAGCCGTGGCCGCCGCCTGTGACGCATTGACGCAGACGAGGGTTGTGGCATGAAGCACGCGATCCGTCACATTCACTTTGTGGGCATCGGTGGCGCTGGCATGAGCGGCATTGCCGAAGTGCTGTTGAACCTGGGCTATGTGGTGTCGGGTTCTGATTTGTCAGACAGCGCAGCCCTGAAGCGTTTGCAGGCCTTGGGCATCAGCACCTATGTGGGCCATGCGGCAACCCACATCGCGGGTGCGGATGCTGTGGTCACCTCCACCGCGGTACAAGCCGACAACCCCGAGGTGGTGGCGGCCCACGCCAAACTCATTCCGGTGGTGCCGCGTGCCGTGATGTTGGCCGAGTTGATGCGCTTGAAGCAAGGCGTGGCCATTGCAGGCACCCACGGCAAGACCACCACCACCAGCTTGGTGGCCAGTGTGCTGGCCGAGGCAGGCATGGACCCGACCTTTGTGATTGGTGGGCGCCTCAACAGTGCAGGGGCCAACGCCAAATTGGGCTCGGGTGAGCACATCGTGGTCGAGGCCGACGAGTCGGACGCCTCGTTCTTGAACTTGTTGCCGGTGATGGCGGTGGTGACCAACATCGATGCGGACCACATGGACACCTATGGCCACGACTTCAACCGTTTGAAGGGGGCGTTTGTCGAGTTCTTGCACCGCATGCCGTTTTATGGCGCTGCGGTGTTGTGTACCGATGACGCTGCCGTGCGCAGCATCTTGCCCGAGGTGTCGCGCCCCATCACCAGTTACGGCTTCAACGAACAAGCCCAAGTGCGTGCGGTGAATGTGCAAGCCGACAACGGGCGCATGCGCTTTACCGTGCAGCGGCGCAACGGCGTGACCTTGCCCGATTTAGACATCACGCTCAACCTCGCGGGCGAGCACAACGTGCTCAATGCCTTGGCCGCCATCGCGGTGGCGGTGGAGCTGAACGTGCCCGATGCGGCCGTGGTCAAAGCCTTGGCCGAGTTCAAAGGCGTGGGTCGGCGCTTCCAGCGCCATGGCGAGGTGGCGGCCAAACACGGCGGCCACTTCACCTTGATCGAAGACTATGGCCACCACCCGGTCGAGTTGGCAGCCACCTTGGCGGCGGCGCGTGGCGCCTTTCCAGGACGGCGTTTGGTGCTGGCGTTCCAGCCGCACCGCTACACCCGCACCCGCGACTGCTTTGAAGACTTTGTGCAGGTCATGGCGCGTGCCGATGTGCTGTGGTTGTCTGAAATTTACGCCGCTGGCGAAACCCCAATTCCCGCCGCCGATGGCCGGGCCTTGTCACGCGCCATGCGGGTGGCCGGGCATGAGGCCTTGGTCTTTGTGGATGACATTCAAAAAATGGCCCAAGTCATTGCCGACAACGCCCAAGACGGCGACGTGGTGATGTGCATGGGCGCAGGCTCGATCGGTCAAGTGCCGGCCCAGGTGCTGGCGCTGACCCCAACCCAGAGTTGATGGCATGAACCGCGTGAATCCAACATTCGATGTGCAAACCGCCAAGGTGGCGGTGTTGATGGGCGGCCTGTCGGCAGAGCGCGAGGTCTCGCTCATGTCGGGCACTGGCGTGCTCAAGGCTTTGCAATCCCAAGGCGTGAATGCCCTGGCCTTTGACCCGGCCGAGCGCAGCTTGGACGCCTTGAAACGTGAGGGATTCACCCACTGTTTCATCGCGCTGCATGGCCGCTATGGCGAAGACGGTTCGGTGCAAGGTGCGCTGGAGTTGCTGGGCATTCCCTACACCGGCTCGGGCGTGATGGCCTCGGCCATGGCCATGGACAAGGTGATGACCAAGCGGGTGTGGACGGCGGTGGGTTTGTCCACCCCAAGCTATGTGTGGCTCGACGCCGATGAACAAACGCCCGAGAAAGTGGCCGCCATTCCTGCACAACTGGGCTTGCCACTGATCGTCAAGCCACCGCGTGAAGGCTCATCCATTG
Organism: Comamonadaceae bacterium; assembly: GCA_947381325.1. Taxonomy (GTDB): domain Bacteria; phylum Pseudomonadota; class Gammaproteobacteria; order Burkholderiales; family Burkholderiaceae_C; genus Limnohabitans. Next base: position 8,875 of record CANCUP010000017.1, read on the forward strand.
GCATGACCCGTGTGACCGATGCCGCGCAGATGGCCGACGCGGTCACGTTGGCCACACGTTATGACCCCGATTTGTTGTGCGAAGAATTCATCACCGGTGAGGAATTGACCTGTCCGGTGTTGGGCAGCGGTGCGACCGCCTACGCTTTGCCTGTGGTGCGCATTGCCGCGCCCGATGGTGCGTACGACTACAACCACAAGTACTTCACCGACGATGTGAAGTACCACTGCCCCAGTGGCTTGCCCGCTCAAGAAGAGCACGACATACAACGCTTGGTGGTGGCGGCCTACCGCGCTCTGGGCTGTCGTGGCTGGGGGCGTGCCGACATCATGCTGCGCGCGAGCGACCGCAAACCCTTTTTGCTGGAGATGAACACCTCGCCCGGCATGACCAGCCATTCGCTGGTCCCGATGTCAGCGCGTGCTGCGGGCATCAGCTACGAAGACCTGTGTTTGAAATTGCTGGCCAGTGCCACGCTGGATCACCCACCTGGCCCCTCACACCCATGAGCAACCGCTACATCCCCCACATGCGCCCACGCCCCGAGGCCGACACCTCGGTGGTGGTGCCCTTGGACGTGCGCTTGATGCACATGGCCTCGTCCTTGATGTTGGTGGGCTTGTTGGCGGGCGCTGTGGTGACCAGTCTTTGGGCTTTGACCCGTTTGCCCACTTTTGCCTTGGCGGGCATCACGGTGCTGGGCGATGTCGAGCACAACAACGCCGTGACCTTGCGCGCCAACGTGGTGACGCGTTTGAGTGGCAATTTTTTCACCACCGATCTAGACCGTGTGCAAGCCGCCTTTCAGGCCGTGCCTTGGGTGCGCAGCGCCAGTGTGGCGCGCGAATTCCCCAACCGCTTGCGTGTGACCTTGCAAGAACACAGCCCGGTGGCGTATTGGGGCGACGACGGTGAGTCGCGCATGGTCAACAGCTATGGCGAAGTGTTTGAAGCCAATGTGGGTGAACTGGAGAACGACAAGATGCCACGTCTGCGCGGGCCTGACAGCCAGTCGCAGCAAGTGCTGGTGATGTACCAGGCTTTGATGCCGGTGTTCGCGGGCTTGAACTTGCCCCTGGAAAGTTTGGAATTGACGGGGCGCGGCAGTTGGCGCGCCCGGGTGGCGCATGGCGCCGTGATCGAGTTGGGCCGTGGCAGCACGGCAGAAGTGATGGTGCGCATGCAACGCTTGGGTCAGACCTTGGTGCAGGCAACAGCCAAGTTAGGGCGCAAGGTGGCGGCGATTGAGTCGGCCGACTTGCGTTACGACAACGGGTATGCGCTCAGACTGCGCGGCGTGAGCACGACCGACGTGTCCGCTGCGCGTTGACAGATGGCGCACAGGTAGAGAAAGAACGAGGCGGTTTATGGCAAGAGATTACAAAGATTTGGTGGTCGGCTTAGACATTGGCACAGCCAAGGTCATGGTGGTCGTGGCCGAAGTCATGCCGGGTGGCGAGCTCAAACTCGCAGGCTTGGGCGTGGCACCGAGCAATGGCCTCAAGCGGGGTGTGGTGGTCAACATCGACGCCACGGTGCAAAGCATTCAGCAAGCCTTGAAAGAGGCAGAACTGATGGCCGACTGCAAGATCACGCGGGTCTACACCGGCATCACCGGCAGCCACATCCGTGGCATCAACTCCACCGGCATGGTGGCGGTAAAAGACAAAGAGGTCACGGCAGCCGATGTGGCACGCGTGGTGGAGACGGCCAAGGCCATCAACATCTCGACCGACCAACGCTTGCTGCTGGTGGAGCCGCAAGAGTTTGTCATCGATGGGCAAGATGTGAAGCATCCGATTGGCATGAGCGGCATCCGGCTCGAAGCCAAGGTGCATATCGTCACCGGCGCACAAAGCGCGGCAGAAAACATCATCAAGTGCGTGCGCCGTTGCGGCTTGGATGTGGACCGTCTGATGCTCAACCCCCTGGCCTCTAGCCTCTCGGTCTTGACCGACGACGAGCGCGAGTTGGGCGTGGCGCTGGTGGACATTGGCGCGGGCACCACCGATGTGGCCATCTTCACCAACGGCGCGATCCGCCACACGGCGGTGATCCCGATTGCGGGTGACTTGATCACCAGTGACATCGCCATGGCCTTGCGCACACCCACCAAGGATGCCGAAGACATCAAGGTGGAGTCGGGCTTTGCCAAGCAGTTGTTGGCCGACCCCGATGTGCAAGTGGAGGTGCCGGGCTTGGGCGACCGAGCCCCGCGCATGCTCAGCCGCCAAGCGCTGGCGGGCGTGATTGAGCCTCGGGTGGAAGAAATTTTTTCGCTGGTGCAGCAAGTCATCCGCGAGTCGGGTTACGAAGAGGTGCTGTCCTCGGGCATTGTGCTCACTGGCGGCAGCTCGGTGATGCCGGGCATGGTGGAGTTGGGCGAAGACATTTTCTTAAAGCCGGTGCGCCGCGGCGTGGCCCACTACAACAGCGCCTTGGCCGACATGGTGGCTCAGCCGCGTGCCGCCACGGTGATGGGCTTGCTGGCAGAGGCTGGTATTGACCGCATGCGCGGTGTCAAGGTGTCGCAAAAGAGCGGTTCGGTTAAATCTGCGATGGATCGCATCAAAGACTGGTTTGTGGGGAACTTTTAACCATGATCCCTACCTCCTTGCTCTACCTGGCACGCGGCAGTCCGCCCCATGGCCACCGCGGTCGACGATGGCGACCCGGTGCCGCGCACGCACCGCCCACCTAGAGAAAGGGCGCGATGCACAACAACACAGACACAACAAATTCAAGGCAACTGCAATTTTTTAGATCGATAGGAGAAACAACATGAGCATCGAAATGATCGAAGTTGAAGCATTCAACTCAGGCACACAAATCAAGGTCATCGGCGTGGGCGGTGGCGGCGGCAACGCGGTCGAGCACATGATCAGCTCGGGCGTGCAAGGCGTGGAGTTTGTGTCGGCCAACACCGATGCCCAAGCCCTGCGCGTGAGCAATGCGCACAAAGTGATTCAGCTCGGTTCAACCGGCTTGGGCGCAGGCAGCAAACCAGAGCGCGGCCGTGAGGCAGCTGAGGCGGCGATTGACGACATCCGCTTGGCGCTGGAGGGCACCAACATGTTGTTCGTGACCGCTGGCATGGGCGGCGGCACAGGCACAGGTGCAGCTCCTGTGGTGGCGCGTGTGGCACGCGAAATGGGCATCTTGACCGTGGGTGTGGTGACCAAACCGTTCGAGTTTGAAGGCAGCCGCCGCATGGCCAATGCTGAAACGGGTTTGGCTGAACTCGAAGCCAATGTGGATTCGCTGATCGTGGTGCTGAACGAAAAGCTGATGGATGTGCTCGGCGACGATGCCAGCCAAGACGAAGCCTTTGCCTTTGCCAACGACGTGTTGAAAAACTCGGTCGGCGGCATTGCCGAGATCATCAATGTCGAAGCCTTGGTGAACGTCGACTTTGAAGACGTGCGCACCGTGATGAGCGAAACCGGCAAAGCCATGATGGGCACTGCCGCAGCCAATGGCCCAGACCGTGCGCGCATTGCCGCAGAACAAGCCGTGGCTTGCCCGTTGCTGGAAGGTGTGGACATGTCGGGTGCCAAAGGCGTGTTGGTGCTGATCACCGCAGCCAAGGGCGGCTTGAAGCTGTCGGAGTCGCGCGAGGCCATGAACACCATCCGCAAGTTTGCATCGCCAGAGGCCCATGTGATTTATGGCACGGCCTATGACGAAAGCTTGGGCGACCAGATTCGCGTCACCGTGGTGGCCACCGGTTTGGCAGGCGGTCGTCGTGCGGCCCCCCAACTGCAAGTGCTGCGCACCGGCACCGACAACTTTGCACAACCCATGGTGTCCAACAACGCCTCGTCGGCGGGCATCTTGGCGGCAGCCAGTGCGGGCCTGTCGGGTTTGGCCGCAGGTTTGGGCGTGGGCACTGCACCCACCCAACCCGACTACAACAGCATGGCCGTGCCCAGCGTGTGGCGCACCAACCGCACACAAGCGGCGGCCAAGGTGGACGCACTGTCGTCGGGCGGCATGGACGACTACGAAATCCCAGCCTTCTTGCGCAAGCAAGCGGACTGAGTGTGACAAAGCGTCTATCACGGTGATTGAAAGATACCGGGCCCTTCTGACAGAGGGCTCGGTAAAATTCGGACTGTGCTGAAACAACGAACCCTCCAATCCCTCACCAAAGCGGTGGGGGTCGGCCTGCACAGCGGTCAGCGTGTGGAGCTGACTCTGCGACCGGCGCAACCCGACACGGGCATCGTCTTTCGTCGGGTCGATTTGCCGCAGCCGGTGGACATTCCCATCAACGCCTTGGCGGTGACCGACACCCGGCTGGCCTCGACCATCTCCAACGCGGGCGCCAAGGTGTTCACGGTGGAGCACCTGATGTCGGCGTGTGCCGGTTTAGGTCTGGACAACCTGTACATCGACATCACCGCCGAAGAGGTGCCGATCTTGGATGGGTCGGCCTCGTCGTTTGTGTTCTTGCTGCAAAGCGCGGGCATCGTGGAGCAAAACGCGCCCAAACGGTTCATCCGTGTTCTGCAAGCGGTGGAAGTGCGAGAGGGTGAGGGTGCCCACGTGAAGTGGGCCCGTCTCGAGCCGCACCATGGCTACAAGCTGAGTTTTGAAATTGACTTTCACCACCCAGCGGTCGACTCCACCGGCCAGCGCGTGGTGTTTGACATGGACACCGGCAACTACGTGCGCGACATTGCGCGTGCCCGCACCTTTGGCTTCACGCGTGATGTGGAGATGATGCGTGCCAATGGACTGGCCTTGGGGGGTGGGTTGGACAACGCCATCGTGATGGACGACTACAAGGTCTTGAACAGCGATGGTCTGCGCTACGACGATGAGTTTGTGAAACACAAAATCTTGGACGCCATGGGCGACCTGTATTTGATCGGCAAGCCTTTGTTGGCGGCTTACTCAGCATTTCGCTCGGGTCATGCGATGAACAACAAGCTGTTGCGTGAACTCTTGAGCCGCCCCGAGGCTTATGAAGTGGTGAGCTTTGAAGATGCGCGCAAAGCGCCACCCGGTTTGGCCCAACTCGCGCCGGCTTGGTAAGTCCAAGTCCTGCGTCTTTCCTAAAGGTGTAGAGACGACGCGCTGGATGCCCAGGCAGCCGCGCCGCGTCACCGACTGCGTCCTGCCTTGTACATGCCACTGGTGCTGCGCTGCAACTGCGTCGCTGCAGCCAAGCGCGCCATCGAGTGTCCGGCGTGGGCGTGGGTGATGGCCAGGCCCAGGGCATCGGCCGCATCGGGACCGGGCAAGCCGGGCAGGTTGAGCAAGCGTTTGACCATTTCTTGCACTTGGGCTTTGTTGGCTTTGCCGTGACCCGCCACGGCTTGCTTCATTTGCAAAGCGGTGTATTCGGCCACGGGCAAATGGCAAGTCACCAAGGCTGTGAGACAGGCGCCACGCGCTTGACCCAGCAGCAAAGTGGCTTGAGGGTTGACGTTGACAAAGACAATTTCAACCGAGGCGGTGTGCGGTTGGTAGCGTGCCACCACTTCGTGAATGCCGTCAAACAAGACCTTCAAGCGCTCAGGCAGGTTGCCTTGCACTTGCTTGTCGGTGCGGATGGTGCCACTGGCGACGTAGCGTAAATGCTGGCCTTCTTGATCGATCACCCCAAAGCCTGTGGTGCGTAAGCCGGGGTCAATGCCAAGGATGCGCATGGTGGCTCAGGGCAGTTGTGCGCCGCCCATGCGGGCGACGATGACCTCGGTGCGGCCTGCGAGGTAGTCAGACTGCGGGAACTTTTGGTAGTACTTGGGGCGCGGCAGCATGACGGCCAAGCGGGCAGCTTCCCAAGCGGCCAATTGCGCAGCGGGTTTGCGAAAGTAATGTTGTGCCGCAGCTTCGGCGCCAAAGATGCCTTCACCCCACTCGACATGGTTGAGGTAGATCTCGAGGATGCGTCGCTTGTTCAGCACGGCTTCGAGCATCAGGGTCAGCACAAACTCTTGGCCTTTGCGCAAGAAAGTGCGTTCGCCCGAGAGAAACAAATTTTTGGCGAGTTGCTGGGTGATGGTGGAGCCGCCCACCACTTTGGGCGGGCGGGTGGTGTGAGAGGCTGAGCGGCTGGCCTGCAGTTCGGCTTTGGCGTTTTTGGCCCAGGCTTTTTCGATCGCATCCCATTGCACACCGTCGTGCTGGGCAAAGATGTCGTCTTCGGATGCGATCACGGCGCGCTTGAGGTGGTTGGAGATGTTGTTGTAGGGCACCCAGTCTTGCCGCCAGGGCAAGCGACCTTGGGTGCTGACGATTTGCCAGGCTTGCGAGCGCTCAAAGGCGGTGGACTCGGGCGCGAGTCGCGCCATCAGCGCAATGCGTGCCAAGAAAAAAAACTGCAAGCCCAACCAGGCCACGCACAGCAGTAGCAGCCAACGCCAAACAGGAGAACTGCGCGGGAATTTCATCGGTTCATGCCCTCACCCCCTGAGGTTTGCAAGGTGTTGTCGCGGCTGAAAATAAAACGCGAGACGATGGCCAATTGGTCGGCTTGTTTGCGCATGGCGGCGGTGAAGCCGCCAAACGGTCCGGCGCTGGTGGCAATGGCTTGGGCGCGGCGGTCCAAGTCGGCCTGGCCAGAGCCTTGAACCACTTCGGTGCTGATCACACGCCCGTCTGTGTTGACGGTGATGACCATGGTCAGCGCACCGTAGAGTTTTTGACCATTGCGCTCGGGAAAGTACAAGGTGCCACGGTCTTCAATTTTTCGGCGCAGCGCATCGTAGTACTGTGCATAAGCCACTTCGCGCGTGGCCGGGCTGATGTAGTGCTTGCGCGGGCGGGCGTTGTCTTGGTCGATGCGCTGTTCAATTTCAGCCAGCAACTTGAGCAACTGACGGCGCTTGTCATCCACGGGATCTTGTTTGTCTTCGGGCTTTTTGGGCTGGGGTGGTGGCAGCTGGGCCAGCAAATCTTTCACCTGAGCCAACAACAACGCCTGTTGCTGTTGCAAGGACGCCATTTGCTTGTGCAGGGTGTCGGCGCTGTCGCCAGACAGGGTGGTGGCGGCTGAGGGCAAGGGGGAAGCCGCACGGCCAGTGCGTTGCTCGCCACCGCCCGCCAACTGGGTTTGGGCCAAGGCTTGGGCTTTGTCGGGCGCGTCGGCCGCCACGCGGGTGTTGACCAAGATCACTTCGAGCGGCGTGTCTTGGAACAAGCGATCAAATTGCGCAGGTGCAGCGATGCGCAAGCTCAGCAGTGCCGCATGCATGCCAATTGAAATGGCCAAGGCCCATTGCAAACGGGAGACACGCTGCAAGAGACTCACGTTGGGTTGACCTCCGCAGCAGGCGCATCGTCCATGTCCATGGCAATCGCGATGGGGCCGGCGGCTGTGCTGTCGTCTTCGTCCTCTGGCGCTTGCGTGCCGTCGGTGCCTGTGGCATCTGCCGTGTCGAGCAGGGCCATGAACTGACCGCTGACATCCAGCGTGATGTCATCGATCGCGCCCAGGCGCAGTTGCACGCGAGCACCGCGCTGAAGCTCACTGTTGCCCAGCACCGGCAACACCAAGGGCAGGGTGTCGGCACGTGCCATGGGCGGCTGGCCGGGGAAGGTTTTGAAGATGGTGGCTGTGAGTTCGGTGATCTGGTGCTGCTTGAGGTATTGCAGTGTCCAGAAACGTTCCATGCCCGCTTGGTAGCCGTTGTATGCGGTGTAGGCGCCGTCGAAGGCGGAGATGATCGAGAACAGCTCGGCATCTTTGGGCTTGAAGGGCGCCGCCAAGGCCGCGGTGTTGCCGTGTTTGACGCAGGCAATGATTTGCCATTGGTTGACCAAGTCGGTGTAGCGGCGCAGCGGCGAGGTGCTCCAGGCGTAGCTGGGCACGCCAATGCCCGCATGCGGCAGGGCCTTGGTGCCCATGCGCACTTTGACACCCGGCAGCAGGCTGGCTTGGCTGCGGTAGATGCCGGGCACACCCAGTTCATTCATCCAGTTGCCCCAGGTGCTGTTGGCCAGAATCATGGCTTCGGCCACCATCAAATCGAGCGGTGCGCCGCGCTGGCGCAGACTGATGTGCACCTGTTCATGGCCTTGCGGTTGTTGCCCCTCGTTGCCGACCAGGCGGAAGTTGTAGTCAGGTCGGTTGAAGTTTTCCGGCTTGCCGCGCACCACCTCGCGCTGGGCTTTGAGGTGTTGGGCCAAGCGGAACAAAAAAGCCAGTTGGGCGCGGGGCATGGCGGGCTCTGGGGTGCCTGCGTCGTGCTGAAAGTTGTCGTCCTTGAGCCAAGCTTCGGTGACGATGGCGTCGAGCTGGTCGTGGCGCAGGTTGGCCGCAATCGGCACACGCTCGACGCGTGTTTCGGTGTGTTGTAGCCCCAAGGTGGCTTCGTCGAAGGTGGCGTAGAGCGACACCGCCGGACAGTCGCGCCCTTCTTGCAAGGTGTAGGTTTGCACCACGGCGTCGGGCAGCATGGTGATTTTGTGACCCGGCATGTAGACGGTCGACAGCCGCTGGCGACCCAGCAGGTCGATGGCGTCACCCGGCTTCAAGGCCAAGCCGGGGGCTGCGATGTGGATGCCCAGGGTGACTTGGCCTGTGCCCAAGCCCTGCACCGACAAGGCGTCGTCGATTTCGGTGGTCTGTGAGTCGTCGATGGAGTAGGCCTGCACTTGGGCCAGCGGCAGTTGGTCGGCGATGGCGGGGGCTTGCAGGGCGGGAAAGCCGGTGCCTTTGGGAAAGTTGTCGAACAAAAAGCGTTGCCAGTGGAACTGGTAGGCCGAGCTGATGGCGCCGGCTTGTTGCAGCAGGGCCAGCGGCGCTTTCTGGGTGGCACGTGCCGCTTCGACCACGGCTTTGTACTCGGGCGCGTTTTTGTCGGGCTTGAACAAAATCTTGTAGAGCTGGGCTTGAACCGGTTCAGGGCATTGACCCTGCGCCAAGGCCTGGGCCCAGTTGTTGATTTGCTCTTGGATGTGTTTCTTTTTCTCGATCGCGGCCAGGGCTTGTTGGATCACTTCGGCCGAGGCTTTTTTGAAGCGACCTTTGCCTGCGCGGCGAAAGTAGTGGGGCGCTTCGAACAAGCGCAACAGGGCGGCGGTTTGCTCGCTCAGTGTGGCTTGGGCGCTGAAATATTCGCGCGCCAAATCGGCAAAACCAAACTCGTCGTCGGGTGCGAACTCCCAGGCCAAGTCCAATTCGATGCTGAGGCTCAAGGTTTGCGCTTCGCGCATCAGTTCAGCAGGCGAAGGCTTCTCGAACTTGAGCAGCAGCTGGGCTGCCTTGACCTTCACCCGTTTGCCGGATTCCAGCTCAATGTGGGCCGAGCTCTCTGCCTCAGACAGCACCCGACCGGTCTGGAATTTGCCAGCTTCTTCAAACAATGCGTACATGAGAGCAATTCTCCCATGCCCGCTGAGTTGGCTTGTCCGAGGTGACGCCGAATCAAGACAGGCCGAGGAAGGCCAGTACCTGCGGGAGGTGTTGGTCAAAGTTGCTCAGGGCATGGTCGCCGCCTTCGAGGACGGTTTGCTGTGCGCCTGCATAGCGGGTGGCCATTTCATGCCAATCGAGCACTTCATCGCCCTTGGCAATCAGAGCCATGAAGTGTTCGGGGTGGGGCAAAGGGCCGACCACCAAGTCGCGCAGCTCAGCGACAAATTCAGGCGCAAAGAAAAAACGCGCTTGCGGGTCGTGCCAGCTGGTTTGCTCGCCGATGTAGCGGCTCAAGTCACGGGCTGGATCGACCGCAGGGTTGATCAGCACCGCACGCCAGCCGCGCTGTGCCGCAACCCACGTGGCATAGAAACCACCCAAGGAGGAGCCAATCACAGACGAGGTCTCTGTCGGCCAGTGGGCCGTGCCCTGCGCGATCAACGCGGCCGCCGCTTGTGGCGAGGGCGGCAGTTGCGGACACCACCATTGCACCTGAGGAAAACGCTCGGCCATCAACGCCGCCATTTGGCGTGCTTTGGTGGATTGAGGAGATGAGCGGAAACCGTGCAGGTAGAGCAGGTGGGTGGTGGCTTGCGCTTGCGTCATGACGGCATGCTAGCAGCGGGTCCACCAGAGCAGGGGATAATTCAGCCATGTCCAATGTTCTTCAAAACCCCAGCCTGCGACATCGCTTGGCACCCTTGCTCAAAGGCTTTGATGGGCCGTTGGCGTTTGGTGTGTTTTTGCTGGCGTGTGCGGGCTTGCTGATCATGTATTCGTCGGGCTTTGCCAACGGGGCACGCTTCATTGACCATGGCCGCAATATGTTGCTGGCGGGCTTCATCATGTTCATGGTGGCGCAGGTGCCGCCTCAGCGCTTGATGGCCTTGGCAGTGCCGCTCTACACCGTTGGCGTGGCCTTGTTGGTGGCAGTGGCGCTGTTTGGCTTGACCAAAAAAGGGGCGCGGCGTTGGCTCAACATCGGTGTGGTCATTCAGCCCAGCGAGATCATGAAAATTGCCATGCCCTTGATGCTGGCGTGGTGGTTTCAAAAGCGCGAAGGCCAATTGCGCCCCCTGGACTTCTTGGTGGCTGGTTTACTGCTGATCGTGCCCCTGGGGTTGATCGTCAAGCAACCCGATTTGGGCACGGCCATCTTGGTGCTGGCTGCTGGCCTGGCCGTGATTTTTTTTGCTGGACTGAGTTGGTTTTTGATCCTTCCACCCATTGTGTTGGGGCTGGTGGGTGTGGTGCTGATCGTGGTGTTTGAGCCCACCTTGTGCGCCGACGGTTTTCGCTGGCCACTGCTGCACGATTACCAGCAGCAACGCATTTGCACCTTGCTCGATCCGACCCGAGATCCTTTGGGCAAAGGGTTTCACATCATTCAGGGCATGATTGCCATTGGCTCTGGGGGCTTTTGGGGCAAGGGCTTCATGCAGGGCACGCAGACCCACCTGGACTTCATCCCTGAGCGCACCACCGACTTTGTGTTTGCAGCTTTTGGTGAAGAGTTTGGCTTGGTCGGCAATTTGATGCTGATTGGCAGTTTTATCTTTTTGATTTTGCGTGGCTTGGCCATTGCGGTGGAGGGACCCACGTTGTTCGCGCGTTTGCTGGCTGGCAGCATCACCCTGAGCTTTTTTGTCTATGCCTTTGTGAACATGGGCATGGTGAGTGGCATCTTGCCGGTGGTGGGGGTACCGCTGCCGTTTATCAGCTACGGCGGCACGGCCATGGTCACCCTGGGGCTGGGCTTGGGCATTTTGATGTCAGTGGCCAAGGCCAAGCAGTTGGTGCAGTCTTGATCCTTCCATCCTGCGCCACAACCTCTGACGCATAGGGTTGTTGGGTGACTCCTACAATCGCGCCATGATTTCACGTGAACCCACCCTAGAGCGTTTGGCCATTGCCCAACGGTTGTTGCTTGAACCGTTTGGTTTGAACGAATCCCACTTGACACGCACCTTGTCTGAGATTCGTGCCCATCAAGTGGATGACGCCGATTTGTACTTTCAATACACCCGCTCGGAAGGTTGGAGTTTGGAAGAGGGCATTGTCAAAACCGGCTCCTTCAGCATTGACCAAGGTGTCGGCGTGCGTGCAGTGAGTGGCGAGAAAACAGCCTTCGCTTATTCAGATGACATTTCTGAAGCGTCTCTGATGGACGCGGCGCGCACGGTGCGCACCATTGCTGCAGCCTCCAAGGGCGGGCGCGTGAAAGTGCCTTCGCGCCGGGTGGCATCGAGCCGTTCGCTGTACCGTGACCTGGACCCCATTGCCTCGCTCGACAGCACCCAAAAAGTGGCTTTGCTGGGCCGTGTGGAAAAAATGGCGCGGGCCAAAGACCCGCGCGTGTCGCAAGTGATGGCCGGCTTGGCCAGTGAATACGATGTGGTGATGGTGGTGCGTGCCGATGGCACCTTGGCTGCCGATGTGCGTCCCTTGGTGCGACTGAGCGTGACCGTGATTGCCGAGCACAACGGTCGCCGTGAAATGGGCTCAGGCGGTGGCGGTGGTCGTTTTGGCTTGGACCATTTCGACGATGCCTTGGCTCAAAGTTATGTGGACGAAGCGGTCAAAGCGGCATTGGTGAATTTGGAGGCACGTCCCGCACCAGCGGGAGAGATGAGTGTGGTGTTGGGCCCAGGTTGGCCGGGCATCTTGCTGCACGAGGCGATTGGCCATGGTTTGGAAGGCGACTTCAACCGCAAAGGGTCCAGCGCTTTCAGTGGTCGCATTGGCCAACGCGTGGCAGCCAAAGGCGTCACCGTGCTGGATGACGGCACCTTGCCCGATCGTCGGGGTTCGTTGAATGTGGACGACGAAGGACATGCGAGCCAGCGCAATGTGCTGATTGAAGACGGCATCTTGAAGGGCTACATCCAAGACAGCATGAACGCCCGCTTGATGGGTGTGAAGCCCACAGGCAACGGCCGACGCGAAAGCTACGCCCATGTGCCCATGCCTCGCATGACCAACACCTACATGCTGGGCGGCGACAAAGACCCACAAGAAATTGTGGCCAGCCTCAAAAAGGGTTTGTACGCTGTGAACTTTGGCGGCGGTCAGGTGGACATCACTTCCGGCAAGTTTGTGTTCTCGACCTCACAAGCGTATTGGGTGGAGAACGGCAAGATCCAATACCCTGTCAAAGGCGCGACCTTGGTGGGCAATGGCCCTGATGCATTGACGCGTGTGAGCTTGATCGGCAACGACATGGCGCTCGACACGGGGGTAGGCACTTGCGGCAAAGAAGGCCAAAGCGTGCCCGTGGGCGTGGGTCAACCCACGCTGCGCATCGATGGCTTGACGGTCGGGGGTACGGCGTAAACCCCAGTTCTCGCTCAGGCGAAGGCCCGATGCGCTGTGCTATATTTCAAGCCATGAGTTCTGCACGTTTTTATTTTGCTTACTTTTTTATCTCACGCCCCACCGGCGGTCGAGAGATCTGAACGTATCTGAAACAAACGCTCTGAACTCCCAAACCAACCGCCGGAACCACCGGCGGTTTTTTTTTAGGACGCGACCATGAAATCGAACACCAGTTATCCAAGCCACGTTGAAAACACCAGTCAAACCGACGATCAACGTATCAAGGACATCACCGTGCTTCCTCCCCCCGAACATTTGATTCGCTTCTTCCCCATCCAGGGAACGCCAGTTGAGCAGCTCATCACGTCAACGCGCAAGACCATCCACAACATCATGCATGGCAGTGATGACCGTCTGTTGGTGGTGATTGGCCCGTGTTCCATTCACGACCCCGCAGCAGCCATTGACTACGCACGTCGCTTGCAGCCCTTGCGCGAGAAATACGCCGACACCCTCGAGATCGTGATGCGCGTGTACTTTGAAAAACCACGCACGACAGTGGGCTGGAAAGGTCTGATCAATGACCCGTACCTGGATGAGAGCTACCGCATTGACGAGGGCTTGCGCATTGCGCGTCAGCTCTTGATTGAAATCAACCGCTTGGGGCTGCCCGCAGGCAGCGAGTTCTTGGATGCGATCAGCCCGCAATACATCGGTGACTTGATTTCTTGGGGTGCGATTGGTGCGCGTACCACCGAGAGCCAAGTACACCGCGAATTGGCCTCGGGTATTTCCGCGCCGATTGGCTTTAAGAACGGCACCGACGGCAACATCAAAATCGCCACGGACGCGATTCAGGCAGCAGCTGGGGCGCATCACTTTTTGTCAGTTCACAAAAACGGCCAAGTGGCGATTGTGCAAACCAAGGGCAACAAAGATTGCCACGTGATTTTGCGCGGCGGCAAAGCACCCAACTACGACGCAGCCAGTGTGAGTGCAGCTTGTGAGGAGTTGTCTAAAGCGAAGTTGCCTGCCAGCTTGATGGTGGACTGCAGCCACGCCAACAGCAGCAAGCAGCACGAGCGTCAGCTGGTGGTGGCGCGTGACATTGCCGAGCAAATCAGCGGCGGTTCACACCAAGTCTTCGGTGTGATGATTGAAAGCCACATCCACGGCGGTGCGCAAAAGTTCACCCCTGGCAAAGACGATGTGTCCAAGCTGGAATATGGCAAGAGCATCACCGATGCATGTCTCGATTGGGATGACTCGGTGGCATCGCTGGACGTGTTGTCACAGGCGGTGGCTGCACGTCGCGCGTGATGCGCAGGCTTGTGACACTCTGCAAGAGTGCCATCACTGAGTCACTGGGCCAAGGCGGCCAACAACTTGGCGTGGATGCCGCCAAATCCACCATTGCTCATGCACAACACATGGTCACCGGGTTGGGCTGCCGCGGCCACTTGCGCGACCACCTCATCCACGGTGGCGCCCACGCAAGCGCGTGCGCCCATGGACTGGAGTGCTTCTGCGGCGTTCCAATCTAAACCGCCTGAGTGACAAAACGCCAAATCGGCATCTTCCAAACTCCAAGGCAGCTGCGACTTCATGGTGCCGAGTTTCATGGTGTTGCTGCGTGGTTCGAACACGGCCAAGATGCGTGCCTTGGGCCCCACCTTGCGGCGCAAGCCGTCGAGCGTGGTGCGAATGGCAGTGGGGTGATGGGCGAAGTCGTCGTAAACCGTGAGGTCGCCGCCCGAGCGTGGCACTTGGCCACGCACTTCCATGCGACGGCGCACATTTTGAAAGTCGGTGAGCGAGGCCGCTGCTTGCGCCGGTGACACGCCCAGGTGCTCGGCCGCTGCAATGGCAGCCAAGGCGTTGAGCTGGTTGTGCACGCCGGTCATGTCCCACTGCACGCGACCCACCTCTTGGCCGTTGTGTCGTACTGCAAAGTTGTCGGGTTCGCCTTGGATCGACCAGCCGCTGGATGACAACTCGGCTGCATGCGCGCCGAATTTGGCGACCTCGCTCCAGCACCCTTGGGACAAGACCCGCTCTAAGCTGTCTTCGTCGGCATTGACCACCACGCGCCCACTGGCTGGGACGGTGCGAACCAAATGGTGGAACTGGCGTTCGATGGCGGCTAAGTTGTCAAAGATGTCCGCGTGGTCGAATTCGAGGTTGTTCAAAATGGTTGTGCGCGGACGGTAGTGCACAAATTTGCTGCGTTTGTCAAAGAAGGCTGTGTCGTACTCGTCAGCTTCAATCACGAAAGGTGTGCGTCGGTGTGCAGCCACATCTGCTGAGCTGCTCAAGCGGCCCAAACGGGCCGAGGTGCCAAAGTTCATGGGCACACCGCCGACCAAAAAGCCGGGTTCGAGCCCAGCGGCTTGAAGAATCCAGGCCAGCATCGAGGTGGTGGTGGTTTTGCCATGCGTACCCGCCACGGCCAGCACATGACGGGGTTGGCTGGGGTGGTGTAGCACGTGTTCTGACAGCCACTGGGGGCCGCTGGTGTACGCGGCGCCGCTCTCCAAGATGGCTTCCATCAAGGGAAATTTAGGGCTGCCGTCGGCAAGTCGTGCCCGCGAAACCACATTGCCAATCACGTACACATCTGGGTTGAGGCGGATTTGATCGGCGCCAAAGCCTTCGATCAACTCAATGCCCAAGCTGCGTAATTGATCACTCATGGGGGGATAAACCCCCGCGTCGCAGCCCGTGACTTGGTGGCCGGCTTCGCGCGCCAGGGCAGCCAGCCCGCCCATGAAGGTGCCGCAAATTCCTAAGATGTGTATGTGCATGGGGGGATTTTAGGTGGGCGACAATGGCTAGCTTATGAACAGCTTGACCCAAGAGATCGCCGCCACAGCGGCCCGCATGGTGGTGGAAGATGGCTTGGAGTACGGCATGGCCAAGCGGCGCGCCGTCAAGCAAATGGGGCTGCCTGCGCGCACGGCTTTGCCGGGCAATGACGCGGTGGAAGACGAGGTGCGCGACTACATTGAGCTGTTTTGTGCCGACACCCAAGCTGCTGAGTTGGCGGCTTTGCGACAACTGGCGGCGGTGTGGATGGCACGCCTGGTTGAATTCAGACCGCATCTCAGCGGTGCGGTTTGGCGTGGCACTGCCACTGGCTTGTCAGATATTTATCTGCAGTTGTTTTGCGATGATCCCAAATCGGCAGAAATTCGGCTCATTGACCACCAGGTGCGCTACGAGGCCAGCACAGTCCAAGGCTTTCATGGTGAGACCGTGGACGCCCTGAGCATGGTCTGTTCATGCCCTGGTTTGAGCCAGCGTACCTTGGTGCATTTGATGATTTACGACCACGATGACTTACGCGGCGCTTTGAAGCTGGATGGACGTGGCCGCAGCTTACGCGGTGATTTGGCTGCACTTAAGAGACTGATAGAGGAAATTAAATGACGATCAACACTTCAAAGCGTCGCGCCCTGTACCTTGGCGTGGCTGCCGTGGCCGGTCTGACTGGGGCTGGCTTGGCTTGGCGACACCAAGCCTCAGAAGACCAAACCCATGCCGAGTTGAATGTGCTGTGGGACGCTGAGTTTCAACGCCCGGGGGGGCAACGGCTGAAGTTGTCTGACTACCAAGGATCTGGGTTGGTGGTGAACTTTTGGGCGACCTGGTGCCCGCCATGCGTTGAGGAAATGCCTTTATTAGATGCCTTTTATCGTGAAAATTCATCAAAAGGTTGGCAAGTGCTTGGTTTAGCGATTGATCAACCCAGTCAGGTTCGTCGTTTTCTCGATCAATTTCCAGTCAGCTATCCGATTGGATTGGCAGGTTTGGGAGGCTCGGAGTTGGGGCGTTCATTGGGAAATTCTGAAGGCGCTTTGCCTTTTACTGTGGTCGTGGATGCACAAGGGCGCGTCAAGCAACGAAAACTCGGGCGATTGAGCGAATCAGATGTCAAAAGCTGGGTCTGACAGCTTGTTTTCAAGCGTGCCAATATCTTTGAGATGCTTTTTGGTGTAAATTCAGGGGTCTTTCGCAACAAATAGGATATATTTATGGATTTGAGAAAACTCAAGACGCTGATCGATTTGGTCTCCGACTCGAATGTCTCTGAACTCGAAATCACCGAGGCAGAAGGCAAGGTCAGAATTGTCAAGAGTGCTCCAACTCCTGTGGCTGTGGTCACCTCAGTGGCTGCCCCCGTCGCTGTTGCTCCAGCACCCGCTCCAGCAGCAGCCTCTGTGAGCGCGGCGCCTGCTGCAGAGCCAGAGCTCGCAACGGGTCATACCGTCAAGTCCCCGATGGTGGGCACTTTTTATCGCTCTTCCAGTCCCGGCTCGAAAGCTTTCGTTGAAATTGGCAGCCAAGTCAAAGAAGGCGAGACCATTTGCATCATCGAAGCCATGAAGATCTTGAACGAGATTGAAGCTGACAAGACGGGCACCATCTCGCAAATCTTGGCCCAAAACGGCCAAGCTGTGGAATACGGCGCACCTTTGTTCGTGATCGAATAAAGGGCAGCAGTACATGTTCAAAAAAATTCTGATTGCCAACCGAGGCGAAATAGCCTTGCGTGTTCAGCGCGCTTGCCGCGAATTGGGTGTGCAGGCGGTCATGGTCTATTCTGAGGCCGATCGCGAGGCCAAATACGTCAAGTTGGCTGATGAGGCGGTGTGCATTGGCCCCGCTGCTTCGTCACTGAGCTATCTCAACATGCCCGCCATCATTGCGGCGGCTGAAGTCACCGACGCCGAAGCCATCCATCCAGGTTATGGCTTTTTGAGCGAAAACGCTGACTTTGCTGAGCGTGTTGAAAAAAGTGGTTTCCAATTCATTGGCCCGACGCCCGAGTCCATTCGCATCATGGGCGACAAGGTGTCTGCCAAGCAGGCCATGATCAAGGCGGGCGTACCTTGCGTGCCTGGCTCTGAGGGCGAGTTGCCCGATGACCCGGCACAAATTCGACGCACTGCAAAGAGTGTGGGCTATCCCGTGATCATCAAAGCCGCGGGCGGTGGGGGTGGTCGCGGCATGCGCGTGGTGCACACCGAAGCCGCGTTGATCAATGCCGTGCAAATGACCAAGGCTGAAGCAGCTTCCGCATTTGGAAACCCCGCCGTGTACATGGAGAAGTTCCTCCAAAACCCGCGTCACATTGAAATTCAAATCTTGGCGGACAAGTTCAAGAACGCGGTGTATTTGGGCGAGCGCGATTGTTCCATGCAACGTCGCCACCAGAAAGTGATTGAAGAAGCACCAGCGCCTGGAATCCCTCGCAAGCTGATTGAAAAAATTGGCGAACGGTGTGCTGCGGCATGTAAAAAAATCGGCTATCGCGGTGCAGGCACGTTTGAGTTCTTGTACGAGAACGGCGAGTTCTATTTCATCGAAATGAACACCCGCGTCCAGGTGGAGCATCCGGTGACCGAGTACATCACGGGCATCGACATCGTGAAAACCCAGATCATGGTGGCCGCTGGTTTGAAATTGCCTTTCACGCAGCGTGACATCCAGATTCGCGGCCACTCGATCGAGTGCCGCATCAACGCAGAAGATCCGTTCAAATTCACACCATCACCTGGGCGTATCACCATGTGGCACGCGCCGGGTGGACCAGGCGTGCGCGTGGATTCACATGTCTACACCAATTACTTTGTGCCACCCAACTATGACTCGATGATTGGCAAGATCATTGTTCACGGTGATACGCGTGACCAAGCCTTGGCGCGCATGCGCACCGCCTTGGCCGAAACCTTGGTGGAGGGCATCAATACCAATGTGCCCCTTCACCGTGAGTTGATGGTCGACGCCAAGTTCATGGCCGGAGGCACCAACATCCATTACTTGGAAGAGTGGCTTGCTGCTCACAAGCGCTGATGGTTGAGTTGCGTCTTCTGTGCCCTGAAGCGCAGGTCGACCTGGTGTGCGACGCACTCGAGGCGCTGGATGCTTTGAGTGTGTCGGTGGAAGATGCCGACGCCCAGACCGATGCCGAACAAGCATTGTTTGGTGAGCCGGGAATGCCGCCACCCAAAGAAGGTTGGCAGCGCTCACGCATCATCGCCTTGTTTCCCGACCGAGCGGCCGCCGATGAAGCCGCCAGTTTGTTGAGTGCGCAAGATTTTTTCAGCACCTGTCAGACCTTGGGTGTGCAAGAAGTGGCCGACCAAGACTGGGTGCGGTTGACGCAGTCGCAGTTTGCGCCGGTAGAGATCACGCCAGAGTTTTGGATTGTTCCGACTTGGCATGAGCCACCGACTCAGGCACGGCAGGTCATTCGCTTGGATCCTGGGCTGGCTTTTGGCACGGGCACGCACCCGACCACGCGCATGTGTTTGCGTTGGATCGCAACCCACGATGTGATGCACCAACGCGTGCTGGATTACGGCTGCGGCTCTGGAATTTTGGCCATTGGTGCGGCTTTGTATGGCGCCACATCGGTCGATGCGGTGGACATTGATGAAGCGGCTGTTTCCTCGACCGTGCTCAATGCCCAGGCCAATGGCGTGCAGTTGAACGCTGGATTTCCAGACAAAGCCCAAGGCACCTACCAGACCGTGTTGGCCAACATCTTGGCCACCCCCTTGAAAGTGTTGGCACCGTTGCTTCGTGCGCATGTGCAGGCAGGCGGCCATTTGGTGTTGGCGGGTATTTTGGAGCGGCAAACCCAAGAGTTGATCGATGCCTACGCGCCCTACTGCAACTTGCAGGTCAGTGACACGCAAGAAGGTTGGGTCTTGATGACCGCACATTGCACATGAATATCACCCACTGTCCCGAATGCACCACAGCCTTCAAGGTGTCGTCAGAGCAACTTGCCTTGGCCAATGGCTGGGTTCGTTGTGGTCGCTGTGGGGCAGTGTTTGATGCCGAGAAACATGACGACTCTGTCAGTCACATGCATGAGCCTCTGTCTGAGGTGGCGCAAGACGACATACCTTCGCCGCGCGTCTCACAGTCAGTTCGACCTGTGTCGCAGGTCACCTCTGCAGCTGCGACCACACCGACGAGGTCGGCTGCGTGGGTCGGATTCAGCGGCTTGCTGGTGTTGATGCTGCTGTGGCAGATCGTGTTGTCACACAGGCACGTGTTGGCTGCAGAAGAACCGAATTTAAAGCCCATGCTGCAGACCTTGTGCGCGCCCGTGGCGTGTGACGTGACTTGGCCGCGTGAGCCCGATGCGCTCCATATAGAAAACAGCAGTTTCAACGAAGACGCGCAGGGTGGCTATAACTTGCAGCTGCGCATCAAAAACTCACAACACCATCCTGTGGCTACGCCCTATTTGGAGCTCAACCTCACCGACTTGCAAGATCAGGTGGTGGTGCGTCGGGTGTTTTCCATCGAAGAGATGGCCTTGAAAGAACACATTGCAGCTTTGCGTGATGCGCGGGTCACCTTGCACTTTGAACTTGATCCCAAGATCAGTGAGCAAGTGTCAGGTTTTCGTGCTTTGATTTTTTACCCTTGATTGAGAAAGTATTTTTATGGCTTCGCTGATTTGCGGTTCGCTCGCTTTTGACTCCATCATGAGCTTTGAAGGAAGGTTTGCGGAGCAAATCTTGCCCGAGCAATTGCACATCTTGAATGTGTCTTTTCTGGTGCCAGCATTGCGCAGAGACTTTGGCGGTTGCGCGGGCAACATTGCCTACAGTTTGAAGATTTTGGGCGGCACGCCTTTGCCCATGGCCACCTTGGGAACCGACGGCACAGAGTATTTCCAACGTTTGAAAGATCTGGGCATTTCAACCGAGTTTGTGCGCCAAGTCGAAGGCACCTACACCGCACAAGCCATGATCATGACCGATCGTGACAACAACCAGATCACAGCCTTCCATCCCGGGGCGATGATGCAAGCCCACACCCTCCAGATTCAACAGCGCAGCGACATCAAGTTGGGCATCATCTCGCCCGATGGCCGAGATGCCATGTTGCAGCACGCTGCGCAATTCAAGGCCGCAGACATTCCCTTTGTGTTTGACCCGGGCCAAGGCCTGCCCATGTTTGACGGGGCGGAGCTGGCGCATTTCATCGACCAATCCACGTGGGTCACTGTGAATGACTACGAAGGCAAGATGTTGAGCGATCGCACGGGCTTGAGCAGCGCGGAGATCTCGCGTCGCGTTCAGGGCTTGGTTGTGACACTTGGTGCAGAGGGCTGCGAGGTCTGGATCGATGGTGAAAAAACCTGGGTTCCACCTGTCAAAGCACACGCTGTGGTTGACCCAACGGGCTGTGGCGATGCGTGGCGTGGCGCGTTGCTGTTTGGTCTGGAGCAGGGCTGGTCGTTGGCCCAATGCGCAGCCTTGGGTAACCAAGTGGGGGCCTTGAAGATTGCGCAGCGCGGCCCGCAAAATTACACGGTCGACGGCCTGTTGATGGCCTGATCGCGCAGTGCCAGCCAGTTGGCCTTGTCGCTGACGGCTGCGCTGACCCGCAATTGTTTTCGTTTAAAGCTATGGCCGCGCGCCAAACTGATGTGGTTTTTTGCCACCTGCAAGACAAGCGCTAACCACGTCATCAAGGCGAGGTTGGCCTTTCCATCCACGGGTGGTGCATGCAAGCGCACGCGCAACGCACCATCATGCAAACCATCGGCTTGCGTGCGTGTGGCATTCGGAATCACGTGTACATCGACGATCACGTCCCCATTTTTCTCAGTTCGCAAAAAACTCAGTTCAGGCAGTGGCATGGGATGGCGAAATAAAAAGCCCGAGGCCTTGCGGCTTCGGGCTTGAGTTGACGGAGAACCGTCGTCCCTGGGGTTGAATCAGGGCTTGCTGGCGGTCGGGAACGGCCACGCAGCTTGGGGGTTCAGCGTCGTTTGCGCTGGGGCAGCGGGTGCTTTCGCAGCTTTCTTGGCGGCTGGTTTTTTTGCAGCTTTTTTCGCAGCGGGTTTCTTGGCAGCAGGCTTTTTGGCAGCAGCTTTTTTCGCTACTTTCTTGGCTGCTGGCTTTTTAGCGCTGGCTTTTTTTGCCGCTGGCTTTTTGGCTGCAACTTTTTTAGCTGCTGGCTTTTTGGCCGCTACTTTCTTAGCCGCTGGCTTTTTAGCTGCAACTTTTTTAGCTGCTGGCTTCTTGGCCGCTACTTTTTTAGCTGCAGGCTTTTTCGCTGCGACTTTCTTGGCTGCCGGCTTTTTAGCGGCTACTTTTTTAGCTGCTGGCTTTTTGGCCGCGACAGCTTTCTTTGCGGGGGCCTTTTTAGCGGCCGGTTTTTTTGCAGTTGCCATTTTTATATTCTCCTAGATCAAGTTGAGATCATTGGGTGAAAAGCACTCCGCATCTGTTGGATGCATGCGAAGCGATTCATGGCGCTGGACCCGGGTCCAACCCCATGAACACTGTGAGCCC
>CANCUP010000018.1 GCA_947381325.1 Comamonadaceae bacterium
CTGCTGGCTTAGAGCGTCGCTGAATTTAAATTTACCAACCAGACTCACAAGTCCCCTGGCCGTACCTGATACGGCGGCCGGCAAAACATCAAAGGAATCACCATGCGTCACGGACACGGACTACGTAAACTCAATCGCACTTCTTCACATCGCTTGGCGATGTTGCGCAACATGATGAATTCGCTCATCGAGCACGAAGCCATCAAAACCACTTTGCCCAAAGCCAAAGAATTGCGTCGCGTGATTGAGCCCATGATCACTTTGGCCAAAGAACCCACCGTGGCCAACCGTCGCTTGGCGTTTGACCGTTTGCGCGATCGTGACAGCGTGGTCAAACTCTTCAACGAACTCGGCCCGCGTTTCAAAACCCGTCCAGGCGGCTACACACGTATTTTGAAAATGGGTTTCCGCGTCGGTGACAACGCACCCATGGCATTTGTTGAATTGGTGGATCGCCCCGAAATTAAAGATGCGGTTGAAGTGCAAGAAGGCACTTAATCCGATACAATAGCCCTCTTACCGCGCGATGGAGCAGCCTGGTAGCTCGTTGGGCTCATAACCCAAAGGTCGCAAGTTCAAATCTTGCTCGCGCAACCAGTTTCAAGCCCACTGAATCACTTCAGTGGGCTTTTTACTTGGTGCGGTTGAATCTAGGGTCTGAGAAACATGACACGCGTGAAGACAGTTGAATCTCAATCTCGCCGGCTTGTTCAACAGCAAGCGTGGGGGCAGGTGGTGTGGCACATCTGGGGTGATGCAGACAACGCACCCGTGGTGCTGCTGCATGGTGGCTCAGGCAGCTGGACCCACTGGTTGCGCAATGTGGCGCACCTTGCCAAACAGCGTCAAGTGTGGGCCTTGGACTTGCCGGGCTTTGGCGACTCGTCTTTGCCTCCGGGTGTGCGAGATGCCGACGACTTGGCACCTTTTGTGGCTCAAATCTTGGCGTCCAACTTTGCCGGACAAGCCGTGGATGTGGTCGGTTTTTCATTTGGTGGACTCACCGCCGGTTTGGCTGCAGCGCTCCACCCCGAAGTCATTCGGCGGCTGTATTTGGTGGGCGTTCCGGGCCTTGGTTTGATGCGAGAAGCTCTGCCCATGCGTGGCATGTTGCCGGAGATGAGCGCTGAACAACGCGCCGCTGTGCACCGACACAATTTACGCGTCATGATGGTCAGTGATGAACGTGTGATTGATGACGACATGATCGCGCTGCAAGAGGCCAATGTGGTCCGTGACAACATGCGCCGCAGAAAGATTGCGCGCACCGATGTGCTGCTGCAAGTTCAGCACCTCTGGCAATGCCCAGTCCATGGCATCTGGGGAGAACACGATGCGCTCTATCAAAGCAATTTGCACCAAATTCCGCGAGTCTTGACCCGACTCAACAGCTTTCACTTGATCGCAGGAGCAGGCCATTGGGTGGCCTATGAACAGCCTCAAGCCTTTCACCTTGTCTTGGATCCACTGTTGGCCTCATCCGGCTAGATAAGTCTGACAACGCTTGCGCAAGAGAGCAAAATCAAGCCATGTTGTACAAATTCAAATCCAAAGCCACAGGGGATGTGATCATGCTGGAGCCGCAGGGGCGGCAGATCTTGCAGATCATCGGCAAAGAAGCTGACGCGAAAGGCATCATCTTGGCGTCGGAGATGCCCGCAGCCATCCAAGACTTGCAAGAGGCCGTGGTACAAGAAGAACAAGAACTGCAAGCCCAGCACGACAAAGATGCCGAGTCTGCGCCCGCAGGGGGTGCGCGGGGCATTCGTCTGAAACAGCGCGTGGTGCCATTCATCGACATGCTCAAGCGTGCACATGCCGAAGAAGTCGACGTGGTCTGGGGTGTTTGAGTCACCGCGCGTGCCACACGCGTTTGAAGCCCTCACGCCCGATGTGGTGCTCGATGCCTTGTCTGATTTAGATTTGGCCGTAGACGGCAGACTCACCGCCTTGAGCTCGTACGAAAACCGCGTCTACCAAGTCATGCTCGATGATGACCAAGCCTTGGTCGCCAAGTTCTACCGACCTGAACGTTGGAGCGATGGGCAAATCCTCGAAGAGCACGCGTTTGCGGCGGAATTGATGGCGCAAGAAATTCCCATGGTTGGACCCTTGATGTTGCAGGGCAAAACCTTGCAACATGCCCATGGCTTCGCCTTCAGCGTGAGCCCGCGACGGGGAGGCCGGCCGCCAGAGTTGGATGATCCCGAGGTGTTGGAATGGATTGGCCGTTTCATTGCGCGCTTGCACAACGTGGGTGGCAGTCACGGTTTTCAAACGCGTCCGACGTTGGAAGTCACGACGTTTGGTGAAGACTCTCGCGATTGGCTGTTGGGCCAGCAGATGATTCCCATGGACCAACAACATGCGTGGCTGGATGTCTGCAACAAGGCTTTGGAGATGGTGCGCCAAGCCATGCAAAACACGCCGGTGCAAAGCCTGCGTTTACATGGCGACTGCCACCCCGGCAATATTTTGTGGACACCCACAGACTTGCCCAACGGCGGGCCGCACTTTGTGGACTTGGACGATGCCCGCATGGGGCCCGCCATCCAAGACCTGTGGATGTTGCTCAGCGGTGACCGCGCACAACGCACCCGCCAACTCGGCATCTTGGTCGATGGCTATGAGGAAATGCGCGAGCTAGACCGCCGTGAGCTGGCGCTGATCGAGCCCCTGCGAACTTTGCGTCTGATTCACTACAGCGCTTGGCTGGCAAGGCGTCGTGATGACCCCGCATTCATCCAAAACTTTTCGTGGTTCGGCACCTCGGACTATTGGGCCGGCCAAGTCCACATGCTGGTTGAGCAGTGCGAGGCGATGCAAGAGCCGCCGCTCGTCGTTTAAAGGCGCAGCTGTCGGTGTGCGGACACACCTTGCATCAGCAGCCCAAGAGGTCGGCCAATGCCATCAGGTCACGTGCGTGCAGGTCGTTGCCCGCTTGCGGGGAAACATCTTTGATCTGCGACGCGCCGAACTCCATGGGGCGTTCAATGTACGCCGTGTGCAAACCGCAGGCTCGCGCGGCATCGAGGTCATCGTGGTGCGCTGCGCACAGCATCACTTGGTGTGGCTCTAAGTCAAACACCTGCGCCACGCCGAGATAGGTGGCCGGGTCAGGTTTGTAAGCGCGAAACACTTCGGCCGACAACACACAGTCCCACGGCAGTCCTGCCCGCTTGGCCATGTTCGTGAGCAACCCCAGGTTGCCATTGGAGAGCGAGCAAATCGTGAAACGCTGCTTGAGGCGCGTCAGCCCGGCCACGCTGTCGGGCCAAGCGTCGAGTCGGTGCCAGACGCGGTTCAAGTGCACGCGCTCGGTTTCGTTCAAATGCGTCAAGCCAAACTGCGGCAGCAGGCCTTCGAGGACCAAGCGGTGCAGCTCATCGATCCGAGTCCACCCGAGTTCGCCCGAGCGCACCCGTGCCATGGCGGGTTGATAACCGGCGCGCCAAGCCAAGGCGAAAGCGTTGGCGTCCACGTGTGGGTAAAGCGCCTGTACCTCGCGCACGATGCTGCCATGCCAGTCGACGACGGTGCCAAAAATATCGAAGGCCAACACCTTGGTGTTGGCCTTCACGCGATGTAGGGTGTCCATGTGGTGCATGGACCGTGTTTTACACCAACAAGGCGTTCACGCGTTTCACATAAGCGGCAGGGTCTTCTGGCAAGCCGCCTTCTGCCAACAAGGCTTGGTCAAACAGGATGTGCGCCAAGTCGTTGAAGTGGGGGTTGGCGTCTGCGCCGAGTTTCTTCACCAAACTGTGCTCAGCGTTCACTTCCAAAATGGGTTTCACCACCGGCACAGCCTGCCCTGCTTGCTTGAGCATGCGGGCCAGCTGGGTCGACATGCCGTGGTCTTGCACCACCAAGCAGGCGGGTGAGTCGACCAAGCGGCTGGTCACGCGCACGTCCTCGGCCTTGTCTTTGAGGGCTTCCTTGAGCTTGGCCAGCACGGGTTTGAACGCTTCAGCAGCGTCTTCAGCCGCCTTCTTCTCAGTCTCGTCTTGCAGCTTGCCCAAATCCACCGCGCCCTTGGCCACCGACTGCAAGGGCGTGCCATCGAACTCGTGGAGGAAGTTCAGCGCCCACTCGTCCACACGGTCGGTCATCAGCAACACCTCAATGCCCTTTTTGCGGAACACCTCCAGTTGCGGGCTGTTCTTGGCGGCTGCCAGTGTGTCGGCGGTGATGTAGTAGATGGCCTCTTGGCCTTCTTTCATGCGCGCCTTGTAGTCGGCAAACGACACGCTCACCGTGTCGCTGCTGGTGCTGGCAAAGCGCAGAAGCTTGGCCAGCTTGTCTTTGTTCGCCATGTCTTCGCCCAAGCCTTCTTTCAGCACGGCGCCAAATTCGTTGTAGAACTTGGTGAACTTGCCAGCGTCTTGCTTGTCTTCATCGCTGGCGTCAGCAGCGGACACATCGCGTTTGGCCAAGTCTTCCAGCACGGCCAGCACACGGCGTGTGTTGCCTTCGCGGATGGCTTTGACGTCGCGGCTTTCTTGCAGCAACTCGCGGCTGACGTTCAGCGGCAAATCGGCCGAATCCACCACGCCTTTGACAAAGCGCAAGTAAGTGGGCATCAGGGCCTCGGCGTCGTCCATGATGAACACGCGCTTCACATACAGCTTCAAACCCGACTTGGTGTCGCGGTTGAACAAGTCCATCGGCGCTTTGCCCGGGATGTACAACAGCTGGGTGTACTCGGTGCTACCTTCCACGCGGTTGTGGGTCCACGCCAGGGGGGCCTCAAAGTCGTGGCTGATGTGCTTGTAGAACTCTTCGTACTGTTCTTGGGTGACGTCCTTTTTGGCGCGGGCCCACAGTGCGTTGGCTTGATTGACGGTTTCCCATTCATCGGTGACGACCATTTCGCCCGGTTGATCGTTTTCACCCTCTTTCCACTCTTCCTTGCGCATGCGAATCGGCAAAGAAATGTGGTCGGAGTATTTGTTGATCACCGACTTGAGTTTCCAAGCGCTGAGGTATTCCTCGGCATCGTCACGCAAGTGCAAGATGATGTGGGTGCCACGTTCGGCTTGGGTGATGGTCTCGACTTCAAAGTCGCCTGTGCCAGTGCTGCTCCAACGCACGCCTTCTTCGGCTTTCAGACCTGCACGACGTGACTCCACCGTGATGCGGTCGGCCACGATGTAGCCCGAATAGAAGCCCACACCGAATTGACCAATCAAGGCGCCTTGGTCTTTGGCGCTGCTTTGCTGGTCGCCGCTGAGCTTGCCCATGAACTCGCGGGTGCCGCTCTTGGCAATCGTGCCCAGGTGGGCAATGGCCTCTTGCTCGCTCATGCCAATGCCGTTGTCGGCAATGGTCAGGGTGCGCGCCGCCTTGTCAAAACTCACCCGCACTTCCAACTCGGACGCGCCTTCGTACAAGGCGTCGTTGTTCAAGGCTTCGTAGCGCAGTTTGTCACAGGCGTCCGATGCGTTGGACACCAGTTCACGCAAGAAAATTTCTTTGTTGGAGTACAGCGAGTGGGTGACGAGGTGCAGCAGTTGCGACACTTCAGCTTGGAACGAATGGGTATGTTTGGTCATGGTGGCTAAAAATCAAAAGAAATCAAAACAAAAAGAACGCCCCAAGATGTGGGGCGTGTCGCGATATTTCAAGTCCGCTTAAAAACGTTCGTGGGCACCCAGGTAGCGCCATTGGCCGACAGGCAAATTGCCCAGCACGACACGGCCCATGCGGATGCGCTTCAAGCCCACCACCAGCAAGCCGACTTGCTCGCACATGCGGCGGATTTGGCGTTTTTTACCCTCGGTCAGCACAAAGCGCAGCTGCTCGGGGTTTTGCCATTCGACCTGGGCCGGTTTCAAGGGCTTGCCATCGAGGCTCAGGCCGTGGCGCAGGCGTGCGAGTTGTTCACGCGGAAACACCTGTTGCACATTCAGCGCTTCACCTTGGTAGGTGACGCGCACCAAATACTCTTTTTCCATGTGGCTGTCTTCGCCAATCAGCTGACGGGCCACGCGCCCATCTTGGGTCAGCACCAGCAGGCCCACCGAGTCAATGTCCAGGCGACCCGCAGGAGCCAAGCCGCGCAGTTGGCTGGGCTGGATGCGGTTCTTCGAGGTGTCTTCGCGCCAGTGGCTGCGCCCGTGAATCAGTGTAATGGCCGGTTCATGGCCGTCTTCGGCTTGTCCACTCACATAGCCCATCGGCTTGTGCAACAGAATCGTCACTTGGGTGCTTTGATGGCCTGTGGCACGTGGGTCGATCTCGACCTTGTCTGCCGGACTGACCTTCACCCCCATGGGCGCGGGCTGGCCATTGACCAGCACCCAGCCTTGCTCAATCCAAGCGTCGGCTTCGCGCCGCGAGCACAGGCCGAGTTCGGCCATGCGCTTGTTGAGTCGTACAAGGTCTGTGGAGGTATCTGGCATGGGTGTGTTGGGCATGGAGGGTGGAGTTTAGCCAGTCGCACCATAGGCACGCAGAGCGGGCAGGTTGAGCACACGCATGCCGCCGTACTCGATGCGGATGGCGCCTTGCTGTTCCAACGTGTTCAGCGCCACATTCACCCGTTGGCGCGACAGTCCCACCAAATACGCCAGCTCTTGCTGCGTGATGCGCAGCATCTCGCCCACCCCCGGAAATAAGGTGGGATTGAACAAGGCTGCCAAATTGCGGGCAACACGCACATCGGGGTTGTTGGAGCGGTCAATCTCACGCGCTTCGATGAACTGCGCCAAGCGTTCATTGAGTTGGTTCATCACAAAACGGTTGAAGCCAATCGAGTGGTCCAGCAGCCAATGAAAGTCGTCAATCGGCACACCGGCCACCACGCTGCGACGCAAGGCCATGATGTTGTAGCGGTAGGGCTCGCGCTTGATGGCGGTGCCCTCGCCAAACCAGCCGCCAGGTGGCACACCGGTGTAGGTGATGGTGCGCCCACTCGCGCTGTCGGTGCTCATCTTGAGCAGCCCGTCGATCACCCCAAACCAAAACGTCACCGGACGTCCCATGCGACACACATGGTCGCCGGGCAGCGGGTCACTCACCACCAAGTGGGGCACGATGCGGGTGCGCTCTTCGGCGGTGAGCAAATTCAGCCATGGAATTTGCGCCAGCTCTGCGGCGCTAGGCGCCCTTCGGCGCTGGTAAACACTGAGTTCTTTGGCCATCTTGGAAGGGGAAAGTGGGTGTCACGTCAGACTCGGGTAAGTCCTTCTAGGGGTCTTCCCTGAATTGTCGTTGAAACGACAACTTGACGTCAAAGCGAATCCTACGATGCCCCTCAACATGACAACTGGCCCTTTTGGTAAGGGTGAGTTTTTGGCGACACACCGCACGTTCAATCAAGGACAAGGGCCATGCAGACCACATTTCCCCGACTGTTACTCCAGCACGCCAGCGAGCGCCCGCATGCCCCTGCCATGCGTGAAAAGGAATACGGCATTTGGCAAACCATCCACTGGGCTGAACTGGCCCAGATGGTCGAGCACATGGCCTGTGGCCTGCACCAAGCGGGGCTCACGCGTGGCGAACACTTGGTGGTAATTGGCTCCAACCGCCCTCGCTTGTATGCCACCATGCTGGCCGCGCAATCCTTGGGCGCCATCCCTGTGCCGCTGTACCAAGATGCGGTGGGGGCTGAATGCGTGTTCCCACTCAACAATGCCGAAGTGCGCTTTTGTGTGGTGGAAGACCAAGAGCAGGTCGACAAACTGCTGGAGATTCGCGACCGCTGCCCCCAAATCAGCCACATCTATTACGACGACCCCCGAGGCCTGCGCAAATACGACGAACCTGGCTTGGGGTCGGTCGAAGAGCTGCTGGCCACAGGGGCGGTGTTTGCCAAACAGCACCCTGAGTTTTTCCGTGCCGAGGTCGACAAGGCCCACACCGACGATGTGGGGGCCATGTTTTTCACCTCGGGCACCACGGGCAATCCCAAGGGCGTGGTGCACACCCACAACTCGCTCATCAACCGTGCCGAAGCAGGCGCCCAGTTTGACCACCTCACGTCCAACGAAGACGTGCTGGCTTACTTGCCGCCGGCTTGGATTGGCCAAAACATCTTCAGCTATGCCCAGTGGCTGTACTGCGGCTATGTGGTGAACTGCCCCGAGTCGGCCGCTACGGTGACCATCGACTTGAAAGAGGTGGGCCCCACCTACTACTTTGCGCCGCCGCGTGTGTTTGAAGGCTTGCTCACCAGCGTGATGATCCGCATGGAAGACGCAAGCAGCTTGAAGCGCCACATGTTCCACTACTTCATGGACGTGGCGCGCCAATATGGCCCCACCAAGATGGATGGCAAATCCATCGGTTGGGTCGGTGGACTGCTCTACACCTTGGGCAACTTCTTGGTCTACGGCCCTTTGCGCAACAACTTAGGCATGAGCCGCGTGCGGGTGGCCTATACCGCCGGTGAGGCGATTGGCCCCGACTTGTTCAGCTTTTACCGCGCCATTGGCGTGAACTTGAAGCAGCTCTATGGCTCCACAGAGACCGCGGTGTTCGTCTGCTTGCAGCCCGACCACGAAGCGCGTGCAGACACCGTGGGCGTGCCTTGCGCTGGCGTGGAAATCAAAGTCGCCGACAACGGTGAAATTTTGGTCAAGTCCGCCGGCTTGCTCAAAGGCTATTACAAAAACCCCGAGGCCACGGCCGAGGTGCTCACGGCCGATGGCTGGTACCACACCAGCGATGCTGGGTTTTTGGATGCGCATGGCCACTTGAAAATCATCGACCGGGTCAAAGACGTGGGACGCATCCAAGGTGGCGCCAACGACGGCGCCATGTTTGCGCCCAAGTACGTCGAGAACAAGCTCAAGTTCTTTCCGCACATCAAAGAAGTGGTGGCCTATGGCGACCAGCGCGACAAGGTGTGTGTGATGGTCAACATCGATGTCGATGCGGTGGGCAATTGGGCCGAGCGTAACAACTTGCCCTATGCCGGCTACACCGACTTGGCTCAAAAGCCCGAGGTCTATGGCCTCATCCAAGAGTGCGTGGAAAAAGTCAACGCCGATCTGGCGGCCGACGCCTTGCTGGCGGGCAGCCAAGTCAGCCGCTTCTTGGTGCTGCACAAAGAGCTCGATGCCGATGATGGTGAGTTGACCCGAACCAACAAAGTGCGTCGCGGCTTCATCGCAGAAAAATACGCTGCCTTGGTGACAGCCCTGTATGGCGGCGCCACCGAGCAATACATCGAAACCCAAGTCAAATTTGAAGATGGCCGTACCGGCAGCGTGAGCGCCACGCTCAAGATCTCCGACGCCAAAACCTTCGCCCCCATTGGGAGAGCCGCATGAGCCAGACCGACATGGATGTCAAAAAAATTGGCGACGTCATCCTGGACGTCCAAAACATCAGCTTGCGTTTTGGCGGCGTCAAAGCGTTGACCGACATCTCCTTCAACGTGCGCGAGCACGAGGTGCGCGCCATCATCGGCCCCAACGGGGCTGGCAAGAGCTCGATGCTCAACTGCATCAACGGGGTCTACACGCCGTCGGAAGGCTCGATCACCTTCCGTGGTCAAACCTTTGACCACATGGACAGCCGCCAAGTGGCCGAGATGGGCATTGCACGTACCTTCCAAAACTTGGCCTTGTTCAAGGGCATGAGCGTGATCGACAACATCATGACCGGGCGCAACCTGCGCATCAAAAGCAACCTGTTCATGCAGGCCTTGCGCATTGGCCCCGCACAACGCGAAGAAGAAGAACACCGCGAGTTTGTCGAACACATCATCGACTTCCTTGAAATTCAAGCCCACCGTAAAACGCCCGTCGGTCAACTGCCCTACGGTTTGCAAAAGCGGGTCGACTTAGGCCGTGCCTTGGCCATGGAGCCACAGGTCTTGTTGCTTGACGAACCGATGGCCGGCATGAACGTTGAAGAGAAACAAGACATGTGCCGCTTCATCTTGGACGTGAACGAAGAGTTTGGCACCACGATCGTCTTGATCGAACACGACATGGGGGTGGTCATGGACATCTCCGACCGTGTGGTGGTGCTCGATTACGGCAAAAAAATTGGCGACGGTGCGCCCTACGACGTGCGCAACAACGAGGAGGTGATCCGCGCCTACCTCGGCACTTCACACTGAGGACAAGAACATGGCATTTTTCCTTGAAGCACTTTTTGGTGGCCTGATGGCCGGCATGTTGTATTCCTTGGTGGCCCTCGGCTTTGTGCTGATTTTCAAAGCCTCGGGCGTTTTCAACTTTGCGCAAGGCGCCATGGTGCTGTTTGCCGCTTTGGCCATGGCCCGTTTCTCTGAGTGGATTCCGGGTTGGCTGGGCACCGACAGCAAAGTGTTGGCCAATGTGTTGGCCTTTGTCATTGCAGGCACCTGCATGTTTGTGCTGGCATGGTTGATCGAGCGCTTGGTGTTGCGCCACTTGGTCAATCAAGAGGGTGTGACCTTGTTGATGGCCACCTTGGGCATCACGTATTTTTTAGACGGCCTGGGCCAAACCATCTTTGGCAGCGACATTTACAAAATCGATGTGGGCATGCCCAAAGACCCGGTGTTTTTGTTCGACTCGGTCTTTGAGGGCGGCGTGATGATCAACCTCGAAGACGTATACGCCGCGTGCGTGGCGGCTTTGTTGGTGGTGGTCTTGTCGTTGTTCTTTCAAAAGACCAGCACCGGTCGTGCCCTGCGCGCCGTGGCCGATGACCACCAAGCGGCCCAGTCGATTGGCATTCCGCTCAACCGCATTTGGGTCATCGTGTGGTTTGTCGCGGGTGTCACGGCTTTGGTGGCCGGCATCATCTGGGGCTCCAAGATGGGCGTGCAGTTTTCCCTCACCACGGTGGCTTTGCGTGCTTTGCCTGTGATCATTTTGGGCGGCCTCACTTCGGTACCCGGCGCCATCATTGGTGGCTTGATCATTGGCGTGGGTGAAAAGCTGTCCGAGGTGTATGTCGGCCCCATGGTCGGCGGCGGCATTGAAATTTGGTTTGCTTACGTGCTGGCCTTGGTGTTCTTGCTGTTCCGTCCGCAAGGTTTGTTCGGCGAAAAGATCATCGACCGCGTGTAAGGAGCACACACATGTTTTACAGAGAAAACGGTCAATTCAAAACCTCGTACCGCAAAGACCAGCAGATCTTTCCGATCACCCAAGACCGCTGGATGATTCTGGCCTTGGTGGCCTTTGCCTTCATCGGCATTCCCGCCCTGGTCGACGAATACTTGTACCGCGCCATCCTGATTCCCTTCTTGATTCTGTCCTTGGCCGCCTTGGGCGTGAACATTTTGGTGGGTTACTGCGGCCAGATCTCGCTGGGCTCGGGCGCTTTCATGGCGGTGGGTGCCTACATGGCCTACAACACCTACATCCGCATCGACGGCATGCCGTTGATCTTGGCACTGCTCTCGGGCGGTTTCTTTGCCACCTTGGTGGGCATCGTGTTTGGCATTCCCAGCTTGCGCGTCAAGGGTTTGTATTTGGCGGTGGCCACCTTGGCTGCCCAGTTTTTTTGCGATTGGTCTTTTTTGCGATTGGGTTGGTTCACCAACTACAACGCATCGGGCTCGGTCTCAGTGTCCAACCTGCAAGTGATGGGGCTGTCCATTGCGTCCCCAGTTGAGAAGTACCTGTTTTGCCTGTGCTTCTTGGTGGTGTTTGGCTTGCTGGCCAAGAACTTGGTGCGCTCAGCCATTGGCCGTGAATGGATGGCCATTCGCGACATGGACGTGGCCGCGGCGGTGATTGGCATTCGCCCGGTCTACGCCAAGCTCAGCGCATTTGCCGTCAGCTCTTTCATCGTGGGCGTGGCGGGCGCGCTGTGGGGCTTTGTGCATTTGGGCTCGTGGGAGCCCGCAGCCTTTTCGATTGACCGCAGCTTTCAGCTGTTGTTCATGGTCATCATTGGCGGCATGGGCTCCATCATGGGCAGCTTCTTTGGCGCGGCCTTCATTGTGGTCTTGCCCATTTTCTTGAGCCAAGTGTTGCCTGCGATGGGCCACGTGCTCGGCATCACCATTTCCACCGCCGCGGTGGCCCATGTGGAGTCCATGATTTTTGGCGCATTGATTGTGTGGTTCCTGATCGTGGAGCCCCACGGCTTGGCCAAGCTGTGGTCGATTGGCAAACAAAAACTTCGCCTTTGGCCTTTCCCGCATTGATTCCCTTGACCTTGAAAACTTTTAACAGGAGACAAACCATGAAACTTCGTCAAATCACAACGGCTGTGACCTTGGTGGCTGCTGCCATCTCGGGCAGTTTGGTCAGCACGCAAGCGGCGGCGCAAGCCAAAGAGCAATTCTTCCCTTCGTTGGTCTACCGCACCGGCGCTTACGCGCCCAATGGCGTGCCGTTTGCCAACGGCTTCGCCGACTACCTCAAGCTCACCAATGCACGTGGCGGCATCAACGGTGTGAAGGTCCTCTACGAAGAGTGCGAAACCGCCTATGCCACCGACCGCGGCGTGGAGTGCTACGAGCGCCTCAAAGGCAAGAACGGGGGCGCCACGGTGTTCCAGCCCTTGTCCACCGGCATCACATTTGCGCTGACAGAAAAGGCGCCGATCGACAAGATCCCGGTGCTGACCCCAGGCTTGGGCCGCAGCGAGTCGCAAGACGGTGGCGTGTTCAAGTGGAACTTCCCCTTGGCAGGTACCTATTGGGTGGCCGCTGACACCATCATCCAAGACATCGGCAAAAAAGAAGGAGGCTTGGACAAGCTCAAAGGCAAAAAGATTGCGTTGATGTACCACGACAGCCCCTTTGGCAAAGAAGCCATTCCCATGCTGCAAGAGCGCGCTGCTTTGCACGGCTTTCAGTTGAGCTTGCTGCCTGTGACACACCCCGGCGTGGAACAAAAATCCACCTGGTTGCAAATCCGACAAAACCGCCCCGACTACGTCATCAACTGGGGCTGGGGCGTGATGAACTCCACCGCGTTGAAAGAAGCCCAAGCCACCGGCTACCCGCGCGAAAAAATGTATGGCGTGTGGTGGGCCGGTGCTGAGCCAGACGTCAAAGACGTGGGCCAAGGTGCCAAGGGCTACAACGCGGTCATGATGCAACACGGGGCCGAGAAAAACGCCGACGTGGTGAAGGAGATTTTGACCAAGATCCATGCCAAAGGCCAAGGCACAGGCCCCAAAGAAGAAGTGGGTGATGTGCTGTACATGCGCGGTGTGCAAGCGGCGATGTACGGCATCGAAGGTGTGCGTGCAGCGCAAGAGCGCTTTGGCAAGGGCAAGGTCATGACCAGCGAGCAAGCACGCTGGGGCTATGAAAACTTGAACCTCACGCAGGCCAAGCTCGACTCCCTGGGCTTCAAGGGCGTCTTGCGCCCCCTGTCGACCAGCTGCCAAGATCACATGGGCGCAGCCTGGACCCGTGTGCACACCTGGGACGGCACGCGCTTCAACTGGTCGTCGGACTGGTACCAAGCCGATGAGCAAATCATCAAACCCATGGTCAAGGCCGCCGCCGACAAATACGCGGCTGAGAAAAAGATCGCACGTCGCGCACCGGCAGACTGCCAGTCTTGATGGTGCATCAGGTCAGCCCTCGTTCACGGGGCTGACCCTTGTGTGGCTCGGTCGCACGAGCCGCCAAACCTCAAGGTCAAACACAGCCTTGGTTTTGAGGTTTGGTCCAACCCGCAACGTTTTTTAGCAAGGTCAGTCATGAGCGCCCACAACATTGTTCTCAACGTCAACGGCATCGAGGTCATCTACAACCACGTGATCTTGGTGCTCAAAGGTGTCTCGCTGCAAGTGCCAGAGCGTGGCATCGTGGCCATCTTGGGTGGCAACGGCGCAGGCAAAACCACCACTTTGCGTGCCATCTCCAATTTGCTGCAAGGCGAGCGGGGGGCGGTCACCAAAGGCAGCATTGAGTTTCGTGGCGAACGCATTGAAAACCTCACACCTGCTGACCTCGTCAAGCGCGGTGTGGTGCAGGTGATGGAAGGGCGTCATTGCTTTGCCCACCTGACCATCGAAGAGAACTTGCTGACGGGCAGCTACACCCGCTCTGACAAAGGCGAGGTGGCGGCAAACTTAGAGAAGGTCTACAACTATTTCCCGCGCCTCAAAACCCGCCGCACCTCGCAAGCCGCGTACACCTCAGGCGGCGAGCAGCAAATGTGCGCCATTGGCCGCGCCTTGATGTCCAACCCCAACATGGTCTTGCTCGATGAACCCTCCATGGGCTTGGCGCCGCAAATCGTGGAAGAGGTGTTCAACATCGTCAAAGACTTGAACGACAAAGAGAAAGTCACTTTCTTGCTGGCCGAACAAAACACCAACATGGCGTTGAAGTACGCCGACTACGGCTACATCATGGAGTCCGGTCGCGTCGTGATGGATGGCGCTGCCGCTGACTTGGCCAACAACGAAGACGTGAAAGAGTTCTACTTGGGCGTGGGCGGCGGCGAGCGCAAGAGCTTCAAAGATGCCAAAAGCTACAAGCGCCGCAAGCGTTGGTTGGCTTGAGTCCTGTGGTGTTGTCTCTTACTGAATGAACCTTATGCCTGAACACCCCCACCACGACGTGCTTGAAACCCGCAGCCCCGCAGTGCGCGAGGCCGCTTTGATGGCCGCTTTGCCCGCGCAAGTGGCCCATGCGCAAAAAAACGCTTCTGCGTTTGCAGCTTCATTGGCAGGCATTGACGCCCGGCAAATCAACAC
Source organism: Comamonadaceae bacterium (assembly GCA_947381325.1). Classification (GTDB taxonomy): domain Bacteria; phylum Pseudomonadota; class Gammaproteobacteria; order Burkholderiales; family Burkholderiaceae_C; genus Limnohabitans. Next base: position 14,626 of record CANCUP010000018.1, read on the forward strand.
GCGCGCTGCACTGGCCCAGCTGCCTGTGATCCGCAAGTACGAACTGCTGGCGCAACAACAAGCACAGCGTGCCATCAACGTCTTCGGTGGCTTTGCCGCCATTGGGTTTGGCAAAGCCATGCCCCGTGTGTTTGCCAGTCCCGGCACCATTTATGAACCCGAAGGTGCGCGCGCCGATTACTGGCGCATGGCCCGGGCCATTTATGCCGCAGGCTTTCGCGAAGGCGAGCTGATTCACAACTGCTTCAGCTACCACTTCACGCCGGCTGGCTCGATGATGGAGACCGGGGCTCATGCCATCGGTTGCACCGTGTTTGCCGGGGGCACCGGTCAAACCGAACAGCAAGTGCAAGCCATGGCCGAGCTCCAACCTGCGGGCTACATCGGCACGCCGAGTTTTTTGAAAATCATTGTTGAAAAAGCGGCCGAAATGGGCGTGGCCTTGCCCAGTGTGCGCAAAGCCTTGGTGTCGGGTGAGGCCTTCCCACCCAGCCTGCGTGACTGGCTGGCCGAGCGCGGCATCGCGGGGTATCAGTGCTACGCCACGGCGGACCTAGGGCTGATCGCCTACGAGACGTCTGCCCGCGAAGGCTTGGTGCTCGACGAAGGCGTGGTGGTGGAGATCGTGCGTCCCGGCACGGGCGACCCGGTGCCTGAAGGTGAAGTGGGTGAGCTGGTGGTCACCAGCTTGAACCCCGACTACCCCTTGATTCGCTTTGGCACTGGCGACTTGTCGGCCGTGTTGCCAGGCCCCTGTCCCACAGGCCGCACCAACACCCGCATCAAGGGCTGGATGGGCCGTGCCGACCAAACCACCAAGGTGCGAGGCATGTTTGTGCATCCGGGGCAAGTGGCCGAGGTGGTGAAACGTTTTCCCGAAATCGCCCGTGCGCGTTTGGTCGTGACCGGCGAGATGGCCAACGACCAAATGGGCTTGAAAGTCGAAGCGCCTGCCAACGATGCCTTAGCACAAAAAATTGGCGAAGCGGTGCGCGACATCACCAAGCTGCGTGCGGAGGTGGCCTTTGTGGCCGTGGGCAGCTTGCCCAACGATGGCAAGGTCATCGAGGACGCCCGCACCTACCAGTGACGCGGCGCACCTCAGGGTTAGCCATAGTCTGAATACGTGGTTCCCGTTGCGGACTTGGAGGGCATAGAACTTAAGATCAGTCTTATTTAGGAGGCCTCATGAAAAAACTGTTCTCACTCAGTCTGCTGGCTATCGCAGCACTGACCGGCGGCGCCCAAGCGGCTGACTTCCCCATCAAAGACAAACCCATCACCATCGTCGTGCCTTTTGCGGCCGGCGGCCCCACCGATCGGGTGGCGCGTGATTTGGCCGAGGCCCTGCGCAAGCCCTTGGGCGGCGTGGTTGTGGTGATTGACAATGCGGTGGGTGCTGGCGGCACCATCGGTGCCAACAAAGTGGCCAAGGCTGTGCCTGATGGCCACACCTTGTTCTTGCACCACATCGGCATGGCCACCTCTCCCGCGCTCTACCGCAAGCTGCCCTACGACACCCTTGAAGACTTCGAGTATTTGGGCATGGTCAACGAAGTGCCCATGACATTGATTGCACGGCCCAATATCCCCGCCAACAACTTCAAAGAGTTGACGGCTTGGATCACGCAACAAAAAGGCGCCGTCAACCTGGGCAATGCGGGCTTGGGCGCCGCGTCGCACCTGTGTGGCTTGCTGTTTCAAAGCGCGCTCAAGGTCGACATGACCACCGTGCCTTACAAAGGCACAGCCCCCGCCATGACCGACTTGATGGGTGGACAGATCGATTTGTTGTGTGACCAAACCACCAACACCACCAGCCAGATTGAAGGCAAAAAAGTCAAAGCCTTTGGGGTGACCACCGCCAAGCGCTTGACCACACCAGCCTTGAAAGACCTGCCCACCTTGCAAGAGGCGGGTTTGAAAGACTTTGAAGTCACCATTTGGCACGGCATGTACGCGCCCAAAGGCACCCCAGCTGACGTGCTGAGCAAAATCAACAATGCCTTGAAAGTGGCCCTCAAAGACCCTGAGTTCCTCAAGAAAGAAGAGGCCTTGGGTGCGGTGGTGGTGACCGACAAACGCACGGCGCCGGCGGAGCACAAAAAGTTTGTGGCGGCTGAAATTGCCAAATGGGGTCCGATCATCAAAGCGGCGGGTATTTACGCCGATTAATGATTACCATACGGACCCGAATCAGCCACCAACGGGTGGCTTTTTTCATCGCCGCTTTGTGACAGGCCACTTCAGGCATGACCGTTTTCTAGGAGATATGAATGCGCATCCCAACACTTTTGACACGTGGCTTGTTCGCCGCCTGGGCCCTGAGCGCGCTCGGAGCATGGGCGCAGAGTTGGCCCACCAAGCCGGTGCGCATTGTGGTGCCGTTCACGCCTGGGGGCACCACCGACATCTTGGCACGCGCCATTGCGCCAGAACTTGGCAAAGCATTTGGCCAAAGTTTCATCGTTGACAACAAAGGCGGTGCCGGGGGCAACCTGGGTGCGGAAATCGTGGCCAGGTCCCCAGCCGATGGCTACACCTTGCTGATGGGCACCGTGGGCACGCATGGCATCAACCGGGCGCTGTACGACAAGCTGCCCTATGACCCCATCAAAGACTTTTCACCCATCACCTTGGTGGCTGGCGTGCCCAATGTCATGGTGGTCAACACCGAGCGTGCCAAAGAACGCAACATCAACACCGTGGCTGAATTCATCGCCTACGCCAAAGCCCATCCGGCCCAGCTCAACATGGCGTCCAGCGGAAACGGCACCTCGATTCACCTCTCGGGCGAATTGTTCAAAAGCATGAGCGGCACCTTCATGGTCCACTTCCCATACAAAGGCTCTGGCCCGGCGCTGTTGGACTTGGTGGGCGGTTCGACCGATGTGATGTTTGACAACTTGCCCTCGTCCATGGCGCTCATCAAAGCGGGCAAGCTCAAAGCCTTGGCGGTGACCAGTGCCCAACGTTCTGCCGCATTGCCCGATGTGCCCACCATCGAACAAGCCGGAGGCCCTGCCATGAAGGGCTTTGACGCCAGCTCGTGGTTTGGTTTGTTGGCCCCCGCAGGCACACCGCCTGAGGTGGTGCATCGCATTCAACAAGAAGTCGCTAAAGCCTTGGGTACACCCGCCATCAAAGAAAAATTGCTGGCGCAAGGCGCCATCCCAGGCGGCAACAGCTCGGCGGAGTTCGCCAAGTTCATCGAGTCCGAGCACAAAAAATGGGCCCAAGTGGTCAAGGCTTCCGGCGCGAAAGTGGACTGAGTGCGCGTTTGGGCCTGCGAGCACAGCCCCTCGCGAGGGGCCTGTGCGCTACGTTGGCTGCTCTGGCACAGCCGCTAAAGCTGAAAACGGCACAGTTGGCTTGACCAAAATCACGGTGCACGGCGCTTCCATGGCCACCTGGATGGGCACCGTCGTGACAAAGCGTTGCATCTGCAGTCCGTGGGTGGCTGCACCCATGACGATCATGCTGACTTGGTTGCCTTGGGCATAGCGCACCAAGGCCTTGGCCACATCGCTGGCTTCGAGCACGTGGTAAGCGGTGGTGTGACCTTCCAAGTTCAACGGTTGGGCCCACTGGCGCAACATGCTCAGGTACTGGCGGTGTACCGATGTTTCGCTGCTGGCACTCTCGGTGCTGCTGGTTTGGTTGGGTGAAATCACCGTCACCACCGCCAGCCGTGCGCCCGGGCGCAGCCCCAACGAACGTGCCACCGCTTGCCGCAAAGCGTACAGCGTGGCGTCGCTGGCCTCGTGGTGTGGCACGGCGACCATCAGGATGGGCACTTCTTCAATCTGTTGCGAGGGCAGTGGGCTTGGCGCGTAGTGCATGCCTGCTGCCCGCACCCACCGCTTGACGTGGGTGAACCAAGACGTGCCCATGACTTGTTCGCCCCGTGCCGTGACCTGTACTTGGTCGGGGTGCTCCAAATCGAATGCCACATGCGCGGCCGAGGGGTAGCGTTGTGCGGCTACAGGCGCTAAGCACCGCAACACCACCTCTTGCAACCAGGCGGGGATGTCAGGGCGCAAACGCCGAGGCGGTGTCGGGTCCATCCACAAACGCTGGCGCATGCCGCCGTCTGTGGCCGGGTTGCCAAACGGCAGTTCGCCTGTGGCCAGCTCATACAACATCACGCCAATGGCAAAGATGTCACTGCGCGGGTCGCCGCGCACGCCCACCACTTGCTCGGGCGCGATCCAGGCGGGCGAGCCCACCGCCTTGCGCATCTCTTCGGCCAACAAGTCGGGGTAGTGTGCGTGGCACGACAAACCAAAGTCGAGCAACACCGCGTGGCCGTCGGGGTGCATCAGCACATTGGCGGGTTTGAGGTCGAGGTGGCAGGTGTTTTGTTGGTGCAGGCTGTGCGCTGCACGGGCCACCGCCGCGCCCAGCTGCGCAATGTGGTGTGCATCGGGCCGTGTGCCTTGCTCGGTGTAGGTGTCCAGCACATGCTGCAGCGTATCGCCCGGCACATGCTCCATCACCAAATAGGGCAGGTGGGTCAAGTCACCCGCAGCCACAAAGCGTGGCACATGACGGCCCTGCAGCACCTGCAAGATTTGATGCTCCACTTCAAAGCCCACGATGTTCTCGGCGCCGTCACCTGCTGTCATGCGGGGCACTTTCATCACCATGGGGAAAGGGGCCGGACGCTGGTCGGCGTAGCGCACGTCATAGATGTGCGCCATGCCCCCAGCGTGCAGACACGCACCCACACAAAACCCGTCCAGCTCGGTGCCAGCTTGCAGACGCGTCATCGGCCCGATTCCAAGCGAGCCGCAAAAAACTCTGGCAAGCCAGCCTCGCGCACGCTGCGTGCCGCGGCCATGTGGTCGTAGGCCACGCGGTGAAACGTCAGCTTGGCCGCGGTGCTGTCAAACAGCGCGTACATGGCGCGTGGCGAGCCATCTCTGGGTTGTCCCACCGAGCCCACGGTGGCCAGCCAGTGGCGGTGCTTCGGCGTCGGAATCGCCACACCCGGTGAGGGCTCAAAGCGCATCAGTTGCCGCCCCGTGCCCCGATAGAACAAGGATTGGTGGTGCACATGACCCCCAAACACATAACGCACAGCGGGGTCTTGTGTGGCGGCATCCAAGCTGAGACGGGCGGTGCGTTCGTCTTCCACATAGCGCCACCGCTCGGGGGCATCGGCACTGGCATGAACCAGCAGCATGCTGTCGGCTTTGGCGGTGAGCGGCAAAATTTCTAACCAAAAGCGTTGTGCGGGTGAGAGTTGGTTGTGCGTCCACTGTGCGGTTTGCCCCCCCAGTGACAAGCTGGCGCTGGCGTCGTTGACGCTGTGAGTTTGCACCAGCTCTTCGTGGTTGCCGCGCAGCACAATGCCCCCTTCGGCCTGAATCGCTTGGCAGCGTGCCACCACCTCGGCGGGGAATGCCCCATAACCCACCAAGTCGCCCAGCACCGCCATGCGCTCTGCCCCTTGCGCCTTGGCATGCGCCAAGCACGCCTCCAGCGCATGCAAATTGCCGTGGATATCTGACAGCAGGGCGTACTTCACGGCACAGCCTCAGACGCTCAATACATGTAGACGCCGCGTCCGGTCTTGCGACCCAAGCGCCCGGCAGCCACCATCTCTTTGAGCAGCGGGCAAGGGCGGTATTTGCTGTCGCCAAACTCGTGGAGGTAGACCTCCATCACGGCCAGGCACACGTCCAAGCCAATCATGTCGGCCAAAGCCAGCGGACCAATCGGTTGGTTGCACCCGAGCTTCATGCCGGCGTCAATGTCTTCAGGCGTGGCCAAGCCTTCGGCCAACACAAACAAGGCTTCGTTGATCATCGGCACCAAGATGCGGTTGACCACAAAGCCGGGGGCGTTCTTCACGGTGATGGGGCTCTTGCCCAGTCGGGTCGCCAAGTCGTGCACGGCATCGTGGGTGGCGTCGCTGGTTTGCAAACCCCGGATGATTTCGACCAAGGCCATCATCGGCACGGGGTTGAAAAAGTGCATGCCAATGAAGCGGTCTGCGCGCTCTGTCACGGCAGCGAGTTGGGTGATGGAGATCGACGAGGTGTTCGACGCCACGATCACCTCGGGCGCCAACAGCCCATCGACTTGCTTCAAGATCTTGACCTTGAGCTCGAAGTTCTCGGTGGCGGCTTCGATCACCAGCTGCGCAGCTTTCAGGTCGTCGTAGTTCGTGCTGCCTTGGATGCGTGACAAGGCGGCCGCCTTGTCGGCCTCGGTGATTTTTTCTTTCTTGATCAGGCGGTCCAAACTGCCCGCCACTGTAGCGATGCCTTTGGCCACCGAGGCCTCAGAAATATCGACCATGACCACGTTCACGCCTGAGACGGCGCAGGCCTGCGCAATGCCATTGCCCATGGTGCCAGCGCCGATGATGCCTACGGTTTGGATGCTCATTGAAATTTCCCTTTGTGATTTGGATGTGATAGCAAGAATATTAGCGGCTCAAAGGTTGCGATTGGCTGACGCGCTGGGCTTGCTGAGTTGTGGGTATGGCGTTGGCGATGGCTCAGCTGCCTCGGTGAAAGGGCTTGGGGCCGCTTCCTCATGCTGGGGTACCAGAAATCGTCAGCAGCCCAAAGCCCTGTCACCTGCGGTTTTTTGGGCTTGAGTCGTGTCTGTGTTGTACCTGTTTGCTGTGTCGCGCTCACGCTTTGAAACGTTTTTGCGTCAGGTGCAGGGCAATGCGCCAAGCCACCACGGCGTAGAGCGCCAACACGCCCAAATGCAGCAGGGGTTGCGCGGGCCACTGGTCCAAGAACAGTGGGCGCACCAAGGCAATGGCTTGGGTCAGGGGCAGCCAGGCCGACACCTCACGCACCAGGTCGGGCAATTGGTCGCGCGGGAAAAACACGCCGCTCAAGAACATCATGGGCGTGAGAAATAGCGTGAAGTAGTAGGTGAAAAAGTCATAGCCCTTGGCCAGCGCATTGAAGATCAGCGCAATGCAGCTGAAGGTGATGCCCACGCACAAGAGGATGGGCCAAGCCGCCAGCAGCTTCCAGCTGTGGGTGATGCCCAGACCCATCATCACGCCCAAGATGGCGGTGATGGTGAACAAGGCCTTGAACGCGGCCCAGAGCATTTCGGCCAGCAGCACATCGGCCAAGCGCATGGGGGCGTTCAAGATCCCGTCCCAGGTTTTTTGCACATGCATGCGCGAGAAGGCCGAGTACAGCGCTTCAAAGGTGGCCGCGTTCATGGCGCTCATGCAAATCGAGCCGCTGGCTAAAAACAAAATGTAGGGCACGCGTTGGCCGTCCAAATTGACTTCACCCACCAATGCCCCCATGCCGTAACCAAAGGCCACCAGCCACATCAGCGGCTCGGCAATGTTGGCCACCAGGCTGGGGATGGCGAGCTTGCGCCACACCAGTAAATTGCGCAAAAACACCGGCCAAAAACGAAAGTAGGTGTGCATGGTGTCAGCCCTCTTGCCGGATCTGGCGCCCGGTCAATTTCAAAAACAAGTCTTCCAAATTGGCCGGTCGGTGCAGCGTGCGCAGACCGCTGTGTGTGGCCAAGGCTTGCAACAAGGGGCCGGCTTGGTGGGTGTAGAAAAACACCGTCTCGCCGCTGGTCTCCACCCGTTGTGCCAAGTCTTTGAGTGGGCTGTTCACCAGGTTCACGGCACCGTTGCCATACACCTCCACCACGTCGGGCTCCAGATGCTGGGCAATCAAATCGCGGGGTGTGCCTTCGGCAATTTTTTGGCCGTGATCGAGCACCAGCAAACGGTGGCACAAGCGCTCGGCCTCGTCCATGAAGTGCGTGGTCAGCAAGATCGACTTGCCTTGTTGCAGCAGTTGCTGCAAGCGCTCCCACATCAGGTGACGCGCTTGCGGGTCGAGGCCGGTGGTGGGCTCGTCGAGCAGCAGCAAGTCGGGGTTGTTGATCAGGGCGCGCGCCAAACTCAGGCGTCGCTTCATGCCGCCCGACAACTCGCCGGGCTTGGCGTCGGCTTTGTGAGTGAGCGCGGCAAAGTGCAGCAACTCAGGAATGCGCGCCTGAAGGTCAGCTTTTTTCAAACCAAAGTAACGGCCAAACACCCTCAGGTTCTCGGCACAGGTGAAGTCCGGGTCGAGGGTGTCAAACTGGCTCACCACGCCCAGGCGGGCCTTGATCGCCAAGTCATCCTTGGGCATTGCCAAACCAAACGCTTGCACCGTGCCACTGTCGGGCGTGGCCAGGCCGAGGCACATGCGCAGCGTGGTGGTTTTGCCCGCGCCATTGGGGCCAATCACGCCCAGGCATTCACCGGGTGCGATGCGAAACGACACATCGTTGACCACGGTGTGGTCACCGTAGCGTTTCATCAAATGCTGACATTCAAACAGAGGGTTCATGCCAAACATTGTGCCGTGGCTGCCACCTAAAATCCAAGGGATGACCGAAACCCTCACCGTGCTCTTGCAGTACCTGCTGCCCAAACAAGCGTTGACCGTGATGGCTGGCGCTGTGGCCCGTGCCCAAGGCGGGCGCCTCACCCATGCCTTGATCCGTTGGTTCGTCCGGCGTTACCAGGTCAACATGGACGAGGCGGCGCAGCCCGACATCACGCACTACGCCAGCTTCAACGACTTCTTCACCCGCGCGTTGAAACCCGGGGCGCGACCCTTGGCCGCGGCTGACTTTGTGTGCCCGGTGGATGGCGCCATCAGCCAGCTCGGGCACATCGAGGGCGACCAAATTTTTCAAGCCAAGGGGCACCACTACAGCACCCAGGCGCTGGTGGGTGGCGACGCAGCCTTGGCTGCGCAGTTCGCGGATGGCGAGTTCGCCACCATTTACCTCAGCCCCAAGGACTACCACCGCATCCACATGCCCAGTGCAGGGCGCTTGCGCCGCATGGTCCATGTGCCGGGCGACTTGTTCTCGGTCAACCCGGCCACTGCACGCGGAGTGCCGGGTTTGTTCGCGCGCAACGAACGTGTGGTATGCGTGTTTGACATGCCGGCTGCCCTGGGTGCCAAGCCGCAGCAGTATGTGTTGGTGCTGGTGGGCGCCACCATCGTGGGCAGCATGGCCACGCCTTGGCATGGGGTGGTCAACCCACCGCGCCCCGGCCAAGTGCGTGAATGGACTTATGACGACCCAGCCCTGAGCCTGCAACAAGGCGACGAAATGGGGCGCTTCTTGCTGGGCTCCACCGTGGTCTTGCTCTGGCCCAAGAACACCGTGGCGCTCAACCCCGACTGGCAAGCCGCACGCCCTGTGCGCTTGGGCGAGAAGATGGGCGACGCGGTTTACTGAAACGCCACTTCGGCAAAGCTGCGCAACTTGCGGCTGTGCAACTGCGCTGGGCCTTGCTGGCGCAACAGTTCAATGGCGCGCATGCCAATGCGCAGGTGCTGGTCCACCCGCTCGCGGTAAAAGTGGTTGGCCATGCCCGGCAGTTTGATTTCACCGTGCAAGGGTTTGTCGCTCACGCACAGCAGCGTGCCGTAGGGCACCCGAAACCTGAAGCCGTTGGCGGCAATGGTGGCACTTTCCATGTCCAGCGCCACCGCGCGGCTTTGGCTGAAGCGCCGCTGGGGCGTGTTGTTGGGCAGCAGCTCCCAGTTGCGGTTGTCGGTGCTGGCCACCGTGCCGGTGCGCAAAATGCGTTTGAGCTCGGCGCCGTGGCACTGCGTCACGTCTTTCACCGCCTGCTCCAGTGCCACTTGAATTTCAGCCAGCGCAGGAATCGGCACCCACAGCGGCAACTCTTCGTCCAGCACATGGTCTTCACGCACATAGCCGTGAGCCAACACGTAGTCACCCAGCTGTTGCGTGTTGCGCAGGCCCGCGCAGTGACCCAGCATCAGCCAGGCATGCGGGCGCAGCACGGCAATGTGGTCGGTGATGTTTTTGGCATTGGCCGGCCCCACGCCAATGTTGACCATGGTGATGCCCGCGTGGCCTGGGCGCACCAAGTGGTAGGCCGGCATTTGCGGCAGACGCGGGGGCGCTTTGCCGAGTGCATCGTGCGCGTCGGCAGACAGGCCCGCGCGGCGTGTCACCACATTGCCGGGTTCCACAAAGGCCACGTAGTCGCTGTTCGGGTCTTGCATGGCGGCGTGTCCAAGGCGCACAAACTCGTCAATGTAGAACTGGTAGTTGGTGAACAACACGTAGTTTTGAAAGTGCTCAGGGCTGGTGCCGCTGTAGTGGCGCAGGCGTTGCAGCGAATAGTCCATGCGTGCCGCGGTGAACAAGGCCAGGGGTTGGTGCTCGCCCGCAGCGGCCTCGAACGTGCCGTTGGCAATCCCGTCGTCCATCGTGGTCAGGTCGGGCAGGTCAAACACCTCACGCATGTGCTGGCGCCGCTCAGGCGTCATCTCGCCTTCGATGTGGTCGTTCTCGGCAAACGAGAAATGCACCGGAATCGGCTGGTGGCTCACCCCCACTTCCAGCGGCACGCCGTGGTTTTGCAGCAGCAAGCGGAACTGTTCGCGGTAATAGTCGGCAAACAAATCAGGCCGCGTCAGTGTGGTTTCGTAGCGGCCGGGTTCGGCCACAAAGCCATAGCTCAGCTGCGCGCTGTCGCTGCCTTTTTGCAGCGCACCGTGCTGGGTGTGAAGGCGCACAAACGGATAGTAGGCACGCACCCGCTGCGCAAAATCTTGGCCCGCCACGAACTGCTTCATGGCCAAACGCAAATGGTCCAGGCTGGTTTGGTACAGCGCTTGCACTTGGGCCAGTGCGCTGTCGGCGTCGGTGTGACGGGTGGGGGCGATGAAAGGGGGGCGAATGCTCATGCCCCGATAGTACCGACTACATATTGCGCCGGTACTGTCCACCCACCTCAAACAAGGCGTTGGTGATTTGACCGAGTGAGCACACGCGCACCGCATCCATCATCACTTCAAACACGTTGGCGTTGTCAATCACGGCCTGTTGCAGGCGTTTGAGTTGCACCTGGGCTTGCGCCTCATGGCGCGTGTGGAAGTCGTTCAAGCGTTGCAACTGGCTTTGCTTTTCGTCCTCGGTGGAGCGGGCCAATTCCAGCTTGTCCATCACCTGCTCGCCGTTGGGGTTGCGGAAGGTGTTGACGCCAATGATGGGCAGCTCGCCCGTGTGCTTGAGCATTTCATAGGTCATCGACTCGTCTTGAATCTTGCCGCGCTGATAGCCGGTTTCCATGGCGCCCAACACGCCGCCGCGGTCGGCGATTTTTTCAAACTCGGCCAGCACGGCCTCTTCCACCAACTCGGTGAGCTCTTCGATGATGAAGGCACCTTGGTTGGGGTTTTCGTTTTTCGCCAAGCCCCACTCGCGGTTGATGATGAGCTGAATCGCCATGGCGCGACGCACCGAGTCTTCGGTGGGCGTGGTGATGGCTTCGTCAAACGCGTTGGTGTGCAAGCTGTTGCAGTTGTCGTAAATCGCAATCAGCGCTTGCAAGGTGGTGCGGATGTCGTTGAAATGGATCTCTTGCGCATGCAAGGAGCGACCTGAGGTTTGGATGTGGTATTTCAGTTTTTGCGAGCGCTCATTGGCGCCGTATTTCTCTTTCATGGCCACCGCCCAAATGCGGCGTGCCACCCGACCCATCACGGTGTACTCGGGGTCCATGCCGTTGCTGAAGAAAAAGCTCAGGTTGGGTGCAAAGTCGTCCACGTGCATGCCACGCGCCAAGTAGGCCTCGACAAAGGTGAAGCCGTTGGAGAGCGTGAACGCAAGTTGAGAGATTGGGTTGGCCCCCGCCTCGGCAATGTGGTAACCGCTGATCGACACGCTGTAGAAATTGCGCACTTGGTGGTGCACAAAGTACTCGGCAATGTCACCCATCACCTTCAGGCTGAACTCGGTTGAAAAGAGGCAGGTGTTTTGGCCTTGGTCTTCTTTCAAGATGTCGGCTTGCACCGTGCCACGCACGTTTTGCATCACCCACGCTTTGATCTTGGCGGTCTCGGTGTCGGTCGGCTCGCGGCTGTTGTCGAGTTTGAACTTCGCCAAGTGCTGGTCGATGGCGGTGTTCATGAACATCGCCAAGATGGAGGGCGCAGGCCCGTTGATGGTCATCGACACGCTGGTGGTGGGCGAACACAAGTCGAAGCCGTCGTACAAGACCTTCATGTCGTCGAGCGTGGCCACGCTCACGCCGGAGTTGCCCACTTTGCCGTAGATGTCGGGACGCACATCGGGGTCGTTGCCATACAGCGTGACCGAATCAAACGCGGTGCTCAAGCGCTTGGCGGGCATGCCCTCCGACAGCAGCTTGAAGCGGCGGTTGGTGCGGAAGGGGTCGCCTTCACCGGCGAACATGCGGGTGGGGTCCTCGCCCTCGCGTTTGAAGGCAAAGGTGCCGGCGGTGTAGGGGTAGCTGCCCGGCACGTTGTCGAGCATGAGCCATTTCAAAATTTCGCCGTGGTCTTCGTACTGCGGCAAGGCCACCTTGCGGATGGTGGTGCCACTCAACGACTTGGTGGTGAGTGCGGTGCGAATCTCTTTGTCGCGAATTTTCACCACGTATTCGTCGCCCGCGTAGGCGGCTTGCATGTCGGGCCATTGCGCCAACAGTTTGCGCTCGGCAGCGCCAAAATTCTCTTCACGCGAAAACGCCAAGTCGATGGCGGCTTCAGACGCTTTGGCGCGGCCCGGCTTGCCCTCGGCCAGCATGCGTGCGGCTTCGCGCAGTTGCTGAATTTCGCGCGCCAGTTTGGCTTGGGCACGGGCGCGTTTTTTGTAGCCGCGCACGGTGTCGGTGATTTCGGCCAAATAGCGCGTGCGCGCGGCGGGCACCACCGGCGTTTGGTTGGTGCTGTGGCGCACGCTCACCACCGGCAAGCGACCTGGCGTGAAGTTCAGGCCCAAGGCCGAGAGGCGTACCTTCAGGGCTTGGTACAGCGCGGTCACGCCGTCGTCGTTGAAGCGCGCGGCCATGGTGCCAAACACCGGCATCTCTTCGGTGGGCGTGTTCCAGGCTTCTTGGTTGCGTTGCACTTGCTTGGCCACATCGCGCAGCGCGTCGCTGGCGCCTTTGCGGTCGAACTTGTTGATGGCCACAAACTCGGCAAAGTCGAGCATGTCAATTTTTTCCAGCTGGCTGGCGGCGCCAAACTCGGGCGTCATCACATACATGGGCACGTCCACGTGCGGCACGATGGCGGCGTCGCCTTGGCCAATGCCCGAGGTTTCGACAATGATCAAGTCAAAGCCCGCGCACTTCGTGGCGGCCAACACATCGGGCAAGGCCGCACTGATTTCGCTGCCAAAGTCACGCGTGGCCAGGCTGCGCATGAACACACGTTGGCCGTTGTCGTCAGGACCCGAACTTGGGGTGGTTGCCCAAGGCGAAATCGCGTTCATGCGGATGCGGTCGCCCAACAAAGCGCCCCCGCTTTTGCGGCGCGACGGGTCGATCGAGATCACCGCGATGCGCAGGCTGTCGCCTTGGTCCAGGCGAATGCGGCGCACCAACTCGTCGGTCAGTGAGGACTTGCCGGCGCCACCGGTGCCGGTGATGCCCAGCACGGGCACCTTGTGCTGGGCGGCCTCTTGGCGCACGGCGTCGAGCAGCTGGGCGTCCAAGCTGCTGTTTTCCAGCGCGGTGATCATTTGTGCCAAAGCACGCCAAGCCATCTCGCCATGGCCTTGAATGGCTTGGACCGACTGGGGCGCGTGCGCTGACAGGTCGTGGTCGCAGCGCATGATCATTTCGCCGATCATGCCTTGCAGGCCCATTTTTTGGCCGTCTTCGGGGCTGTAAATGCGCGTCACGCCATAGGCTTGCAGCTCGCGAATTTCGGGTGGCACGATCACGCCGCCACCGCCGCCAAACACCTGGATGTGCGCGCCGCCACGGCTTTTGAGCAAATCCACCATGTACTTGAAGTACTCCACATGGCCGCCTTGGTAGGAGCTGATGGCAATGCCTTGCACGTCTTCTTGCAGCGCGGCCGTCACCACCTCGTCGACCGAACGGTTGTGCCCCAAGTGAATCACCTCAGCCCCCATGCCTTGCAAGATGCGGCGCATGATGTTGATGGCGGCGTCATGCCCGTCAAACAAACTGGCCGCCGTGACAAAGCGCACTTTGTGCGTGGGTTTGTAGTTGGCCAAGGCCTTGAATTCTGCGGACAGGTCGGTCATGGGGAACTCCGAAATACGGTGGGGATCAAGTTTACGTTTACGTAAACGTCAATCATAGCGGGCTTGGTGCAATAAGGCAGCAAATTTTGGATAAAAAAAGCCGCGCACGGGGCGCGGCTTCAAACGCACTGGCAGGCTTTAACGCCCGCCGTACAGGTAGTTGGGCAACCACAAGGTCAGGCCCGGCCAGATGTACATCAGCACCATGCACAAGATCACGATCAACATGTAGGGCATCATGCCCGCGAAGATCTGGTTGATCGTGACATGCGGCGGTGACACCCCTTTGAGGTAGAAGGCCGACATGGCCACGGGTGGCGACAAGAATGCGGCTTGCAAGTTCACAAACACCAGTACGCCCCACAGCATGGGATCGATCTGGAAGTGGTTGAGCAGGGGCAAGAAGATGGGCACAAAAATCACAATGATCTCGGTCCATTCCAGCGGCCACCCCAGCACAAAGATGATGGCTTGCGACAGCAGCATGAACTGGATGGGCGACAGGTTCATCGCCATGACCCACTCTTCCACCAAGCGCTGGCCACCCAAGATGGCGAACACAGCAGAGAACAGGGCCGAGCCGACGAACAACCAGCACACCATCGAGGTGGTCTTGGCGGTCAAAAACACCGCTTCTTTGATGCGCTCAAAGTTCAGCGAGCCCGACGACCAGGCCATCAAGAATGCGCCGGCTGCGCCCACGGCCGCCGACTCGGTGGCGGTGGTGATGCCAAGCAAGATCACGCCCAAGACCACCAAAGTCAGGACGCCCAAAGGCATGACCGACTTGACCAGCATGTTCAAGATCTCAAACTGCTCGCCGTCAAAGCCCTTGTAGTACCAGCCCAAGAGCAGCACCAGCAAGCCGGTGGCAATCCAGAACCCCGTGTAGAAGCTGTCGGGCACTGGTTCGGTCTTGGGCGCGTCAGAGGTGTCGCCGTCGCCCAAGGCTTGCAAGGGCGCATCGGTCTCGACGGCTGCCGCTGCATCGGCTTCAGCACCCGGAGGGGTTTGCACGCCGTTGTCGCCAGAGGCTTGCGCCACCGACTCACTGCCCGGTGGTTCGGACAGGCCGCCAGAACTCTGGGGCGCTTCGGCTCCGGGTGGCTCGGCCAAGCCGCCAGCCGGGGCAGCCACACGTTCGGTGGTGGGCGCGGTGGCTGCGGCAGGGGCGGCCACTTGGCTGACGCTGGCTTGTGCGGCCGCGTTGTTCTCGGCTTGCGAGTAAATCACCACATACCACCACACGGCGCCCAAGCTGATGAGCACCATGAAGACGGGGACCAAGCTCATCATCAAGCT
>CANCUP010000019.1 GCA_947381325.1 Comamonadaceae bacterium
CCGCGAAGTCGAGATGGCGTATTGGCAAAAGACGCAAATCTTTCCGATCATGCATGTCATGGCCATCCAACGCGAGGTGTATGAGAAGAACCGCTGGATCGCCACCAACTTGCTCAAAGGCTTTGAAGAAGCCAAAACCCGCAGCCTGCACCGCGCCGCCGACATCACCGCCTCGTCCTACCCCCTGCCCTGGGTGGCCGACTATGCGGCGCAGTCGCAAGCCATCATGGGCGACGACTTCTGGCCCTACGGCATCGAGGGCAACCGCTCGACGCTGGAAGCCTTCAGCCAATACGCTTGGGAGCAAGGCATCACCACCCGCCACCTCAAGCTAGAAGAGATTTTTGTCAAAGAAGTGCAAGAGAGCGTGAAGGTGTAAACATGACCGCACCACGCACCTATCGCTATTACGACCTGATCGTCGCCGCTTTTGTCACCGTGCTGCTGTGCGCCAACCTGATTGGCGCAGGCAAGGTGGCCCAGGTGGAGCTGCCGCTGGTCGGCACCTTGGTGTTTGGCGCTGGCGTGTTGTTCTTTCCGATCTCGTACTTCTTTGGCGACATCTTGACCGAGGTCTATGGCTACGCCCACGACCGCCGTGCGGTGTGGTGCGGCTTTGGCGCCTTGGCGTTTGCGGCACTCATGGCCTTTGTGGTCACCGCGCTGCCTGCTGCGCCCGGCGACTACAACAGCCAATTGCAATCGGGTCTGCAAGTGGTATTTGGCAACACCTGGCGCATTGTCATGGGCTCGATCGTGGCGTTTTGGGCTGGCAGCTTGGTCAACAGTTTTGTGCTGGCCAAACTCAAGATCCAGACCGAGGGCAAGCACCTGTGGGTGCGCACCATTGGCTCGACCATGGCGGGTGAGTTGATCGACTCCTCGTTGTTTTACTTCTTGGCCTTCTACGCCATTTGGCCCACCGAGCAGGTGATTCAAGTGGCCATCACCCAGTACCTCTTGAAGACCAGCTGGGAAGTGCTGGCCACGCCCATGACCTACCGCATCGTGGCGTTTTTAAAACGCAAAGAAGACGAAGACTTCTACGACACCGACACCAACTTCACGCCGTTCAAGGTGTCGGTGTAAAAAAAGCGACCCCATTTATCTTGGGGTCGCTTGTCTGATTGACCGCGCCATGAACGCCTAGGGCGCTGCGGTGATCAATCGAGGGTGATGTTTTTGCGCTTGATCAACTGCTCGTACGTCTTGCTCTTGATGTCTGCATTTTTGCGAATCTCCTCGGGCGACCAGTTCAATGGCTCAAAGGCAAAGGTGTTGAACCGCGTTTTGACTTCCGGGTCGGCCAACACCTTGATCACGTCGGCGTTGATCTTGGCTTTCACATCGTTGGGCAAACCTTTGGGCGAGACCAAGGTCACAAACGAGTTGACTTCAAAGCCAGCCGGGCCACCGGACTCGGCCATGGTGGGCACTTCAGGCATTTGGGGCAAGCGCTTGGGAGCGGCTACTGCGATGTAGCGGATCTTGCCCGCCTTGAACAAGCCCTGGCTGGAAGGAATGCTGCCAAACGACCACTGCACATCGCTGGACCCCACCGAGGTGAAGAGTTGGGACATCTCGCGAAACGCCACGTGGGTCATGTCGGTGCCGGTGAGCAACTCCAACTCCTCGCCGCCGAGGTGGCCCGGGCTGCCAATGCCCCATGAGCCGTAGTTCACTTTGGTGGGCTCTGCCTTGGCCGCAGCAATCAGGTCTTTCATGTTTTGCCACTTGGAATCGGTGGCCACCGCGACCAAGAAGGGCGTTTTGAAAAATGCGGCCACCGGGTCAAAGCTGTTGAACGGCACGAAACCTTTGGACTTGTAGAGGTAGGGCACAGCGCCAATGTGTTCGCTGTCGAGCTGCAGCAGGTTGTAGCCATCGGCTGGCAAACGCACCACCGCATCGATGGCAATGAAACCACTGGCACCGGGCCGGTTGACGATGAGCACCGGCTGGCCCCACAACTTGGACAGCTTCTCACTCACCTGGCGCAGCACCGCATCGGGGCCACTGCCAGCCGGAAAAGGCGTGGTCACGGTGACAGGTTTGTTGGGGAATGTGGCGGCGGTTTGGGCCGACACGCCCAAGCTGCTGAGCATCAGCGACGCCGACAGGCACAGCGCCTTGGCAACACGGGAGGGGGAAGTCAAAGACATGGATTGGGTTCCTTGGATGAAAAGAAAATCAATGAAGCGGGTGGAGCTTACCCGCTTCTGAGAGGCTCAGCAGGTGCTGCGCCTCATCCCGCATCGGGCTGCTGCATCGGCGACGCCAGCTTGAACGCGTCCAACTGCATGCAGGCGGCTTCAACGGCAGAGATCAGCGGCCATTGCGACAGGTCCACCTTGAAGCGACGCGCACTCTCGACCTGAGGCACGAGGTAGACATCTGCCACAGTGGGGCTGTCACCGAAGCAGAAACGGCCGCGCTGGGTGTCGGCTTGGAGCAAGGCCTCTAGGGCGTCAAAACCCGCACAAATCCAGGTGGCGCACCAGGTGTTGATGGCTGCTTCATCGGCTTTGAACTGGTGGCGCACGTACTCCAACACACGGCGGTTGTTGAGGGGGTGAATGTCGCAGCCCACCACGGCGGCCAGCGCACGCACATGGGCGCGTTGGTCGGCGTCTTGGGGCAGCAACGCGGGCGTGGGGTAGCGCTCTTCCAGCCATTCGATGATGGCGGGCGATTGAATCAGCACCTTGTCGTCGTGCACCAGCGCAGGCACCAGGCCCTGTGGGTTGAGCGACTTGAAGGCTTCTTTCAAATGCTCTTCGGTGCGCAAATCGACGGCGATGTACTCAGGGCTCAAGCCCTTGAGGTTCAAAGCGATGCGAAGGCGGTGCGAGGTGCCACTGCGGAAAAAGTTGTAAAGCTTCATAGAGCCCTCACTCTGCGGCTGCAATGTTCAAGGCCACCTCGCCCACACCGGCCACATGGCCTTGGATGCGGTCGCCTGCCACCACCGGGCCCACGCCTTCGGGAGTGCCGGTGTAAATCAGGTCGCCGGGTTGCAGGTGGTAGAACAAAGACAAATCGGCAATGATTTCGCGGATGTTCCAAATCAGCTTGTTCACATCCGAATGCTGCTTGGTCTGGCCGTTGACGGTCAAGGCGATTTCGCCGCTCTCGATCACGACCTCAGGCATGGGCACGACTTCGCTGCACACCGAGGACTGCTCCACGTCTTTGCCCAAGTCCCAAGGACGGCCTTTGTCGCGGGCCACCAGTTGCAAATCGCGGCGGGTCATGTCCAAGCCTGTGGCGTAACCGTAAATCACGGTGTGGGCGTCTTCGGCTTTGACCCGAAAGCCCGCCTTGCCCACCACCAAGACCAACTCCATTTCAAAGTGGTAGTTTTGGGTTTCAGGTGGGTAGGCGATGGTGGCGCCCGAGTGCACCAAGGTTTGGGGTGCTTTGGTGAAGTAGAACGGACGCTCGACCGATTTGTCGACGGGCTTGCCCATTTCTACCGCATGTGCGTGGTAGTTGCGGCCCACAAAAAACAAACGGTTGATCGGCAAACGCTCGGTCTTGCCGCGCACGGGCAAGGATTGAACAGCAGGCGGGGTCCAGAGGTAGGTGTTGGTCATGGGAGCTTTCTAAAAAATGAATGCGGGGCACACGCCGTGGCCCCGCAGGAAAGGGAAAAGATGGTGCGGTTCAGCCGCGGTTTTCGTACACACCCAGCTTGCGGTGCAGCGGCGACTCGTCGGCCATGAACACAAAGGTGGGCTTGTCCGTTTGACGGTTTTTCAAAGTCACCGCGGTGTAGCCGGGTGCGCAGCAGGTGTCGGCTTCTGTGAGCGTGAAGGCTTGATCTTCAATGGCAATGTCGGCCCCACCTTCGATGACATGGAACACGCACGCGGGTGAGCGGGCGGGCAAACGCAGGGTTTGACCGGGACGCAGCATCAGGGCGTAAAAGCCCAGGATGTTTTCGGCGTCTTCACCGGTTTCAGGGTTCACATAGGTCAGCTGCACAGCCTCTTGGTGCGGCAGGTCGTCGCCCATGGTGAGCAAAGCTGCGCGTGCTTCAGCCCAGGGGTAACGCAGCATGGGGTAGCGCTTGGACGAGCGCTCAAACACGGGCGTGGGCAACATGCCGCCACGGGCGTATTGGCGGTCGCCACGGCCTGGTTCAATGGTTTGACGGTCTCCATTGACGTGGTAGGACGCCTCCATGTAGTACACGAGCGGCAAATCGAGCACGTCCAACCACACCACGGGCTGGTCGCCGTCGTGGCCGTGTTCGTGCCACAAGCCCGTGGGGGTCAATATCAAGTCGCCTCGGCTCATGGGGCACTTCTCGCCGTCGACCGTGGTGTAGGCGCCCTCGCCTTCCACAATCATGCGCACAGCGTTGGGGGTGTGGCGATGCGAAGGGGCCCACTCACCGGGCAACAACAGTTGCATGCCTAAGTACATGGCGGCACTGGCTTGCATTTTTTCCAAACCATGACCAGGGTTGGCCAGCACCAGCACGCGGCGTTCAGCTTTTTCGATGGGCGTCAACTCACCGGCTTTGAGCAACAAGGGCTTGATGGTGTCGTAGGCCCAAAAGGTGGCGCGGGTGTTGGGGCGCGGCTTGTCTGGCGGCAACACGCCGCGCAGGCTGGGCCACAGGGGCACCAGGTTGTGGCTGGTCAGTTCAGCGCGGTAATCGGCTGGCAGGTCTTCGAGTTTTCCGAGATCGTTCATGCAAGTTCCCATCTGAGTGACGTTGATCAGTTCGTGGCCGCTGACAGGCAGTTGCCGACGTTCCAGCCGTAGAGCCATTCCACCGCATCATAGAAGCGCTCTGGCGTGCGGCCGCGCCACAGGTCGTTGCGCACCAAACGCTCCACACCCTTGGCGTGGTAGAGACGGCCCATTTCGCGCCCCGACAGCACGATGCGTGCGGTGCGTGCCACCCGAGCACGTTGGTACAAATCAAAGGCTTGGGCAAAGTCGTTGTGGCTCATTCGCAGGGCTTCGCCCAAGGTCACGGCGTCTTCGATGGCCATGCACGCGCCTTGCGCCATGTATTGGGTGGTGGGGTGGGCGGCGTCACCCAACAAGGTGACACGACCAAACGACCACTGGCCAATCGGCTCGCGGTCGGCCGTGGCCCAACGGCGCCAGCTCTTGGGCAGGTCAATCAGCTGACGCGCTTTGGGACATATGCCTTGGAAGTAGCTTTGGACTTCTTCTTTGCTGCCGTCGGTCACGCCCCACTCTTCTTGCTGGCGGCTGTGGAAAGTCACCACCACGTTGTATTGCTCGCCACCGCGCAGGGGGTAATGCACCAAGTGGCAGTTCGGACCGACCCAAATGCTGGCCGCGTTCCACTGCAAGTCCACGGGGAAGTCTTTTTTGTCCACCACGGCGCGGTACACCACATGGCCCGTGATGCGCGCTGGGTCGTTCACAAACTGGGCCCGCACGACCGACTTCACACCATCGGCGCCGATCAGTGCAATGCCTTTGTGGGTGTTGCCGTGTTGGTCGGTCACCGTCACGCTGTGCGCGTCTTGCTCGATGCGCTCGACACGGGTGGAGGTCACCACCTCGACCTTGCCGGTTTCTTGTGCACCCTCGTACAGCGAGGTGTGCACGTCCACGCGGTGAATCACCGCGTACGGGTTGCCAAAACGCTTGATAAAGGCCTCGCCGGTGGGGATCTTGCCGACCTGGTATTCGTCGATCGCGTCATGCATGACCATGTAGTCGGTGTAGACCGCGCGGCTGCGGGCTTTTTCACCCACCCCCAAGGCGTCGAATGCGTGAAACGCATTGGGGCCCAACTGAATGCCGGCACCAATCTCGCCAATCTCAGGCGCTTGCTCCAGCACCTTCACGTGAAAGCCCTGGCGCGTCAGCGCCAAGGCTGCCGCCAATCCGCCAATGCCTCCGCCTGCGACCAGCACCGGCAAGGTGTGTGTTGTGTTGTTCATGTTGCGCCTTTTGAAATTTAATCAGTATACGTACTAATAGTATACCGAACGAGGCGGTCAGATGGAAGCGTCAAGATTCGGTAGTTACCCTAGGAGCTTGTCCGGGCTGCCTCAGCTCAGGGCGATCAGGTGTCGACGCAGGGGTCAGTGCTGTCAGAAATATCTCGCAAGGCTTGCTGCTCTAGGTCAGAGAGCTGGAACAACTTGGCTGTTGCTGGCGCAGGGCTTGGGGCTTCTTGTGCAATGTGCATGAAGATGCGTGCCGCCATCTCCGCATTCATCAAGGCCAGTGCTTGTGTGCTGACATCTGCCATTGCAGACCTCAGGCCACCCCGGACGCGTTGTCCAAAGGTTTGGGCGCTTGCACCATGCGCCGCGACTCCACGTCGAACAACACATCATGAAAGTGCACGTCCAAGCTGACTTTTTGGTTGCGCTCTAGCTCTTGAAACGGGTCCACGCCCAGCACATCGGCCATGTAGTAGTTCAGGGCCTCCATGAACCCAGAGAAAGAGCTGTTGCCGGCCTCAAACTCCTCAGCGACGATGGCCCACGCACCGATCTGCGACGCCTGCTTGCGCAAACTGACGGGGCAGCTGCGGCTTTTGTAGAAGCAGCCGTATTGCTCAAGCTCGTAGTGCAACTTGCCGACCAGCGTGTCTGGCTCATCGAGGTAAAAGTAGATGGAACGCGGGTAAATTTTGAAGTAGTCCATCGTCAACTCCGAAGGTTTTGGCGTTTTTGGAGTATATCTGAAGAATGAATCAAAAGTATTAGTTTTATTGAATTCACTCACCCGCCTCACAGTACGTGGTTCAACGCATTGACGATGTTCTGGTCGATCAGCAATTGCGCGGCCACGCCGTTGTTGGCGTTGTAGACCGTCAGCGTGTGGGTGCCATAGGTCACCGTGCCACCGCTGATCGTCCAGTCAGCCGTCAAGGCAATGTTGGCGAAGTCTTCGCTCCCCCCCAAGATCGCGAGCTGGTGTTTGCCGGTGGCGGTGAAAGTGTTCACCCCCGTCAAGTCCAGCACGTCTTGCGTGCGAAGGGTCACGGTGTTGGCCAAGGTGTCTGTGGAGAGGTCGATCACCTCGATGCTGTTCAAACGAGAAGTGCCCACAGGCATGCTCGCTGCGCCATTGCTGATGGCCGTCAAGTCGATGTTGCCGCTGCCTGCCGCCATGCGCAAGGTGTCAACGCCAGAGCCGCCGTCCACGCGCGCGAGTTGGCTGGTGTTGCCCCCCGCGCCCCACACACTTTGCAATGCGCTCACCGTGGAGGCGTCCAGCACAAACACATCGTTGCCCGCACCGCCGTACAACACATCGGCCCCGCTGGAGGTCAAGGTGTCATTGCCCGCGCCACCCACCAAGGTTTGACTGCCTGTGCTGGTGTGGCTGTCGTTGCCGTTGGTGCCCAGCCAGTCCACAGCAGTTTGACTGGTGGACACGTTGTTGCTGCCGAAAATCACGTAACTGCGACCAGCGTTGTTCAGGCCTGGAGGGTCTGCGGTGTTGGCGCCCACGATCAAGTCGGCCAAGCCATCGCCGTTCACATCGCCAGCGGCGCTGACGCTGACACCGGCATTGTTCCCGCCTGCCTCGCCATTGATCACAAAACCACCTTGGCCTTGCGCCACGGTGGACAGGTCAATGGCTGTGCTGGAGGTTTTGCCATACACCACATAGCTCGCGCCAGCGGTGTTCAAACCGCCAGGCGCAGCGTGGGCTGCGCCAATGATCATGTCGGTCAAGCCATCGCCGTTCATGTCCCCCGCGCTGCTGACAGACCAACCGCTTTGGTCATTGGCCGCGGCGCCGTTGATCACAAAGCCTCCCCCTGTTTGCGCTGCGATGTCGCTCAGGTTGATGTTTGAGGTCGTTGCCTTGCCAAACACCACATAGCTGTGGCCCGGATTGCTGGCCGAGCCCGGGGCGCCGATCACGAGATCGGCCAAGCCGTCACCGTTGACGTCACCGGCCGCACTCACCGAATAACCACTTTGATCACTGGCGACCGCGCCATTGATCACAAAGCCGCCAGCGCCCGCGCCACCTGCAGCGATGGTGGTCAGATCGACCGCAGTGACCGTGGTTTTTCCAAACACCACATAGGTTTTTCCAGGCGATGTGGATGCCCCCGGGGCCCCGATCACCAAATCGGCCAAGCCATCGCCGTTGACGTCTCCGGCGCCTTTGACTGAGAAGCCACTGAGTTCACCTGCAGTTTGCCCGGTGATCGCAAAGCCCGCGCCATCTGCAGCCAGCGTCGCGAGGTCGACCGCGGTAGCTCCGGCCTTGCCAAACACCACATAGCTGGTACCTGCATCCGCTTTTGCCCCAGGATCGGATTGCTGGGCACCGACGATCAAATCGGCCAAACCATCGCCGTTGACGTCGCCGGCAGCGCTGACCGAGCGGCCGCTGATGTCACTGATGGCAACGCCATTGATCACAAACCCACCGCCCGTGCCTGCACTGATGTCCGACAAGTTGACAGCCGTGTTGTTGCTCTTGCCAAACACCACATAACTCTTGCCCGCGTTGGTCACGCCAGCGGGATCGGCCAGGTAGGCACCAACCATCACATCCGCCAGTCCGTCCCCGTTGACGTCTCCGGCTGAACTGACCGAGTAACCACTTTCGTCGCCTCCAGCCTCTCCGTTGATGACAAAGCCCCCCGTGCCCAAAGCCGACAAATCAACCGCGGTGGTGCTGCTCTTGCCAAACACCACATAACTTTTTCCAGCGCTGTCTGTGGTGCCACTAGAGTCGGCCAACTTCGCACCCACGATCAGGTCTGCCAAACCGTCACCGTTCACGTCCCCCGCAGCACTCACCGACCAGCCGCTTTGGTCAGCGGCTAGCGCACCACTGATGACAAAACCACCGACGCCTGCGGCAATGTCCGTCAAGAAAACCGCCAAAGCCACGGCATTGCTGGCCGAGCTGTTCACCGTCTCGGTGGTACCCGCACCATCGACATAACTGGCGACAGCACGGATGCGCTGACCTGCTTGGGTGGCTGTCAAGGTGAAAGTGCTGTTGGTGGCCAAGGCAATGTTCGACCAGCTCACGCCATCGGCCGACGACTGCCATTGGTAGCCCATCACCCCCAGACCCTCCACATCGGCCAGGGTGTTGGATGCAGTCAAGGTCTCGCCCACCAGCAGGGTGCCCGCCACCGCCACGCTGCCGGTGGGCAGGTCGTTGACTGGCGTGACATGGAAGGTCAAGGTGTTGGCCACCGCGCTGGTGTCGACGCCACCGTTGGCGGTCCCGCCGTTGTCTTGCAGCTTGAAGCTCAGGCTCGCATACCCATTGCCGTTGGCATTGGCCGCCGGTGCAAACACCAAACCGCCCAAGTCAGCCAGTGCAATGCTTTGGTTGAGCGTGACATTCACGCCGTTGAGTTTGAGCGTGCCGGCCGCTGGCAAAGCCGTGATCACCACCGCACTCAGGCTGTTGCCGTCGGCGTCGCTGAACCCAAAGTCAGCAGCCGCAAAGGTGTGGCTGGCGTCTTCCAGCATCGTGACGGTGGCGCTGGTGCCCGAAGGGGCGGCATTGAGGTTGGTGAAGACCTGTGCATGGTGGAGCGTGTCTTGCCACACCCTGTAACTGACGCCGTTGAAGCTGACACTGCCTTGGTAGGCAAAGGCGCTGGCAAAGTTCAGCGTATCGCCCGCCCCTGCTTGCACCACCAACTGGTGCATGGCCACGGAGTTGCCCAAGATGTAGGTGCCCGACGTCCAGCCGGTGCTGCCACTGTGGATGAGGTTCATGCCCGACAGGTCTTGCACATCGCTCACGCTCAAAGTCAGGGTGTTGGCCGCCGTGTCGGTGGCCAAGTCGATGCACTCGATGCTGCTGATGCGGCTGCTGCCTTGCGGATCGGATGCGGCAGCTTGGCTGATGGCGGTGAGATCCAGATTGGCCCCCCCGCTCAAGCGCAAGGTGTCCATCCCCGTGCCGCCCTCCACGCGCGCGAGTTGACCGTCTGCCGCGCTGAAGTTGGCGCTGAGTTTGGCGATGTTGCCCGCCCCCAAAACAAACACATCGTCTCCTGCACCGCCGTACAGCACGTCTGCCCCGCCACCGCCCGTGAGGGTGTCGTTGCCCGCGCCACCCACCAAGGTTTGGCTGCCGCTGGAGGTTCGGCTGTCAGCGCCGCTGGTGCCGACCCAATCGACCGTGGTTTGGAGGAAGGCACCTTGCGTGCCCCCAAAAATCACGTAGCTGCGCCCGGCGTTGCCGTTGCCCGACGGGTCTGCGCCATAGGCGCCGACGATCAAATCGGCCAAACCGTCGCCGTTGATGTCGCCCGCAGCACTGACTGAGACACCACTGCCGTCGTACGAACTCTCGCCATAAATCACAAAGCCGCCCACACCGAGCCGCACATCGGCCAAATTGACGGCCGTGGCATTGGCTTTGCCAAACACCACATAACTGCGCCCGCTGTAGACACCGGCCGGCGCCGCCGCATCTTTGGCGCCGATGATCAAATCGGTCAAGCCATCGCCGTTGACATCGCCCGCGGTGCTGACCGAAAACCCACTGAGGTCAGCCCCTGATTCGCCATGGATCACAAAACCCAAGCTGCCCGTGCCCGAGGCCACATCCGACAGATTGATGTCCGTGGTGCCCGTGCGGCCAAACACCACATAGCTGCGACCGGCATCCGTGCCGCCAGCCGGGTCTGATTTGTTGGCGCCGATCACCAAGTCGGCCAAGCCGTCGCCGTTGACGTCTCCGGCCGAGCTGACCGCGTAGCCGCTGTTGTCGCCACCGGCCTGTCCGTTGATCGTGAATCCGCCTGCGCCCAAGGCCGACAGATCCACCGCCGTCAGTGAGGATTTGCCAAACACCACATAGCTGCGCCCGGCATTGCTGCCGGCTGCGGGGTCTGAGTTGTAGGCGCCCACGATCAAATCGGCCAAGCCGTCGCCGTTGACGTCACCGGCCGAGCTGACCGAAATGCCGCTGTTGTCGGCAGCGGCTTGACCACTGATGACAAAGCCGTCGATGGTGGTGCCGACATTGGCCAAGTCGATGGTGCTCAGGCCCGCCTTGCCAAACACCACATAGCTGCGCCCGGCGTTGGTGCCGGTGAGCGGATCGGCCTGAGGAGCACCAATGATCAGATCGGCAATGCCGTCGCCGTTGACGTCGCCCGCACTGCTGACCGAGACACCCACGTGGTCGATCGTGTTTGCGGCGTTGATCACCAGGCCGTCGGTGCCCGCCACAAAAGTGGCCAGGTCCACGGCCGTGGTGCTGGCTTTGCCATACACCACATAGCTGCGCCCGCCATTGGCGGCGCCCGTGGGCGAGACCCAAGGGGCGCCCACAATCAAATCGGCCAAACCATCGCCGTTGATGTCGCCCGCCGCGCTGACCGATACCCCCGAGTAATCGGCCGCCACCTCACCGTTGATGGCAAAGCCACCGGCCCCACTGCCACCCGCAGCCACCGTGGCCAAGTCGACCGCCTGGGTGCCCGTCTTGCCAAACACCACATAGCTGTGGCCTGGCGCGGCACCGGTACCAATCATTGGGTGCCAAGCCCCAACGATCACGTCCCCCAAGCCGTCGCCGTTGACGTCCCCCGCGCTGCTGACCGAGTAGCCGCTTTGGTCGCGGCTGCTCTGACCATTGATCACAAACCCGCCCAAGCCCGCCGACACATCGGCCAGCCACACCGCGTTGGACTGCAGAGTCAAAGCCAAGGCTTGGCTGCTGCTGTTGCCAAACGAATCGGTGGCCAACACAGTCAGGTCATACACATGGTTGGCGCCAGCATCGCCCGGGGGCCAATAGCGGGTCAGGGTGTTGAATGTCAAAACGCCGCTCGTGGCATCGATGGCAAAGAGGCTGGCATCCGTGCCGCTGAGGCTGTAGGTCACTGCATGGCCATCGGTGGCCGCTGCGGTGTAGAGCGTCACCGTATTGGCCACCCCCAGACCGTTGTCCATCACCGAGGCCGTGGAGGCACTGCCAAAAACCGGGGCTTTGGTGTCGATGTCATAGTTGCGGCTGAGCGCTGGCGTGCCGGCATTGCCCGATCGGTCGGTGTAGCTGGACAAGAGACGCACCACGTTGGTGGCGGCCTCCAAGTTGGCCTCTGGGGTGAAGGTGGCGATCCACGTCTGGCCGCCGTCGGCACTGACCAAGGTACCCAAGACACCATGCGACACCGTCACATCGGTGTTGTCAAACCCTTGCACGATTTCGCTGAAAGAAATCGCCACTTGCGCACTCGATCCACTGTTGAACAGCCATTGCGACAGGCTGATGGTGGCAGTCGGTGCTTCTTGATCGATGGACCAGTAACTGCCCACAGACCCCGCATTGCCTGCCAGGTCGCTGTAACTGGCGGCGACTTGTAAACCGTAATCCAAGTCGGCCGTGGCGGTGAAAGTGGCGGTCCAGGTCACCCCCCCGTTGCTGCTGCTGAGTGTGGTCAAGGTGCCGTTTTTGAGGGTGATGTCACTGTTGTCAAAATTCGTCACGGCCTCGCTGAAGCTGAAGGTGACGACACTGGTTTGCCCTGCGCGCAAAGCCGTTTGCGCAAATTCAATCGCCACATAAGGCGCCTTGGTGTCGACGGCGTAGTTGGGACTGCTCGCCAACAAACCGGGGTTACCTGCCAAATCGGTGTAGCTGCCTGGCGCCAGGGTCAGCACATTGCTGGCAGCTTCCATGTGGTTGTAGGGGGTGAAGGTCCCCGTCCAAGTGATGCCCCCATCGCCCGTGACCAAATGGCTCAAGCTGCCACTGGGCACG
The DNA here is from genome assembly GCA_947381325.1 of Comamonadaceae bacterium. Classification (GTDB taxonomy): domain Bacteria; phylum Pseudomonadota; class Gammaproteobacteria; order Burkholderiales; family Burkholderiaceae_C; genus Limnohabitans. The sequence goes on from CANCUP010000019.1 coordinate 12,727, forward strand.
GTGAGGTCGGTGTTGTCCAAGCCCCGCACGGCCTCTGTGAACGTGAGGGTCACCGCACTGGTTTCGCCGATGATGAGCGCTTGATCGCTCAGAGTGATCGACCTCACACCAGGCGCTGTGGTGTCCACACCAAAAGCCCGGTCGGCCTGCGCCGTGTTGCCAAACACATCGTTCAAACTTGCGTGGATGTTGCCTGGAACAATGCCTGCCAAGTCGCTCGCCAAGATGCTGGTTTGCCAACTGCCGTCGGCTTGCACGGTCGCTTGGTAGGTCTTGCCGTTGAAGCCTGTGACCGACACCGTGCGGCCAACCTCGGTCAGATCGGTCACCCCTTTGACCGGTTGGTTGAGCGTGACCTCTTGCGCATTGAGCACATCGTCACCGGCAAACACTTGGATCGACAAATTGGGCGGCGTGCGGTCAATCACCAACTCGTTGCTGGTGGCATCCGCGACGGCCACCACATAACCCACCGCCAACCGATGGCATTGGCTGGCAGCGCCAATTGCCAACGTTGCGCGGCGCTGTCGTAACTCAACTCAGGCGAATGCGCCCCACCGACTGTGTAGGTGTAGGTCAGCCCATTGACTTGGACGGTCAACACGTCGTTGGTGTCCAAGGCGATCGCGAGATTGGCCACATCCAGCTTGGCGGCATTGCCACTGAGCACAGGGGTCAAGCTGTTGGTGTACAGAAGGTCCACCGTGGGAATGTCCGCCGTTTGCGTCTGAATCAGCAAACTTTGGCTGACCCGATCCGACACGTTGCCCGCGGGGTCGACGGCCCAAGCCTGGACGTTGTAGCGACTGCCGTTGATCCATTGCGCGACGTCGTCCTTGGACACATCCAAGCGCCATGTGTCAGCCACCGTGACGATGCCGCTGTAGGTTTTTTGGAACAACTGGATGTGGAACTCGGAACCGACATCCAAATGGCTACCCACCCCCTGAATGATGAAGGGATGGCGCTCATCCAAGGCAGCGTATTCGGCCGCGTTGAGGACGTTGTCGCCGCCCGCCATGGCAGATATCGTCAAGCTGGGCGCCAAGGTGTCAATCGCATAGTTGGCACTCTGCGCTGCAGCACCGGCGTTGCCTGCACGGTCGGTGTAATCGGCCCTCAGCGTGATGGCGTTGACGGCACGCTCAATGCCTGGGTCAGGTGTGAACGTGGCGGTCCAAGTGGTCCCGCCATCTTGGGTGGTCACGGTGCTCAGCGTGCCATTGGACACCGTGAGGTCTGCATTGTTAAAACCTGTCACGGCTTCGCTGAACCGGATGGTGACCAAGCTGGTGTCGCCAATTTTCAGCGCCACATCGCTCATGACGATGGTGGCGCTTGGCCCAGCCGTGTCGATGGTGACCGAGTAAGGGTCGGACGCCAGACTTTGCCGGCCCGCTTGGTCGATGATGTTGGCGGTGAGCACATAGGTGCTGCCGGGGGTCAAATTCGGTGTGGGGAAATCCACATAGCCCGCAAGAATGTCTGCGTCCGACAACAGCACACGGGGACCGAGGGCCACGCCATCGCGCCAGAGCTGCACGTGGTCGTTGGCCAGCGCATGTGTGCCCTGCAGGCTCACACGCACCGTGAGCACGGTGTCGTCGGTCACACCGCCATTGGCCACCACCCCCGTGATCGGCCCCACATCGTCGGTCAGCCGGGTCAACACAGGGGCGTTCAGCGGGGCCACGCCCAACACAGGGGCTGGCCCTGAATTGCCGGGCGGCGTGGTGCCACCACCACTGCCTCCTCCACCCCCGCCGCCCGAGCCCAGGGCGGGCAAGGCCAGCAGCCAAAAGTTGCTGCGGCCAGCCGCTTCCTCACCGGGGGCCATCAAAGTCACGGCTGCGTTGTCGCAGGACTGAGACTCGCCACTGTCGACCGTTGAGGCTTGCACCGACTCTGAGCCATCGGGCTGCGTCACGGTCAGCAAGGCCGGCAATGCGGATTGCGCATGCACAAAGAAATCTTGTAAGACCAACTCGTCGCACTCAGGCGTCATCAGGACCAAATCGTCACCTTCTTGGCGACGGGTTACCTTGGCATTTCTCGATTTAACCTTGTCGTTGGCTTTTGCAACCGGCGGGACAAACCGGTAACTTGCACCAGCCTCCACCCTGACCTTGGTTGCTTGGCCCGGGGTCAGACCGACAGCAACAGCCCCAGTGGGCGGTGGTGCCGTATTCGAAGCGGACCACCAGCCGTCGGTATGCAAAGTCCATGCTTGGGACGTGGACGCGGCCTCAGTCGTGGTCCTTGGACGACCCGCAGGCCCTGCCGCACCTTTTGGAGCGCCAACCGATTCTTGCGCCATGGAAGGCAAACTCCAGCAATGAACGAAAGTTGAGTGCTACGGGCTTGCCTGCGCAGCCCACAAGCTTTCAAAAAATGGTTATGTTATTTCTGAAGATTTTATTACTTTTGTCGATAAATCTTCAAAATCTACAAAAACCACCCGCTGGGCAGGGGTCATGCAAGGCGCGATCTCTGTGCCTGAGGTACGAGCCAGACAGCGGGTCAGCTGCCCGCGATTTTCATGCGGTTGATCAAGACCGAGCCCAGGGTCTTGGCACCCAGGGTGTATTCGTCCGATCCAATGGCTTGGATGCCTTGGAACATGTCTTTGAGGTTGCCGGCGATGGTGATTTCTTGCACGGGAAAAGCAATCTGCCCGTTCTCGACCCAAAAGCCACTGGCACCGCGTGAGTAGTCGCCGGTGACGTAGTTCACGCCTTGGCCCATCATCTCGGTCACAAACAAGCCGGTGCCCAGTTTTTGGAGCATGGCGTCGAGATCATCCCCCGCTTGCGTGAGGCGCGAGCGCATGACCAGGTTGTGTGAACCGCCCGCGTTGCCGGTGGTGGGCATGCCCAGTTTGCGGCCCGAATAAGTGCTCAAGAAATAGCCCTGCACGCGCCCCGCATCCACCACGCGACGGGCCCGGGTGGTGACCCCTTCGTCGTCAAACGGGGAGCTGCCTTTGCCACGCAAGACATGGGGATCTTCCAAGATGTCGATGTGTTTGGGGAACACGCGCTTGCCCAGCGCGTCGAGCAAGAAGGTGCTTTTGCGGTAGAGCGCGCCGCCGCTGACGGCCTGCACAAATCCGCCCAGCAAACCCGCCGCCACCGGCGACTCAAACAACACGGCACATTGGGTGGTGGCGATCTTGCGCGACTTCAAGCGGCTCAGGGCACGCTCAGCGGCGTAGCGGCCCACGGCTTCGGGGGACGACAGCTCATCGGCCGAGCGCATGGAGGTGTACCAGGCGTCGCGCTGCATGTTGTCGCCCTTGCCGGCGATGGGCGAGACCGACAGGCTGTGGCGCGAGCTGGCATAGCCGCCGCGAAAACCGTGGGTGTGGGCACTGAAAAAGTGGCTTTGTTGGGCCGACACCGCAGCGCCTTCGCTGTTGGTGATGCGCTTGCTGGTGCGCAAGGCAGCCTCTTCGCAGCGCAGGGCCAGCTGGGCGGCTTCTTCGCTGGTGATGGCCCAGGGGTGGAACAAGTCCAACTCAGGGTGGTGTTTGGCAATGTCTTGCTCATCGGGCAAGCCCGCCATGGGGTCTTCGGCGGTGAAGCGCGCAATGTCGTAGGCCGCTTGCACGGTCCGCTCAATCGCTGCCTTGGAGAAATCAGAGGTGCTGGCATTGCCACGGCGGTGGCCCACATACACGGTGACGCCGAGCGATTTGTCGCGGTTGCGCTCGACGTTTTCCAACTCGCCTTTGCGCACAGACACGCTCAAACCACTGCCCTCAGAGGCCTCGGCGCCCGCATCGGTGGCCCCGAGTTGTTTGGCGTGCCCCAGTGCCAGATCGACCAATTCTTCAAATTGGTCGCGGCTGTAGCTGAAGCCTTGGCGCGTGGGGTGGACGGCGGCCAAAGAGGCGCGCGAGGGTGTGGGGGTGGCTTTGCTCATATCGGCAGCTATGATACTTGTCACTGTGTTTCCCTTTGTGTTGAGGGGCAAACCGACCGCTTTGGACCCCCTCTTTTTATGTCACGCAAACCCAAAAAAGGTTACTTCGTTCGCGGCCAATTTGTGGCCGAAGGCAGCGAACTCGACCTGGAACTCAAACGCGAGCTCAAAGGCACCGACAGTGCCAGCCGCACCGACAAAAAACGCGAAAGCGATGAGCGGCAAGACCTGGGTATGGAGTTGCTGACTTTGCGCACCGACTTGTTGGACCGGCTGCAAAACCAAGGCCACTTGAACGACCAACTGCGCGAGGCCATGGCCGAAGCGCGGCGCATCACCAACTTTGAAGGCAAGCGTCGCCAAATGCAGTATGTGGGCAAGTTGATGCGCAAACTCAGCGAAGACGCGGTGGCCGCGATGCGCGACACGCTCAACGAGCAGCGCATGGGCAGCACCCGCGACACGCTGGCGCTGCACCTGGCCGAGCACTGGCGTGACCGTTTGATTCAAGACGACAACGCCGCCTCAGAGTGGATGCTGGCCCACCCCAGTACCGACAGCCAACAATTGCGTGCGCTGGTGCGCCAGGCCCGCAAAGACGACACCACCTCCAAAGCCGATGTGGCCAAAGGCCTGCTGCCACGCCAAGGGCGCGCTTACCGCGACATTTTTCAACTCGTCAAAACCACCTTGAGCGATGCCGAAGACGCGGCCCGCACCCCCGAAGAAGACGACAGCGAGATGTACAAGCCATGACCGAACACAGCCTGCCCACCCCCGATGCACGCTGCGACACCTTGAAGGTGGGCATCGTGTCGATCAGCGACCGCGCCTCCAGCGGCACTTACGAAGACAAAGGCCTGCCCGCCTTGCGCGACTGGTTGGGCCAAGCCTTGTTCAACCCCATCGACTACCACGCACGGCTGATACCCGACGAGCAAGCCACCATCAGCCAAACACTGATTGAGTTGGTCGATGCCGGTTGTTCTTTGGTGCTGACCACCGGCGGCACCGGCCCGGCTTTGCGCGATGTGACGCCCGAAGCCACCTTGGCTGTGGCCGACAAAGAAATGCCTGGCTTTGGCGAGCAAATGCGCCAGATCAGCTTGCGGTTTGTGCCGACCGCCATCTTGTCGCGTCAAGTGGCGGTGATTCGTGGCCAAAGCCTGATCATCAATTTGCCCGGTCAGCCCAAATCGATCCAGGAAACCTTGGGCGGCTTGAAAGACACCGAGGGCAAGCAGTTGGTAGACGGCATCTTTGCTGCTGTGCCGTATTGCATCGACTTGATTGGCGGCCCCTACATGGAAACGCGCGACGCGTTTTGCACAGGCTGGCGGCCTAAAACGGCCATCAAGTCGAAGCGGGTTTGAGACCGCTGGGCGTCTGCGCTGCGGGCAGGCTCGCGACTTGCCCCCTAAGGCACCTCAGTCCAGCAACTGGTTGATGCGCGCAGCCTCAAAGTGCTCTTGGCGCGCGGCATCGCTGGGCACACAGTCTTGGGGTGAGGCTTGGGAGGTCGAGAGTTTTTCAATCGCTTGCCAGAGCAAGGCAATTTGGTACTCTTGACCCGCCGCGCTGTCAATCAGGCCACGCATGGCCTGACTCAAGGGGTCGTCGTTTTGCGTCACCCCGTAGGCTGAAAATCCCATCTTTGACGCCGCTTCCTCGCGCTTGGCATCTGAATCGGCCTGGATGATGCGTGCCGGGTTGCCCACGGCTGTGGCCCCCGCAGGCACCGGCTTGGTGACCACGGCGTTGCTGCCCACCTTGGCGCCATCGCCCACGGTGAAGCCGCCCAACACTTTGGCACCTGCGCCAATCACCACATCGCGGCCCAGCGTGGGGTGTCGCTTGGTGCCTTTGTAGAGCGAGGTGCCGCCCAAGGTCACGCCTTGGTAAATCGTGCAGCCATCGCCAATTTCGGCGGTCTCGCCCACCACCACGCCCATGGCGTGGTCAAAGAACACGCGCTCGCCAATCTTGGCGGCGGGGTGAATTTCAATGCCTGTGAACCACCGTGAGAGGTTGGAGATGAAACGCCCCAACCAACGCAAGCCCCAACCCCAGCAGGCATGGGCCAAGCGGTGCAACACCACGGCGTGCAAACCGGGGTAGCAGGTGAGCACCTCCCAACGGCTGCGCGCAGCCGGATCGCGGTCGAGGATGCATTGAACGTCAGAGCGAAGGCGTGAAAACATAGGCGGTGAGTCTATCGTTTGTCGCTGGCGGCTTGCGCCATGCTTTTGGCAACACCACGCAAGATGTGGATTTCTTCTTGCGTCAGCTGCGCCCGATTGAACAACTGGTTCAAGCGCGGCATCAGCTTCTTGGGCGATTCGGGGTCCAAAAAACCAATCGTGGTCAAGGCTTGTTGCCAGTGGTCCAACAAGCCGGTCACTTGGGCGGCGTCGGCCAGCTCGCTTTGGGGCGCAGCCTCTTGCACCGCAAACCCACCGAGCGCCATGCGCCACTCATAAGCCAGCACCTGCACCGCCGCCCCCAGGTTGAGAGAGCCAAACGTGGGGTCGGTGGGGATGCGCAAACAGGTGTGGCAGCGGTACACGTCTTCGTTGCGCATGCCAAAGCGCTCCGAGCCAAACAAAAACGCCACCCCTTGCTGCGGGGCCTGCGCCTGGGACCCGGCCAGGGCCGCCAAGTGGCTGCGCGGGTCGAGGGTGGGCGGGCCAAAGTCTCGCGGCGTCATGGCGGTCGCACACAGGTGGCTGATGCCGTCGAGCGCCTCATCGAGCGTGGCGACGATGCGAGCGTTGTGCAGCACATCCAAGGCACCACTGGCGCGCTGGATGGTTTCTTCACGGCGCAACACGTTGTCCCAACGGGGGGCCACCAACACCAAATCGGCAAAGCCCATGACCTTCATGGCACGTGCGGTGGCCCCGACGTTGCCGGCGTGGCTGGTGTTTAAAAGTATGAAGCGGGTGTGCATGGAGGGTGTGCAGTGCAAGGGGCGTAAAATCTGCCACATTGTCGCCGCCCGCATCGCCGGGTCTGTTCATTCGACCCATTGCCGGGTCAGCTCTTCACACAATCCATGTCGTCCACACTCCACCCCATGATCAACGTGGCCATCAAGGCCGCACGCGCCGCAGGCGGCATCATCAACCGCGCCGCGCTCGATGTGGAGGCGGTGCGCATTTCGCAAAAGCAAGTCAATGACTTTGTCACCGAGGTTGACCACGCCAGCGAACGCGCCATCATCGACACCCTGCTGACCGCCTACCCCGACCACGGCATCTTGGCCGAAGAGTCTGGCTCAGAGCACGGCAACCCAAAGGCAGACCACATCTGGATCATCGACCCGCTGGACGGCACCACCAACTTCATCCACGGCTTTCCTGTCTACTGCGTGAGCATTGCCCTGCAAGTGCGCGGCAAGCTCGAGCACGCCGTGGTGTACGACCCCAGCCGCAACGACTTGTTCACCGCCACCAAGGGGCGCGGCGCGTTCATGAACGACCGCCGCATCCGCGTGAGCAAGCGCACCCGCTTGGACGAGTGCTTGCTGTCCACCGGCTTTCCGTTTCGCCCCGAGGACGACTTTGACAAATACCTGCGCCTGATGGGCGAGGTGATGCAACGCACCGCCGGCCTGCGCCGCCCAGGTGCTGCGGCACTTGACCTGGCCTATGTGGCCGCAGGCTTCAGCGATGGTTTCTTTGAACTCGGCCTGCAACCTTGGGACATGGCGGCCGGCGCGTTGCTGATCACCGAAGCCGGTGGTTTGGTGGGCAACTTCACGGGCGACGCCAACTTCTTGGAACAACGCGAGTGCTTGGCCGCCAGCCCACGCATTTACGCCCAACTGGTGCCCTTGCTGAGCAAGTACTCCAAGTTCGCCAGCGCCGACGACAAGCGCGCGGTCAGCGAGTCGGCCAAGACCTTGCGCATTTCCTCGCACAGCGAGGACGACGCACCGCTCTAACGCCCCAACCAGACCTTCACGCTTGAGAGCTGCCATGTCTGATTTGTCTGCGCACACCCCCATGATGCAGCAGTACTTTGGCCTCAAGGCCGAGTACCCCGACACGCTGTTGTTCTACCGCATGGGCGACTTCTACGAGTTGTTCTTTGCCGATGCCGAAAAGGCCACCCGCTTGCTCGACATCACGCTCACGCAGCGCGGTCAATCGGGTGGGCAGCAGGTGGTGATGGCGGGGGTGCCATTCCATTCCGTCGAAACCTATTTGGCGCGTCTGCTCAAGCTGGGCGAATCGGTGGCCATTTGCGAACAAGTGGGCGATGTGGCCACCAGCAAAGGTCCGGTTGAGCGCAAGGTGGTGCGCGTGGTCACCCCCGGCACGCTGACCGACAGTGCCTTGTTGTCCGACAAAAGCGAAGCCTTTGTGCTGGCGGTGCACCAAAGCGCACGCACCGGGTGTGGCTTGGCGTGGCTGAGCATCACGCAGGGCTTGGTGCATCTGGCCGAATGCGACAGTGACGAATTGCCCCACTGGCTGGCCCGCATTGCGCCCAGCGAGGTGATTTACAGCGCCGACGCCAGCCCTGTGTTTGAGCAACAGCTCAAGGCCTTGTGCCAGCAGGTGAACCTGCCCATCCACATCCGTCCGGCCTGGCAGTTTGATGCGGCTTTGGGTGCGCGCAAGTTGTTGGAGCACTTGAAGGCCGCCTCGCTCAATGCCTGGAACGCCCAAGACGTGAGCCAAGCCCACGCGGCTGTGGCCGCGCTGCTGGGCTATGCCGAGCACACGCAAGGCCGCGCCCTGACCCACGTGCATGGTGTGGTGGTGGCACGCGATGACGCGCTGATCGATTTGCCCCTGACCACTCGCCGCAACCTGGAGCTGACCCAAACCCTGCGCGGTGAAGACAGCCCCACCCTGTTCTCGCTGCTCGACACCTGCATGACGGGCATGGGCAGCCGCGAGCTCAAGCGCTGGCTGCTTGAACCCGAGCGTGACCGCAGCAACGCCCAACACCGCTTGGGGGCCATTGCCGCCTTGCAAAACACCCAACACGGCGAGGTCTACAAGGCCTTGCGCGAAGCCCTCAAGGGCTCGGCCGATGTGCAGCGCATCAGCGCGCGCGTGGCCTTGCGTCAGGTGCGCCCCCGTGAGCTGGTGGCCTTGGGGCTGGCCCTGCACAAAGCCTGGCAGATGCAGCCGCTGTTGGCGCCTGTGCTGAGCGCCAGCCCATTGCTTGAGCTGGTGGTGCAAGCGCTCAACATGCCCCCAGAGTGCGGGCAGTTGATGGCCAGCGCACTCTTGCCCGACCCCGCCGCGCTGGTGCGCGATGGCGGCGTGATCGGCGACGGCTTTGACGCCGAACTCGATGAGTTGCGGGCCATTCAAACCAACTGCGACGACTTTTTGCTGGCGCTGGAGACGCGTGAGCGCGCGCGCACCGGCATTGCCAACCTGCGGGTGCAATTCAACAAGGTGCATGGGTTTTACATCGAGGTCACACAGGGCCAGGTGGACAAGGTGCCCGACGATTACCGCCGTCGCCAGACCCTGAAAAACGCCGAGCGCTTCATCACGCCCGAACTCAAAGCCTTTGAAGACAAAGCCTTGAGCGCCCAAGAGCGTGCGCTGGCACGCGAGAAATTTTTGTACGAGCAATTGCTCGACGCGCTGCAAGTGTTTGTGCCAGCCCTCACCCGTTTGGCCACGGCGGTGGCCACGCTGGACGCCTTGAGTGCCTTGGCCGAACGCTCGCTCACGCTGAATTGGTGTGCCCCTGAGTTTGTCAAAACCCCGTGCATCGAGATCACCCAAGGCCGCCACCCGGTGGTGGAAGCGCGCTTGGCCGAAACCCATGGCACGGCCTCGGGCGGTGCCGCCAAAACCTTCATGGCCAACGACACACGCCTCGGCCCCACACAGCGCATGCAAGTCATCACCGGCCCCAACATGGGCGGTAAGTCGACCTACATGCGGCAAGTGGCCCTGATCGTGTTGCTCGCCAGCATCGGCAGCCATGTGCCGGCGAGCGCCTGTCGCTTGGGGCCGATTGACGCCATCCACACCCGCATCGGTGCGGCCGATGACTTGGCCAACGCGCAGTCCACCTTCATGCTGGAGATGACCGAAGCCGCGCAAATCTTGCATGCCGCCACGCCCCACAGCCTGGTGCTGATGGATGAGATTGGCCGCGGCACCTCGACCTTCGACGGCTTGGCCTTGGCCAGCGGCATTGCCGCGCATTTGCACGACAAGACGCAAGCTTTCACGCTGTTTGCCACCCACTACTTTGAACTCACCGAGTTCCCGGCTAACCACCGCGCCGCCGTGAACGTGCACGTGAGTGCCGCAGAGAGTGGCAACCACATTGTGTTTTTGCACGAAATTCAGCCGGGCCCAGCCAGCAAGAGCTACGGCATTCAGGTGGCGCGTTTGGCCGGCATGCCGACCCCCGTGCTCAACCATGCCCGCCATGCGCTGGCCTCGCTCGAAGCGGGAGCCGATGCCTCGCGTGTGCAGGTCGACCTGTTTGCCCCACCGCCTGAAGTCGACCACGCAGCCCCCAGCTTGCTGCATGCAAAACTGGCCGAGATTGACCCCGACAAACTGAGTCCACGCGATGCGCTGGATGCCCTGTATCAACTCAAGAAACTGTCATGACTTATTGCGTAGGCATCAAACTCAAAGCTGGCTTGGTCTTTTTGTCCGACTCGCGCACCAACGCGGGCCTGGACCAAATCAGCACCTTCCGAAAAATGATCGTCTACGAAAAGCCGGGCGACCGCTTCATGGTGTTGTTGTCGGCGGGTAATTTGTCGATCTCGCAATCGGTGCGCGAGATCTTGCAAGTCGAGCAACTCCAAGACACGCCCGAGGGCGAGCCCATCACCATCTGGAATGCCAAGAGCATGTTTGACGCGGTGCGTGTGCTGGGCTCGGCCATTCGCCGCGTGCACGAGCGCGATGCCGAAGCCCTCAAAGCTGCCGGCGTGGATTTCAATGTGTCGCTGATTTTTGGCGGCCAAATTGCGGGCGAAGGCATGCGTTTGTTCCAGGTCTACTCGCCCGGCAACTTCATCGAAGCCACGGCCGAGACACCGTATTTCCAAATCGGCGAATCCAAATACGGCAAGCCCGTGCTCGACCGTGTGCTCAACCCCGACACCCCGCTCAACGAGGCGGCCAAGTGTGCCTTGGTGTCGATGGACTCGACCCTCAAATCCAACTTGTCGGTGGGCTTGCCGCTCGACATGGTGGTGTACGAGGCCGACACTTTTCGAAGTGACAAAGTGGTCTGCATCGACGAGCACAACCCCTATTTCCAAATGCTGCACAACAGCTGGGGCCAACGCTTGCGCGAGGTCTTCGATGGCATCGAAGACCCGATGTGGAACGGCGGCCATACACAAACGCCCCTGTTGCAACCGGCCTTGCGGGTGCAAGCCTTGAAGAAAATTGGCACCCCGCAGGACAAGCTGATCTGAGCGGCATGGCGCTACCGCTGATCGTCTTCTCGCACGGCAACAGCTTTCCTGCCAGCACCTATGGGGTGATGCTGGACGATGTGCGCCGACGCGGCTTTCGCATCGAAGCGATCGAGAAGTTGGGGCACAACCCGCGCTACCCCGTCACCAACAACTGGCCCCACCTGGTGCAGGAGCTGCGTGACTTTGTGGCGCCGCTGGCCACACCTGAGCCGGTGTTTTTGGTGGGGCACTCACTGGGTGGCATCTTGAGCATGATGGTGGCCGCCCAATCCCCCACCTTGGTTCGTGGTGTGGTGTTGCTGGACTCGCCCATGCTGGGGGGCTGGCGCGCCAAGCTGCTGCAGATCGGCAAACGTCTGCCGATGGCCGAGTCGCTGTCGCCGGCGTCAGTGAGCCGCAAACGCCGCACCCAGTGGGCCCACCTCGACGAAGCCTTGGCGCACTTTCAACACAAACGGGCATTTGCCAAATGGCACCCACAGGTGCTGCACGATTACGTGGCGCACGGCACCCATGACGACGTGGGCCCACAAGGGGTGCGCCGTGTGCTGAGTTTTGACCGCGACATTGAAAGCGCGATCTACAACGGCCTGCCCGATCACTTAGAGGCTTGCTTCAGGCGCCACCCACTGCATTGCAAAGCTGCATTGATTGGCGGCTTGCAGTCGCGTGAGCTGCGTCAAGTGGGCTTGGATTTCAGCCGCCGCATCACCCAAGGCCGCATCGCCATGGTGGACGGCACGCACCTGTTCCCGATGGAGCAACCGTTGGCGGCAGCCGCCGCCATTGAGGCTGCGTTGCTGAATTTGATCGGCTGATGAAAGCGGACTGATTGAACTGGGCGAGTCTTCACGCCGCCCAAGTCACGGCCCCCGTCCAAGCGGTGGCCAAGACGACAAAGCCAAACCCAATGCGGTACCACGCAAAGGGAGCAAAGCTGTGGGTGGCGATGTAACGCAGCAACCAACGCACACACACCCAAGCGCTGATGAACGAGAAGACCAAACCCACCGCAAACACGGGCGCATCGGCCAAGCTCAACAAGGCACGCTCTTTGTAGAGGCTGTAGGCACCCGCACCGATCAGGGTGGGGATGGCCAGGTAAAACGAAAAATCAGTAGCGGCTTTGCGTGATAGCCCCAACAACATGCCGCCAATGATGGTGGCGCCGCTGCGGCTGGTGCCAGGGATCATGGCCAGGCATTGCACCAAACCCACCTTCAAGGCGTCCATCGGTCGCATGTCCTCGACGGCTTCAATGCGGGCTGTGGGCTGCTCGGCCAACTCGGGGGGTGGGGTGAGCTTGTCTGCCGACTCAGCCGCTGGGTCAGCAGGTGCCATGCGAGCTTCCACCCACAAAATGATGAAGCCGCCCACGATGAACGTGCTGGCCACCACGGTGGGCGTGAACAAATGCGATTTGATGAACTTGCCAAACAACAAGCCCAAGACCACGGCAGGCACAAAAGCGATCAACACATTCAGCGCAAAGCGACGCGCTTGCACCTGCGTGGGCAAGGCCACCACGGTGCTGGCAATTTTTTGCCAATAGACCCAGATCACCGCAAAAATGGCGCCGGTTTGGATGGCGATGTCAAACACCTTGGCCTTGTCATCGTCCATGCCCAACAAGGCCCCTGCCAAGATCAAATGTCCCGTGCTGGAAATCGGCAAGAACTCGGTCAACCCTTCGACCACGCCCATCACGGCAGCTTTGAGCAACAACACAATGTCCATACAACTCCTTTTGTGATGGAATTATCTCTTGCGCGTCCACCTGACTCTGGAGAACACATGCAACTCACACCCCTCATCGCCATTCACATGAGCGCGGCCATCGGTGCGGCGGCGATTGGGCGTGTGGTGCTCAGGGCAGTTTTGGAGCAACTCAATTGAGACAAATCTTGAGGTTGGTATTGAATTCGAACCCTTTTCGGTGGTTGAGCCTGTGCGCAGCATTGGGGCTTGGGTTGAGCGGATGCGGTGGAGGTGGAGGCGGCGGCGGCGGGAGCACAAATGCTGTCAGTCCTTATCCCAGCGTGGCGGCCTTCACCACACTGAACTTGGATGCCCCACAAAACTACGCGTCCCCCAGTTTGCTCGCACACTACGATGCCAGCCTGCTGGCAAGCAGCAACCAAACACCCAGCAACATCACCACCGACAAAGGCGCCACACTGGGACGCGTGTTGTTCCATGATGTGCGCTTGAGTTTCAACGACACCAAAGCCTGTGCGTCTTGCCATGTGCAAAGCAACGGCTTTGTGGACCCCAACCAATTCAGCACAGGGTTTGCGGGTGGACTGACCACGGCCCATGCCATGCGCTTGGGCAATGTGGCCTTCTACCAAGGCAACAGCATGTTTTGGAACAAGCGCGCGGCCAGCATCGAGGAGCAAGCGACAGACCCGATTCAAAACGCCATCGAGATGGGCTTTGATGCCAGCCATGGCGGCATGAATGCACTGCTGACCAAAATGCAGGGCCTGCCCTATTACCCCGAGTTGTTCACCTGGGTGTTTGGCGACAGCGCCATCACAGAGGCAAGAATTCAAAACGCACTGGCGCAATTTGAGCGCAGCATGATCTCGGCCAACAGCAAATGGGATCGTGCGTATGCGGTGGTCTACGCGGCCAACGGCAGTGTCAACACACCGCAAAACTTTGGACGCTCGCTCTCAGGCGCCAACATTCCTGCAGCCAATCGATTCAGCACTTCTGAAGACAACGGCCGCGACTTGTTCATGCGCGGCCCGAACAATGGCGGGAAAGGGTGCGCGGGTTGCCATCAACCACCGACCTTCGCGCTAGACCCCAATTCCAAAAGCAACGGACTCGATCTGAATGAAACCGTGATCTTCAAATCACCCTCGCTCAAAAACGTCGCGCTCTCAGGCCGTTTCATGCACGACGGGCGTTTCAACACCCTCGATCAAGTGCTCAACCATTACGCCACGGGCATCCAAGCCGGCACAGCCCGCGACAACCGCTTGCCCGTGGGTGGCATCGCGATGACAGCACAAGAACAAGCCGATCTCGTGGCCTTTTTGCAAACACTGACCGACACCACGCTCAACACAGACGCGCGCTTTGGCAGCCCGTTCATCAAATAACCGGCCGACGCCTCACCGATGAGCCAGGGCGCGAAAAATCAGGCGCAGATCGACCCTGGCTAATGTGACGCGTGGGCGTGCCGACGCAGGTACAACACCGCCAACACCAACGAGCCCACTTGCAGCGCTGAACAAAAGAAGAACGGCGCGCCAATGCGCCAGTCGCCTTGCGGAAAGTGCGACACCGCCGCCAACAAGGGGGCGCCCAGCATGGGGGCCACCACCGCCATCAAGCCATTGAGTGAACTCACCGCCCCCATGGTCTGACCTTGGTTTTTGCTGTCGGCCGCCGAAGAGATCAAACTCTGCACCGAAGCTGTCACCGTGCCGCCGAGCAGGTTGATGCCAATCACCGCGTACATCATCCAGCCCTCGGTGGCAGCGCCCCACAAAAAGTAACCCAGCGCCGACGACACCAGCCCCATGATGGCCAAACGCTGCGGCTTGAAGCGCTTGAGCAATGGTCCCATCAACACCCCTTGCACCAGCACGGCCGTCACGCCCACGGCGGTGAGGGAGTAACCGTTTTCCTCAGCCCCCCAACCAAACTTGAAAGCGTTGTAGAGCACCCACACGGTGTAGAGCACAAACTGCGCGAGGCCACTCAAGGCCACCACGCCCACCAAGGGCCCTACCCCCCTGAGTTGAGCCAAACCACGCAAGGCCTTGATGGGGTTGGCGTCGCGCCAGGCAAAGGCTTTGCGCTTGTCCAAGGGCAGGGACTCAGGCAACACAAAGTAGCCGTAGAGCAGGTTGAGCAAGGTCAAACTGCCTGCCAAGTAAAACGGCAGGTGCAGGTTGATGGCCCCCATCAATCCGCCCACCACCGGCCCGATGATGAAGCCCACGCCCATCATGGCACCAAGCAAACCAAAGCGTTTGGCACGTTGCTCGGGCGACGAAATGTCGGCCACATAGGCATTGGCAATCGCGATATTGCCCTGCATCACGCCACCCAAGGTGCGCACCACGATCAAGCCCCACAAGGTGTCGGTCAGCGCGATGCCAAAGAAACTGATGCCCAAACCCATGAAGCCCAGCAACAACACGGGCCGACGGCCATAACGGTCTGACAAGGCGCCGAGCAAGGGAGAACCCAAAAAGTTGGCGGCGCCAAAGGCCACCGCCACCACGCCATACCAATAGGCCTGATCGGCTTGGTTGGCAGAAAAGCTGGCCACCAACACAGGCAAAACAGGCACGATCACGCCAATGGCAGCCATGTCGATGAGCACGGCGAGCATGATGAAGGGCATCGCCGCCTCACGGTTGCGAAGGGTTTTAAACATAGTGGGGGGTCGATTCAAAAGAAAGATCAGTCCGCGTATTTTAAAGATCGGGTTGACCCTGAGACCGCACAAGCCCGCCTCTAAAATGAGCGCCATGACTACACCGGCTGACAACGACCACAAACCCAGCAATTTTTTGCGCCAAATCATTGAAAACGACTTGGCACAAGGCACCTACGCCAGTCGCCGCTGGGCCGGCAGCCCCGGTGACGCGACGCACCACGCACAAGGTGCACCAGACCCCGCCAAGATTCGCACCCGTTTCCCGCCGGAACCCAACGGGTACTTGCATGTGGGGCACGCCAAAAGCATTTGCCTGAACTTTGGTTTGGCCCGCGATTACGGTGGCGTGTGCCACCTGCGCTTTGACGACACCAACCCCGAAAAAGAAGACACCGAGTACGTCCACAGCATCATCGACGCGGTCAAGTGGCTGGGCTTTGATTGGGCACAACCCGGTCAAGCCCCAGGCAGTGCTGCGCCTTATCAGGCCAGCGACTACTTTGACTTCATGTACCGCGCGGCCGAGCACTTGATTGAAGCGGGCCATGCCTATGTGGACGAGCAAAGCGCAGAAGACATGCGCGTCAACCGGGGCGATTTTTCCAAACCCGGTGTCAACAGCCCGTTTCGCAGCCGCACACCGGCTGAGAACTTGGCACGCTTTCGCGACATGCGAAACGGTTTGCTGGAAGACGGCGCAGCCGTGTTGCGCGCCAAGATTGACATGGCCGCGGCCAACATCAACCTGCGCGACCCAGCCATCTACCGCATCCGCCGCGCCACCCACCACCACACGGGCGACACCTGGTGCATCTACCCGATGTACACCTTTGCGCACCCCATCGAAGACGCGTTGGAGCAAAT
The DNA here is from genome assembly GCA_947381325.1 of Comamonadaceae bacterium. GTDB lineage: Bacteria > Pseudomonadota > Gammaproteobacteria > Burkholderiales > Burkholderiaceae_C > Limnohabitans. The sequence goes on from CANCUP010000019.1 coordinate 29,352, forward strand.
CACCCACAGCATTTGCACCTTGGAGTTTGAAGACCA
>CANCUP010000020.1 GCA_947381325.1 Comamonadaceae bacterium
ATCGGTCCAGCGTACCAAGTGGCATGGCTTGCCGAACTCAGTCTGAGGCGCCGACCATCGGCTTATTCGCTGGTGAAGATCGAGCCCAAACGCTCCATGCGCTCCAGGGCCAAGCCACAACCGCGCACCACACAGGTCAGCGGGTCTTCAGCCACCAACACGGGCAAGCCCGTTTCTTCAGCCAACAAGCGGTCCAGGTCACGCAACAGGGCGCCACCGCCAGTCAACATCATGCCGCGCTCGGCAATGTCAGCGCCCAATTCAGGGGGCGTTTGCTCCAGCGCGTTTTTGACGGCAGACACGATGTTGTTGAGCGGGTCGGTCAGGGCTTCCAAGATTTCGTTCGACGAGATCGTGAACGAGCGTGGCACGCCTTCCGACAGGTTGCGGCCCTTGACTTCCATCTCTTTGACTTCAGAGCCAGGGAAGGCCGAGCCAATTTTCTTTTTGATCGCTTCGGCGGTGGGCTCGCCAATCAACATGCCGTAGTTGCGGCGGATGTAATTGATGATGGCTTCGTCAAACTTGTCGCCGCCCACGCGCACACTGCCTTTGTAGACCATGCCGCCAAGCGAGATCACGCCCACTTCGGTGGTGCCCCCACCAATGTCGACCACCATCGAGCCTGAGGCGTCCGACACCGGCAAGCCCGCGCCAATGGCAGCCGCCATCGGCTCTTCGATCAAATACACCTCAGAGGCGCCGGCGCCCAAGGCCGACTCGCGGATGGCGCGACGCTCCACCTGGGTCGAGCCGCACGGCACGCAAATGATGATGCGGGGGCTGGGCTTCAACACCGAGCGGGGGTGCACCATCTTGATGAACTGCTTGAGCATTTGCTCGGTCACGGTGAAATCGGCGATCACGCCGTCTTTCATGGGGCGAATCGCCTCGATGTTGCCGGGCACTTTGCCCAACATGGCCTTGGCCTCGTGGCCCACCGCTTGGATGGTTTTTTTGCCTTGGGGGCCGCCTTCGTGACGGATGGACACCACCGAAGGCTCGTCCAACACAATGCCTTTGTCGCGCACGTATATCAGGGTGTTGGCGGTACCCAAGTCAATCGCCAAGTCGGTGGAAAAATACCGACGGAAAGATCCAAACATCACTGTCCTCTCAGGCGACGCGCAGCTGGCGCATCGCCACGTTGTTTCGTGGTGCCCGCGGGCGCGGACACAAAGGCGAGATAATACCGCATCCCCCATAAAACACGGGTTTTCTCGGGCTGACGCGTCCCTTTGGGGCCTGCGTCTGCTTTGACCACAAACCTTGATTTCATACGTATGTCCCTGAACGACCAAGACATCAGCCGCATTGCCAACTTGGCCCGGCTTGAGCTCCAGCCCGACGAGCAACAGCGCATGCTGGGCAAGATCAATGATTTTTTCAGCATCGTCGAGCAAATCCGTGCCGTCGACACCACCGGCATCGTCCCCATGGCACACCCGGTCGATGCCATGGCCGCATCGGCGGGCATTCACCTGCGCTTGCGCCCTGACGTGGCGAGCGAGCCCAACCAACGCGAGGCCAACCAGCGCAGCGCCCCGGCTGTGGAACGCGGTTTGTTCTTGGTTCCCAAAGTGATTGAATAAGCCATGTCCGATTTGCACACCCTGAGCGTGGCAACGCTCGCCGAGCGCTTGCGCAGCAAACAAGTCAGTGCCGTCGAGGTAGCGATCCGATTTTTGGCGCGCACCGGCGGCAACCCCCACAACGCTTTTTTGGACATTGACAGCGAAGTCACCCTCGCCCAAGCCCGCGCCAGCGACGCCAAACTGGCGAACGGCACAGCCGGGCCGCTCGAAGGCGTGCCCGTGGCCCACAAAGACGTGTTTGTGACCCGCGACTTCGCCACCACGGCGGGCTCCAAAATTTTGAAAGACTACCGCTCGCCCTTTGACGCCACCGTGGTGCAGCGCTTGCGCGCAGCCGGCATGGTGAGCTTGGGCAAGCTCAACTGCGACGAGTTCGCCATGGGATCGAGCAACGAAAACTCGGCCTACGGCGCAGTCACCAACCCGTGGGACGCCACACGCGTGCCAGGCGGCTCATCGGGCGGCAGCGCCGCTGCGGTGGCCGCAGGCCTGACCCCGGCGGCCACCGGCACCGACACCGGCGGCTCCATCCGTCAGCCCGCTGCGTTTTGCGGCATCACCGGCATCAAGCCCACCTATGGCCGCGCCTCGCGTTACGGCATGATCGCCTATGCGTCTAGCCTCGACCAAGCCGGCCCCATGGCGCGAAGCGCCGAAGACTGCGCCTTGTTGCTGAGCGCGATGTGCGGGCCCGACCTGGACCGCGACGCCACCTCACTCGATGTGCCTGTCGAGAACTTCTCAGCCAAGCTGGGCAACAGCTTGGCCGGGGTGCGTGTGGGGATTCCCAAAGAGTTTTTCGGCGACGGCTTGGCCAGCGATGTGCGAAGCGCCATCGATGCCGCGCTCAGCCAGCTGCAAGCCCTGGGTGCCCAGCTGGTGCCCATCAGCTTGCCGCGTACCGAGTTGTCGATCCCCGTGTACTACATCATTGCCCCGGCCGAAGCCAGCTCCAACCTGAGCCGCTTTGACGGCGTGAAGTTTGGCCACCGCACCCAGGACCACACCGATTTGGTGAGCATGTACAAAAAAACCCGCGCCGAAGGCTTTGGCGAAGAGGTCAAACGCCGCATCATGACGGGCGCCTACGTGCTCTCACACGGCTACTACGACGCCTACTACCTGCAGGCCCAAAAAATTCGCCGCATGATCGCCGACGATTTCCAACGTGCCTTTGCCGAATGCGACGTGATCGCCGGGCCTGTGGCTCCCACCGTGGCCTGGACCTTGGGCCACAACGCCAACGATCCGCTGGCCGACTACCTGGCCGACATCTTCACCCTGCCCGCGTCGCTGGCGGGCTTGCCGGGCATGAGCTTGCCGGTGGGGTTTGGCCAAGCCGGCATGCCCGTCGGCATGCAACTGATTGGTAACTATCTGCAAGAAGCCCAGTTGCTCAATGTGGCGCACCAGTACCAGATGAACACCGATTTCCACCTCCAACAACCAGCGGGGGTTTCAAACTCATGAGCAAACTCGTTCAAGGCTACGAAGTCGTGATCGGCTTCGAAACACACGCCCAACTCTCGACCCAGAGCAAAATTTTCAGTCGCGCACCGACGGCCTTCGGTGCCGAACCCAACACCCAGGCGTGCGCCGTGGACATGGCGCTCCCCGGCACCTTGCCCGTGATGAACGTGGGTGCGGTCGAGCGCGCCATTGAGTTTGGCTTGGCAGTGAACTCGCACATCGCCGAGCGCAGCATCTTTGCGCGCAAAAACTACTTCTACCCCGACCTGCCCAAGGGCTACCAAATCAGCCAATTTGAAATCCCCGTGGTGCAAGGCGGCGAGGTGTCGTTCTTCTTGGAAGACGGCAAAGACACCGTGCACAAAACCGTGCGCCTGGTGCGTGCCCACCTGGAAGAAGACGCGGGCAAATCCTTGCACGAAGACTTCGTGGGGCAAAGCGGCATCGACTTGAACCGTGCCGGCACACCGCTCTTGGAAATCGTCACCGAGCCCGACATGCGCTCTAGCGACGAAGCCGTGGCCTACGCCAAAGAGCTGCACAAAATCGTCACCTGGATTGGCATTTGCGACGGCAACATGCAAGAAGGCAGTTTCCGGTGCGATGCCAACGTGTCGGTGCGCAAGCCCGGCGCCGCGTTGGGCACACGCCGCGAGATCAAGAACTTGAACAGCTTCAAGTTCATGCAACAAGCCATCGACTACGAAGTACGCTGGCAAATCGACCAACTGGAAGACGGCCACGCAATCGAACAAGCCACCGTACTGTTCGACCCCGACACGGGCGAAACCCGTGCCATGCGCACCAAAGAAGACGCGGCCGACTACCGCTACTTCCCCGACCCCGACCTGCCCCCGCTGGTGATTGGTCGCGACTGGGTCGAGCGCGTGAAAGCCGAAATGGCCGAACTGCCCCGCGTGATGGCCGAGCGCTTTGTCACGCAATACGGGCTGCCCGATTACGACGCCACCTTGCTCACACAAAGCAAAGCCGCTGCGGCCTACTTTGAGGCAGTGGCCAAGGCCTGTGGCCAACCGAAGTTGGCGAGCAACTGGATCATGGGCGAGGTGTCACGCCGCCTCAACACCGAAGGCGTGACCTTTGACACGCTGCCCGTGCGCAGCGCCCAGCTGGCCGCGCTGATCACCCGCATCACCGACAACACCATCAGCAACAACGCCGCCAAACAGGTCTTTGATGCCTTGTGGTCTGAAGGTGGCGAAGGTGGGCATGACGCAGCAGCTGGCGTTGCGCATGTGGACGCGATCATTGAAGCCAAAGGCCTCAAGCAGATGAACGACAGCGGCGCGCTGGAAAAAATCATCGACGACGTGATGGCAGCCAACCCCAAGAACGTGCAAGAGTTCAAGGCCGGCAACGCCAAAGCACTCAATGGCTTGGTCGGTCAAATCATGAAAGCCAGCAAGGGCAAGGCCAACCCCGGGCAGGTCAACGAGCTACTCAACAAGAAACTCGCCTAACGCAACACCCAAGTCCCAGGACAAGCTGTCGGTTGTGGCGATGGCGAGTGCATTGAACTTGGTCGTTGGCATCAACCACCGCAGTGGTAGTTACTGCGGCGTATGCGCTGATTCAGCGCACCCCATAGCGGTCCCGATACGCCTGCGTGCGTGCCAAGTGCTCCCCCATGGCGTTGCCGGGTTGGGCACTCAAGTAAGCCAACAAGTCATTCAGCTCGGCAATGGCACACACCTGCAAGCCCACTTGTTCACGCACATACTGCACCGCGCTGTAGGGCACGTCTTGAATGGAACCATCGGCTTGTTGCTCGGTGGCCATTTCTTGGCGATCCAAGGCGATCACCACCGCATGGGGCGTGGCGCCAGCGGCCTTGATCAAGGCAATCGACTCACGCGCCGCCGTGCCTGCGCTCATCACGTCATCCACGATCAACACACGGCCTTTGAGCGGCGCACCCACCAAGCTGCCGCCTTCGCCGTGGTCTTTGGCTTCTTTGCGGTTGTAGGCAAACGGCACGTTGCGCCCCAAACGGGCCAACTCAATCGCCACCGCCGCACCCAGCGGAATGCCCTTGTAGGCGGGGCCAAAAATCATGTCGAACGCGATGCCGCTTTGCACCAAGCGCTGCGCGTAAAAGCTGGCCAACTTGCCTAACTTGGCCCCATCGTCAAACAAGCCCGCATTGAAAAAGTAAGGCGACATGCGCCCGGCCTTGGTTTTGAACTCCCCGAACTTGAGCACCCCGCAATCCAGCGAGAATTGCACAAATTCTTGCGCCAACACGTCGTTGGCGGCCACACCTTCTGTCATGGGAAATTCCTTGTTCAAACTGACCAGCCTCAACCTCAATGGCATCCGTTCTGCCGCCCGCAAGGGCGTTGAAGCTTGGCTCGATAAAGCCAAGCCTGATTGTATTTGCGTGCAAGAAATCAAAGCCCAAGCCGCCGATGTACAAGGCCAGTTTGACAACTTGGCCGGCTTGAACGGTCACTTTCAGTACGCCGAAAAAAAGGGCTACTCCGGCGTGGGCATCTACACCCGCCACGAACCCAGCGACGTGGTGGTGGGCTTTGATGGCGGCGAGTTTGACGCCGAGGGTCGCTACGTTGAGCTGCGCTTTGACACGCCGACACAAAAGCTCTCCCTCATCAGCAGCTACTTTCCCAGCGGCTCATCGGGCCCTGAACGCCAAGAAGCCAAATACCGTTTTTTGGCTGCGCTGTACCCGCACCTGACTGCGCTCAAAGCCGAGCGCGAATTTGTGCTGTGCGGTGACGTGAACATTGCCCACCAACAAGCCGATCTGAAAAACTGGCGCGGCAACCAAAAAAACAGCGGCTTCTTGCCCGAAGAGCGCGCCTGGATGACCCAGCTCACCACCGACGCAGGTGTGGTGGACGTGTACCGACGGCTCCACCCCGACACCACCGACGCTTGTTACACCTGGTGGAGCAACCGCGGCCAAGCCTATGCCAACAACGTGGGTTGGCGTTTGGACTACCACTTGGCCACCCCCAACTTGGCAAGCAAAGCACGGCAAGCGCACATCTACAAAGATGAAAAGTTCTCCGACCATGCGCCCATCACCATCGCCTATGAAGGTTTGCTCGCATGAGCACCACCCCACGCGCGCCTCGCGTCGCGATTGTGGGCGCAGGCCCGGCCGGTCTCATGGCTGCCGAGGTGCTCAGCGCCGCAGACCTGGAGGTGCATGTGTACGACGCCATGCCCTCGGTCGGTCGCAAGTTTTTGCTGGCGGGTTTGGGCGGCTTGAACCTGACCCATGCCGAGCCCTTAGAACAATTTGCCACCCGCTTTGGCGAGCGCAGCGCAGCCTGCATGCCATGGCTGCAGTTATTTGGCCCGCAGTCCGTGCGCGATTGGGCCCAAGGTCTGGGCATCGACACCTTTGTGGGCACCTCACAACGCATCTTTCCCACCGACATGAAAGCCGCGCCCTTGTTGCGTGCTTGGCTACACCGCTTGCGCCATCCTGCGCAGGGCACGCCCGTGAGCTTTCACATGCGTCACCGCTGGCGTGGCCAGTTGCACAGCAGCGGCTTTGAACCATTGCCAACGCCCTTAGACACGGCATCTGCGCACGCATTCACCTTGACGTTCGACACCCCGCACGGCCCTCACACTGCGCATGCGGACGCCGTGCTCTTGGCCTTGGGCGGCGGCAGTTGGGCGCGCTTGGGCTCAGACGGTGCTTGGCAAGCTTGGCTCCCCCCACAGGGCATTGACGTGGCGCCGCTGCGCCCATCCAACTGCGGCTTCGACGTGCAAGTGAATGGCCGTTTGGGTTGGAGCGAGCACTTTGCCAGCCGCTTTGCGGGCGAGGCCTTCAAATCGGTGCAACTCTCGTTCACCGACGCGCAGGGTCGCGCGTTCAAACGCAAAGGCGAATTTGTGGCGACACAGACCGGCATTGAAGGGAGCTTGGTCTATGCCGCGTCTGCTTTGCTGCGTGACGAAATTGAGCGCGCAGGCCAAGCCACCTTGCACCTGAACTTGCGACCTGAATGGAGCGCTGAACGCGTGCTGGCCGAGGTGTCGCACCCGCGCGGCTCCAAATCGCTGTCGAGCCACCTCAAAAGCCGTTTGAACCTCAACAATGTGCAGCTGGGCCTGTTGCACGAAGTGCTCAGCAAAGCGGCCATGCACAACCCCATCGAATTGGCCCACACCCTTCAACACCTGCCCATCACCGTCTGCGCCACGCGCGCTTTGGACGAAGCCATCAGCAGCGCAGGAGGGGTGCGCTTGGAATCCCTCAGCCCAGACTTGATGGCACACGCACAACCCGGCCTGTTCTTGGCAGGCGAAATGCTCGACTGGGAAGCCCCCACGGGTGGCTACTTGCTCACCGCTTGCTTGGCCAGTGGTCACGTGGCTGCGCGGGGCTTGTTGGCCTATGTCCATGCGCGCCCGGGCACACGCGCTGACGCGAGCCCACTATGATTCACACCTTCTCTCCAGCGCCCTTGCTCTAGCCATGTTTCGTACCCTGCTCAAATCCAAAATTCACCGTGTTGTCACCACCCAATGTGAATTGCACTACGAAGGCTCCTGCGCCATCGACGAAAACCTGCTCGAAGCAGCCAACATTTGTGAGAACGAGCAAGTCCACATCTGGAACATCAACAACGGCGAACGCTTCATCACTTATGCCATCAAAGGCGAGCGTGGCTCTGGGCTCATTTCGGTCAACGGTTCTGCCGCACGCCGTGCCAGCGTGGGTGACTTGTTGATCATTGCGTCATTCGCGCAGGTGCATGAGACCGAAGTGGCCACGCACGAACCACAGCTGGTGTTTGTGGACGAGAAGAACCAGCAAGTGGGCTTACGCCACCATGTGCCGACACAGGCTGCGCCCGGGCATGGGACGGATGAGTGTTGAGCTTGAATTTAAATACGTGAAGGATCGCTAGGCTGCCGTTCACCGCTTTGTTGGCGCGCGTCTTTACATTTTTTCCATTCGGCTAGCCTTCAACGTCATCAAACTGCGTCAATCCAAGCAGGGACTCAAGTCTGACTTGCATGGTGCGACACATGCTCCACGATGTGCTTGGGCGTTGTGACCCAAATTAAGTTTTTGTCTCGGGCCTGGGCAATGTGTTGCAAGGCGCGTCGCAAATGCCTCAAGCGGTAAGGTTGTCCAACAATATAAGGATGCAAGGCAATGCCCATCACCAGCGGTTGGTGCTGTGACTGTTCGAGCATTTCGTCAAAATGGTCCACGATCATTTGCGCAAAATCTTTGCCGTCCATTTGTCTGGCCACGATCATCGGAATGTCATTGATCTCTTGCGGATAAGGAACAGACCACAAGGTTTGACCGCTGCGGGTTTGCATGGGCACGGGTTGGTCGTCGTGGCACCAATTCAAGGTGTAGGCATAGCCTGTTTCGGCCAGCAGATCTGGCGTTAATTTGCTTTCACTGATCCAGGGCGACAGCCAACCTGACGTGGCTTGCCCGCTTTCTTGCTGAATGCGGTGTTTGCACATCGCAAGCAAACCGGTTTCATCGGCCTCGCTCCAACCGCCTTGTCGTTCCGCGTTGCTGTGGCCATGGCCGACCAACTCATCGCCGCGATCCACGCAGGCTTGTATCAGTTCAGGGCAGTGGTCATACAGCGCGGTGTTGATCAATGCAGCCGACGGCAATTGAAGTTGGTCAAACAGGTCGAGGCAACGCCATGCACCGACGCGGTTGCCATATTCGCGCCAGCTGAAATTCAGCACATCAGGCTGAGGCGACGCGGGGCCAATCATGGCGCCTGCGCCCTCACCAAACGCAAAGTGCTCCAAGTTCAAGGCCAAGTAGACCGCCAACCCGGTTTGGTTGGGCCATTGGTAGGTCGGCCTGCGGTGGATGGCACGGTAAGGAAAGCGGCCGTGATCCGTCAGCTTGCCGAGAAACATGGGGGTTGAGGAAGACACAGGTTTGTCCTTTGAGGTTGACGTCTCGATGGTGGTGTGGGCCACGCCGAATTCACGGTTGTGGTGCCCGATCATGCAGCTGCAAGCGATGGATGCATCCAAATGGATTTTCTACGCACCACATGAGCGCACCCATCAGGGCTCGCACAGCACTTCAAATGCACAACTTGAAAGCTTTAGGTATTGCAAATAGTGTTCCAGATGAAGCCTTTGAATTTGGCATGAAAACTGCAAACGACTGCACTAGTTCTTGCTTTCGTTTTCAACCGTCTTGCACATTGGGCATTCAAGGAGTTTTCATGAAGCGTCGCCAAATTCTTGCTGCAGCTGGAGCTGCTGTACTTTCTTCGCCGGCCATTGTCCGCGCCCAAAGCGCCAGTTGGCCCAGCAAAGCACCCATTCGATTGATTGCCCAATTTCCTCCGGGCGGATTGGTCGATACCGTCTCGCGGCTGATGGCGCCACATTTGTCTCAGGCCTTGGGGCAAACCGTGATCGTCGAAAACAAAGCGGGTGCCGGGGGCTTGATTGGCACAGATTACGTGTCCAAGCAAGCAGCGGATGGCTATTGTTTGCTGGTCAGCCATGCATCGGTACACATCTACGCCACCGCCACACGCAACACCATGCCCTTTGATCCAGTGGCTGACTTTTCTCATTTGGCCATGCTGGTTGAGGCCCCCATGGTGATTTTGGTGCGCGCGCAATCGCCCTACAAAACCCTCGCACAGTACCTGGAAGCTGCCAAATCCAAACCGGTGCGCTATGGCACCTCGGGCATCGGTTCGGCCAACCATCTGTATGGTGAGCTGTTAAAAATCGAAGGTCCCGCGCCAGAGCACGACCACGTGCCTTACCAAGGCAGCGCGCCGGCCATGCAAGACTTACTCAGCGGCCAAATCGACAGCCTGTTTGACCCCATCACCACCAACGTGGCGCAACTCAAAGCCGGCTCCTTACGAGCCCTGGTCGTGTCCACGCCCCAGCGCTTGCCAGGGCTGCCCAACATTCCCACTTTTGCGGAAGCCGGTTTTCCATCGATGACGGGTTCTCAATGGCTCGGCTTGTCCGCACCCAAAAATCTGCCGGCACCGATTGCCCAAAAGCTCACAGCGTTGATGCCAGAAATTTTGGCCAAGCCCGACATCATGGCGCGCTTGGAAGAGCTGCAAACCCTGCCCCGCAAGACACCTGTGGTCGGAGATGAATTTGTGAAGGTCATTCAGTCACAAATCAACACTTGGACCAAAGTGGCCAAGCGCGCCAAAGTTGAGGTCATTGTTTGACCCAAGCACCCAACACCGAGGTTGACTTTGACCAACTCACGGCCTACCAGCGCTACAAGCTGATGGCCAGCTTGATCGTGCCTAGACCGATCGCGCTGGTGACTACTTTGGGGCCCACGGGTGTTGCCAATGCGGCACCTTTTTCCATGTTCAACATGTTGGGGGAAGACCCGCCCATTTTGATGGTCAGCATCAACAAGCACAGTGATGGGCAATTGAAAGACACTGCCGCCAACATCTTGCAAAGCGCTGAGTTTGTGGTTCACCTGACGGACGAAGCGATGGTAGAAAAAATGCACGCCTGCGGCGAAGCATTTCCCTCGCATGTCAGTGAGTTGACTGCGGTCGGGCTCACGCCGGTGCCTTCACACTGCGTACGACCGCCACGAATTCAAGAAGCCCCTGTTGCTTTTGAATGCGTGCTGCATGAAACCCTTGAAACGACGAGCCGGTATATTTTCATTGGTGAAATCAAATGGCTCTCTGCCCGAGACGGTTTGATTGACACCCAGCATTGGCGTGTGAACCTGCGCGATTACTCACCCGTCGCGCGCTTTGGCGCTAGCTTTTACATACGCTCTTCAGATCGATTTTCGATTGGCCAAGACGCCGTGCAGCCGGCAGACAAGCAGATTGACTCTCTCTAGTGGCACGACGTCATCACGCGCGGAGCATGGCATATTTCTAGATACCTCCTCATCAACCCCAACACAAGCGTTGACACCACACAGCGACTCTACACGCACATGGCACCGCTGCTTGCACCGGGCATGGTGCTCGACATGCGAACAGCCACCACCGGCGCCTCCTACATTGCTTGCGAGGCCAGCCATGCAGTAGCCAGCGCGCACGTGCTGGAACTGTGGGCCGACTATGTGTGTGATCAAAATCTCGCCCTCAACGGCGTGTTGCTCGGTTGTTTTGGCGATCCAGGCTTGTTTGCCCTGCGTGAATCGAGCGGATGTGCAGTCACAGGCCTGGCTGAGGCGTCTTTCATTCAAGCAGCACAGTTTGGATCGTTTTCTGTGGTCACGGGCGGGGCTCGCTGGAAACCCATGCTCGAGCGCCTGGCGATGGGTTTGGGTTTTGCCGCTCACTTGCAACACATCGAGACCGTGACACCCAGCGGCGCAGAGCTACAAGCCAACCCCCAAATGGCCATTGCGTGTTTAACCCATGCCTGCAAGGCAGCAGCTTTGCCAGGCGTTCAATCCATCATCTTGGGTGGAGCCGGCTTGGCTGGGTATGCGCCCCTGATTCAACCCTCTATTTCCGTGCCTTTGATTGACAGCGCGCACGCAGGGCTCAGCGCATTGATCAGCCGGTCGGTACCGCATGCGATGCGCGATACCGATGGCTTCGTCGCGCAATGGACCCACGTCTGTGAATCCATGCAACAGCTCAGGCGCTAGAACTGACAACGTGACGCTGCCATTGACGGCCAGCCTTCACACCGTCACATCCACGCGATGCACGGGCGGCTCTGACACAGCCACCCGCTGTGGCTGATAGCGGGTGTACATGAGTTGCCCCACCACTTCGTTCGTGTGAAAGTCTTTGACTTTCACCGTCGCGCCTGAGCTGACCTGTGCAAACTTGTACGACACGCCCAAACGCAAAGCATCAGGCATAGGTGCGGGCTTGGACATGGCAGGACGAATGGCAGTCATGGTGGGGTTGAGTAATTCAGGTGCTTACACTGTTGCAGCTCTTCACCTTGATATCAAGCATTCGAGCAGTTCATGACTCAGATGTCATGCAAGTTGCAAGTCTGCGAGAAAACACAGCATGACAAGTTCGACATCGATGGAAGGATGTGCAATTTGTCATGCACGAATTTACCGATGTACGATATTTGATCGCTCATCGCCTACAACACTTGCGCCATGCTCCACTACGAAACCATCCCCGTCACACCCTTCCAACAAAACTGCTCCCTCGTCTGGTGCGACCAAACCATGAAGGCCGCAGTGATCGACCCGGGAGGTGATTTGGAGGTGCTGTTGGCCGCCGTCAAATCACTGGGCATCACGCTGGAACAAATCTGGATCACCCACGCCCACATCGACCATGCCGGTGGCACCGCCGAGCTGGCAGAGCGTTTGAAGCTGCCCATCGTGGGCCCGCATGAAGGCGACCAGTTTTGGATCGATGGCTTGGCGCAAGCTGCCGCGAGCTATGGCTTCCCGCCCTCACGCGCGTTCACACCCACGCGTTGGTTGCATGACGGCGACACCGTCACCTTGGGTGCGCACACACTGCAGGTGCGCCACTGCCCCGGGCACACACCAGGGCATGTGGTGTTTTACTCACCCGAGATCAAACGCGCCTTTGTGGGTGATGTGCTGTTTGCCGGCAGCATTGGCCGCACCGACTTTCCCAGGGGCAACCACCAAGACTTGATCGACAGCATCACCCAGCGCTTGTGGCCCATGGGCGACGACACGGTGTTCATCCCCGGCCACGGCCCCGAAAGTACCTTTGGCCGAGAGCGCGTGAGCAACCCCTATGTGGGCGGGACTTGATGTGACGTGACCCAAACATGCACCGTCTCATTTGATGGCAGGCCCTTTGGGTGAAGGTGTCGTTTTAAGTTTGGCCGCCTTCTTTTTGTCTGCGACCTTATCCGTCTCACCACCACATGTGTCTGGCAAACCCGACAAGCCCTTTTTCCCCTTCACGCTCAGTGTCCAGTCGGTCACCACACTGTTCTCGATGATGGGTTTGATCGTGAACGAACAATCCGTCCCCAGCAGCAAATAGTTGGCGCGTCCATTGCTGACGTACCAAGATGGCAGCGTGACGCTCCACAAATCATCCGCTTGTTTGCTTGCATCATCCTCTTGCAAAAGGACGCTACCGTCCATGTTGATGTGTGCTGTGGCCACGTTGTCAACCGACCGGTTGGCATTGGCATCGCCACTCACAAACTTACAAGTCCATGAGCTGGACGGATCGCACTTCGGTGGCGCGGTGACCGAGGGCTTCTCTTTCGCCGTGACACCACCCCCGCCTTTGTCTGTGCGTGAAAAATCGATCACAACTGGATTGGCCGAAAACGCCGGCACGCTCATCCAGATGCACAGCGCGATGGCGCCGATGTATTTGGCCGAAACGTTTCTATTTTTCATGGTTGACTCCTTTAAAAATAAACAATGAAGATTTACGAATAAACGCAATACGTGATTGCAACGGCTTCCACCTGCGGCAAGGACATATTGTTTTCGTCCACGATGTGAATCTGCCAGTATTCAGTGGCCGCTGCGTTTTGCGCACTTCTAAAAATAGCCTGGTTGGTTTGAAACACGTCGGTCATCGGAAACATGTAGACCGCTCTGTAAATAGAGCCATTGCACGAGGGTTTGAGAACCAAGTCACCATCACGAACAATCCGAGACTCCATCGCCACCAGCCCCCCCATGCGAGACACAAAGTCAACCCAAAACAATCGCCCATCACCGTTGATCTGACAAAGCAAAGCCGTGCCAGACGTGGTCATGGCCATCGCTCCCGCCGTTGGACAAGAAACCCCTGCGCTAGAGACGGGCAGACTGCCGGTTGCCACCCAATGGGCGCCGTCACATCGCGCGGGTAAAAAGGAGGAGCTACTGGGCAGCCAAGCCAGCGCGCCGGTCGTGTTGCAAGTCGCTCCTGCGGAGGGAATGACCAATGCCCCGCCGCTGGCATCTAGCACGCCAGTGGCGTTGACCGCCCCCGAGAACTGAAGGGTTCGAGCGTCTCTCTGACGTGCAAAAGAGCTGTAAAAAGCATCACTCAAGACATTCACAGAACACAAAATGCCTGGCCTTTGCGTGCCATTGTTGCGGACCGGGTTGGGCAATGTGGCCGCAGCCAACAAAGCACCGCGAATGGTGCGTCCTTCGTCATCGCTGACACTTCTGCCGCCTCTGCCCGCCATCGACTGCATGGCCACGGTGACCAAGTCTTCTCTCACCCGGCCTCGCCAGTTCATGGGGCCGTTCAGGCAAGCCGTGGCGTGAAGCTCTGTGCCTCCCCCTGCAGCGGCAAGGGTTTGAATGTCAAATTGCAAGGCGCGCCCCACCGGTGACAAAGCCGGAAAGGTCGTGGGCAACATGGGCGTGCCATTCACGGTCAACAAGTTTTGCAATTCGGCCATGGTTGGCCGAGTGGCACTTGCCACCCCGGCGATGGGCGTGGCCTGGCGTAAATTGTCGGCGTTGGCCAACAAATAAGTCTCTAGGCCCGCAGCACCAGCCAGCACATAAGCGCCGGCTGCTGCGGCTGCCACATCGTCCATCTCACTCAAGGTCACCGCACGGGTGTAGATGGCCAGCATGGCCACCAGCATGAGGGTCACGGAGAGCTCCAGCAACAAATAGCCTGTCTGCTGGGCGGCGCGAAGCTGCGTTCGAGAGCTCGCCGTCACCCGACAGCGAACACAGGAAGGCAGCAACGCGTTCAAGCACATGGCAACACAGGTCCGCTTATTGGAAGGTGAAGGCCAAGGTGTTGACATCTCCCGCAGCACAGCTTGTTTGGGCTGTTTGAGCGAAGTAATTGGCACCAGCCGCCTTCACCGTTGTCGCAGCGCCAGACCCCGTGATGGTGACGGTTCGCGCCTGCGCTTGCAGGGCTGAGGCCAAGTCAACACACGCTGCACCGTTGACGGAGTTGAAGGTCAGACGAATCGAATCGCCAGCCGTCGTGATCGTGTCCGCCAGAAAAGTGACGGTGGCGCCGGCAGCCCCCAATCGGTGCTGAACGGAAGAGTCCGCACCGTTCACATTGGGAATCAAAGCGACGGCTTTGTCACGTAAGACAGTTGCAAAATTAAGTGCCGTCATACCAGCGTAGGGTTGTCCAGCTCCACCATTGGCCGCGCCCAAGGCGCGAAGCTGACCAATGGCATCCACAGATTCAGCCACTGTGGGCTGTACCCTGCCGCTGAGCAAATAGCCTTGCACACGCGGTATGGCAAACAAGGCCAAGATGGCCACAATGGTCAACACCACACCCAACTCAATGAGGGTGAAACCACGCATTTTGTGTTGGCGTTTCTGAGACGCACAAGCTTTGGCAGTTGGAAGAGAGGGATCAATGCAGATCGTCATGATGGATTCCTTTAAGAGTCTTGAAAACAGATAAAAACGCAAAGTGGGTATGAAGAGAAACAAGGTCATTGCATGTAACGCATGGCAGCTCCTTTCATTTCAAAGCTGACGGCTTGGACCCAAAAGGCCATGCCTCCTGTGCACAGCACCCCCAACAGCAGCAGCACCCAGCGCCAGCGACTGAGGTTTTTGATCAGCCGAGGCACCAAATCCGCTGCCACGAACTGGCTGGTCACTTCAAACGCAACAGCAAAACCGCGACCTTCCTCGACGTCACGCAAGCGCCAAAAGATGTCCTGCGACAACAAGCCCACGTCGAATACCTCGCAGCTCGTTGCGCCGGTGTCCGCAATGCGCGCCAAAATTTGCTCAATGCGCCAACGCAACCATGCAGACACTTGGCTGTCGGTCAGGTTCAGCAAGGCGTCCTCCAAGGTGTGCATCACGTTGCCTCGCCTTTGCGTTAAGGTGGACAAGGTCATCAAAAATCGCACAGCGGCCACATCGCGCTGCATGGTGTAGAAAACAATGGTGCGGTCGGCCACATTGCGCAAAGGCCCGATCCAGTTGTTGAACGACCACAGCAGCCAACTCATCGCCAACCCCAGACCCGCCGCACAGGGCATGGCGTAGGTTTTGACTGTGCTGTCCCAAGACAGCATGGCTTGGCCCATCGGACCCCAATAGGTCACTGGAATGTCCATCGCTTGCTTGACAACCTGAATCGCGTAACCGGGCAACACGGTCACCGCACCCACGGCCAGCGTCAAGGCCAGCAGCCCCACGCCCAAGGTGGTGGTGACCGCCGCACGCATGCGGTCGACCAGACGCGCCATCAACGCCAAGTCGCGCAGAGCTGCCGGCACGGCGTCACTGCCCGCTTGTTGTTGGACTTGCAAAATTGCAATTTCAGCGTCCGGCAAGCTGCCTTGCCAGGCCATGGCCAAATCAGCGCCGTTGTCCATGAAGCGTTGCGCCCACAAGGCCGACAACACGCCCCTGGGATTGCCCGAAAAACGCTGCGCGTCCGTTTCAAAGACGGACAGCATTTTTCGGTTTGTCGTCATCAACAAAGACGCCATGTCTTCGTAGTAATCAGCGCGCTGCTTGTGAAATTTTTTGATCGCCCGCCTTTCTGCCAAGGTCAATGGTTCATTCATCCGTCAACCCCTTGACGTTTGGTGAAGGCTCGCTAACGCGAGGCCGACGCGCAGCAACACGTTTATGTTCAATCGAGGCAAAGCTTTCGAATTGGCGTTCTATTTCTCTGGGATCGAGCTCGCCGCAGGTGGCTTTGTAGATGGCCGACTCCATGGCGGTTTTGCCGGTGAAGTCTGGGCTGTCGTACTGCTTGTTCGACAACTCGCGCCAATACCTGAACAGTTGCACATGGTTGCCCGCCAGCAAGAGCTCGCACATGTTGTCATCAGGCTCAACCATTTCGCAAGCGATGGTGCGCCCCGAAAAACCGCTGAGCGCGGGCAAGTCTTTGTTCACGCAATGTGGGCAGCCCTGGGGGTTACGCAGCCTGAGCTTGCGGATGTCAAACTGATACAAGCGCTCGATGCACGCAAGGTATCGGTGGTGCGCGGTCAAGGCAGCGGCATCGAGCTTGAGCGCCTGGGCGTAGTCGGCGGGTGACAACGCGCAGTGGGGACAGTTTTTGGCCAGCAAAGACTGGTACACGTTCAAGCGCACATTGCCGGGCGTGGCCAACACGTCCACCGGAATTCCCACTTGAGGGCTGATGAATTTTGAAAATATCCCCAAGGCGCTGGGCGCATGGGTGGTGGTGAACACCGAGTGTCCCGACTCCAGCACAGCCCGGGCCACACGTGCGCCTTCGGGATCACGTATTTCACCCAACATGAAAACATCAAGGGCCGAACGAAACAGCGCACGCACACCGGCTGCAAACGACGAGTTAGAGCCTTCACCTGTTTGCACCAAATCTCGGACGATGGTTTTTTGGTAGACACCAGGCATGTCCAACTCCACCGGGTCTTCAAAGGTCACTTTTTTGATGTGGCTGGGCAACATGCACATCAAAATGGCGGTGGTCACCGATTTGCCAGAACCCACGGTTCCCGCCAAGGTGGTCAGCCCACCTTTGGTTTGGAGTACGCGGTGAAAAACATCCATGTGCCAAGGCAAATACCCCGCGCCTTCCAAGCTGCGCACCAAGGCCGACGAACCCAGCTTTTGCAAACGCAAGGTGATGACGGGTCCTTTGTCGGTGGCCATGCCTGACCAGCGCAAGCGCACTTGCACGTTGTTGGCCAAGTCCACGTCGAGTTGACACTGCTGCTCGATGCGCTGTTGGAACGTGGCGTCACTCCCACCATCTCCGCGCTGCCAAGCAATGCCCAACATCTGCACCATGGTGTCGGTGGGTAAACGCCAGCGTTCGGGTTGCAAATAGCGCCCATCGATCTTGAATGCCACTTGCGATATCGCCCCGTAGGTGTGCACGGCAAAGTCAATGTCATTGGCACCTTGGTCAAATGCCCACTGCGTGACATCCACAAACGATTGCCACAAAGCACTCTTGCCACTGTCACCCAGCTGCGCACCTGCGCTTTGGTGGTTGTGCATGTGGCCTTGGTTCACTGCCACGATGATGGAAGGTGCAGCTCGCCATATGCCAATGTCTTCGCGGGGCAAAACCCAGCCGTGTTCGGTGAGGATCTCGACAAAGCTCAGTATGTCCTCCGCACTGACCGTCGGTGCGATAAGCAACACCGCCGTCTTATCTGCTTTGGACGCCTGTATCACAGCCACCGACACCGCCAAGTGGGACGACAACGCCAACTTGGCGTTCAGCGACGCCTCGAATGGCACATAGGCCATGTCTTGCACGCGCTCTATCGTGTGTTGTGCTGCACGGTAGGCGCCCATCTGCACCCAAGCTTGACGATCCAAGGGCTGGGTCGTCTCTGATGCCTCCCCTTGCGGATCGTGCGCGAGCGTTCGCACTGCCGTGCGTGTTGCCCGCTTGACATCTGGCCGCTGGGCTTTGCGATGTGTCATGCCAAACATAGGTCAACTATTGCGACATGACGGGCGCTGATGGCGCACGTGCAAGACCCGCCAAATTGGGAATCATCGGCAAAGGCGGCAAGCGAATGTCGCTGGGCAATGGCATGTTCTGTTGCGACTCAGACTTCGCCACCGAGGACGATGGCTGTACCGCCGCAGGCGGTGACCAACAGGGCCGCAGGGTTTGACGGCCTGCGTGCCATGTCACCACCAGCCGTGCACACACGCCCTCGATCGATTGGACTTCGATCCCCCCCTCGCGCTGCCCGGCTCCGAGCCCCGTCATCACGGCGTCTCCAAATCTCACATCGATGCGCAGATGGGGGGCAAAGCCATAGACCGACAGCAGCGTGAGCTCCGGTCTGAGCGGCTTGGCTTGCTGCGCTATGGCCTGCCCAGGAATCTGTGACGCAGTCGACGTGGCGCGAAGCACCAGGGCCTGGTTTTCTGCTTGCAGCAAGGCATCTACCGTGGCGAGGCTGTTGGCCACTTGCGCGGTCGCTTGGGTCTGCACGTTGCACACACACACACACAGGCACAAGGCCCACACTCGGGTCCATCTTGGGGCATCAATCCTTGGCATACAACACTCCCTCTAATTGCGTCTCCAGCACGGAGTCGCGCAAACCGCTGCTCAGGGCCTTGGCATCCACGTAGGTCAATGAGATGGCCCGCCATTGCGCGGACAGTCCTCGCGCCAAGATGGCATCGATTGATCGCAGAGGTCCGCGCAGGCTCAAGGGCGCCTCGCTAGGAAGTTGCAAGGTGGTGGGCAAGGCGATGGACGTGCCGTGGGTTGTTTGTGGCGGCGCGATCTTTATCGGCGAGAAAACCAACTCTGGCGCAGACGTGATGGCCGCTTCATAACGCTGCAACAACGAGCTTGTCTCCAGCACATGGTGCTGCCTGGTTGGCAATTTGGCGACATTCAGAGGCGGGGCATCACACACCAGCGACCACTCCAAGGCGGCTAATTTCAGCGAGACAAATTTGGCCTTGAAGCCCTCAGGAACCGCCGCATTCAATTGCTGATTGGTTGCCACACCCATGCCTTCGTGAGGAACATAACTGGCTGAGCAATTCCAAGTTTGCTGACCTTTTTGAACCGATATTTCTTTGCACTGTGCCGCTTTGAGTTTCCAGTTTTCCCAATGTGTCGGCAACTTGCCCAAACTTTGTCGGACCGGGGCGAGGGTCTCGCTGTCTGGATGGACACGCGACGCGCCCAAGCCATTGAAGATGTGTTGCCATCGCATGGTGGGCTCGTCCGACTGGCGCTGCTCAGCGGCCAAGGCCAGCTCAGCCTCTGCCTTGAGATGCGTGCGCCAAAACTCCCAAGCGCTGTTGGCCAACCAAAGCGCTGTCATGCCCAGCGCCAGCCGCATCACCGATGTTGGAATTTGAAGACGCGCCAACCAACTGCTGTGCGGCAACACCACCAAGACATCTTTCGCCATGACGGGCGCGTTCATCAATCGCGTCCATGAGCAGGGTTGTGTTTTGACATCTGGCAAGTCCAACGCAACGTCGGTGTAGACCCAACTGGTGTTGTATTGCTCTCTTATCCCAACCAGCCAGTCTCGAACCAACACAGCCAGATTGCCCGTTGTATCGGTCAACAACTCATCAAAGCCATGCGGTCGCCCGCTGCGCACCACAGCCACCCACACTTCAGTGGGGCTCACAGTGAGTGCGAAAAAACCTTCGCTCGATGTCAAGCGACTTGCCAGCAAAGCTGCCGGATACACCTGCTCGGGTATGGCTTGGTGTTTATCACTCACCACCCGGCCATAGGCCAAGGTTTGTGCGCCCACCATGCAATAGTGCGTGGCGCCCGCAGCGCGTGCTCTGTCGAGAGCGGTCACGGCGCCACCCGATATCAAAATAGCACGCCAATTCAGACCCAACACCAAGGTGCGGCTGCCATTGGCATTTTGTAGAAATTGCACCGTTCGCGCTGCAAATCTGTCCGACACCTTGCTCGATGCCACAGAGGGCTCTGGGTGGGGCTTCGCCCACAAATGACGCAATGAGGCGATGGCCATATCAGATGCTGTCTTCTGCAATGGCGGTGACCAACAACAGCATGTGACGCTTGGATTGGTTCGTGGCGTCAGCCCCACCCAAGATGATGGACGCGTTCTCATCAAGTCGGCGCGACGCACCTTCACTCAAGGTTTCATCCAACCCACCCACCAAATGCGTCACACCGCTTCGCAGCACGGTACGGGCCGTCAAGTTGGCTTCTTTGATGTTGCGCTGCTGAACGGTGGTGCCCGCTCCGTTGACTTGCACGGTGTAGCCCGTCAAGGTGCCCGATCTGTCGGCCAGGTTCAGGCCAATCAAAATCTGTCCATCATCTTGAGCCTCTGGGGTGACCGTTAAAAACACGCCGTATTTGTCCTCTTTTTGGGTGATGGTGGGCGCGCTGAATGTGCCCGTCGTTCCCGACGATGTGCTGCTGGTGACCGAGGCCACGTAGTCAAAAATGGTGGGCAAGCCAATGGTTTGCGCATTGCCAGAGAGCGTTGAAACAGGGAAGGTTCTGCGCGTGACCGTCATGCCCATTTCATCCAAGGCTTTGATGAAGCCCGAAGATCCCGCATAAGCGCCATCGGTCGATGCAGCGAATGCTGCCTTGGCTGCGTTGTCTGTCGCCAAGCTCCCTGGAGACACCCAGCTCGATGTGGCGCCATTTGTTTTGGAGTGCAAGATGTTCCAGTCAATCGCACTTTCGCGCCCTTGCTTGCTGGTGACGTAGAGCTGCTCAAACACCAAGGTGATGCGCCGTGTCAAGCGCTTGTTCTCCGACTCAAGGTAGGCCTCAATGCGGTCGATGGCTTGGGGAGTGTCTGTGACGATGACCGATTTGCTGTCTGCGTTGACCTCCACACTTCCTGCGAGGGTTCCCAAGGCCATGAGCGATGCTTTCATGCTGCTCAACGCATCGGTGGCCGTGTTTTCATACGTGGTTTTTGACTCGTCTTTGAAACCTGCGGAGGTTGTGACTGAGGACGGGATTTTTTGTGCGAGTGCTTTGAGATGCAGCACGCGGGTATCGAGTCGGTAGATGTCAATCGTGCCGTTTTCTCTCACGCGATGGTTCACGCCCCACGTGGCATCGGCCAACTCCAGCAAGGTATTGAGCTCCATCTCAACGGGCGCCACGCTCAGCATCGGGCCTGTTTGGGCGGCTGCATTGGCCGCAGCGCCGCTACCGCCAGCCCCAGCCCTGCGCAAGGCGAACTGCGCAGACGGCTGCAAGGCTTCAGGCGCCACATGCACAGGCACACCCACCAAAGACATGAGGCAGCTGGCCAGCCGCTGCAAGGTGTAGGTGGTCGGATTGCATTCTGGCGAGACGATGGTCACCTTCGCCTGGCCCAGCAGTTCGATGCCCTGTGTGCCTACGTTCAAGCGTGAACGCAAGACTGCAGGCAGCGCGACCTCTCGCGCCAATGGCACGCTTTTGCCTGCCAACCAAGGCTCATTGACCTCTTGTTGCGCCAACAGCAGTTGCGGGTAGTCTTTCACCTTCTGCTGCATGTCGTTTTGTTTGGCCGTCGCCACATGGCTCAGTTGCACGGCCTGACCTTGGATCTCTCGCACCGTGCGTTGCGTCCCACACCCTGAAGCGGCCAGGGTGAGGCTTGCAATGCATAAATACAGGGGTAAGTGGCTAGAGCGTTGCATGGTGTGTGGGCTTCGTTTTAGTTGTCTGTGCGCGCGCAAAGCTCGGAGGCGGGAATGACGCGCAAGACCTTGTTTGCATAAAAACAAGGTTGAACAGGTAGCTCCGTCAACAGGGTGCTTTTGAGTAAACGCCTGACGGCTGTTTTGAAATCTGTCAGCACGCTGTCATTGCCGCTGACCGGGATGTCGCGGTTGACGCTCCAATGTTCAGGCTCAAACATCCAGCCAGACGTGGCGGTCCAGCGCTTCAACACCTTGCGAAAGTTCTGGTCTGCCAAACTCACGGCGTAGGTTTGCATCTGTCCGACCGCTGATTTGGACGGCTCTGGCAGGGCTTCGGGCTCTGTCTTTGTCATGGATGCCAAGACCCCCTGCGGCAATTGCAAGCCATGGCTTCGCATGACCCAACGTCCGTTCACCATTTCGACCGCCAAGGGCAGCTGAACCTGTCCTGCCTGCACCCACGCAAACGCCTCGGCGACCTTGTCTTGATCTGGCTTGGCATACAAGGGCAACAACGCGAGGAGTTCGCCGGTGGCAATGGCCTGTCGCCATTGCAAGACGAGTTCAGACAGGTTGTTGACCCCTTTGTCATCTTGGGCATAGGAAGCAGACGCGCCACTCAGCCCCCATCCAATGACGGCGAACCCCACGCACATGTGCAGCAAGGTTCTGCGAGTTGCCACCTCTTGCCTGTAGTTATTTGGATTTCTCATAAAATCATTAAATAAATCTTTAAAACTATAGTATCAACAAATTCAGACTTAATCTACATAAATATAGTTAATTAACAATATCTCTAGTTTTGTTGTTTTATTACTAAAATACTACTTTTAGGGGTTTTAGAGCTTTGGGGTGGCTAACGACATGCACGTCTTTACCCGCCAAGCGGGCAGCGCCAAGCCACACAAAGCCCATCGGCTGGGCTTTGTGTTGGCATAAAAATGACGGTTTACTTGTTGTCTTTGGCCCGCTGGTACAGCGGCAAGACTTTGGGCAAGTTGGCCTGGATTTCTTCAATCCGGCTGTTGCCCGAGGGGTGGGTGCTGAGCCACTGCGGTGGCGCACCTTTGTTGGCGGCACTCATTTTTTGCCACAGGGTCACACCCGCGCGTGGGTCGTAGCCGGCCCGTGCCGCCAGCTCCATGCCCACCAAATCCGCCTCGGTTTCGTCGTCGCGGCTGAATTTGAGGGTGATCAGGTTGGCGCCTTGCCTGGCCACAAAGTCGGTCAAGTTGGGGTTGACACCGAAAAATACCGAGGCCACGGTGCTGCCAATGGTGGCCAAGCCGTTGGTGGCGGCCGATTTGCCCATGCGCTCGCGCGCATGCTCGCGCAGCGCATGGGCAATCTCGTGGCCCATCACCATGGCCACTTCGTCGTCGGTCAGTTCGAGTTGCTTCAAGATGCCGCTGTAAAAAGCAATCTTGCCGCCGGGCATGCAAAACGCATTGACTTGGTTGGAGCCAATCAGGTTGACCTCCCACTTCCAGTCCCGCGCGCGCGGGTTCCACTCGTAGCTGTGGGGGATCAACTCTTTGGCAATTTGGCGCAAGCGCAGCACTTGCGGGTGGTCGGCTGGGCCCAGGGCGTTTTTGTCTGCCGCTTGCTTGAGCATTTGGCTGTATTGCTGAAAGGCCGACTGCTCCACTTCAGCGGCGGGCACCAGCTTGGCAAAGGCCGACTCTTTGCCCACCTCCACGCCCTCGCGCGCCATCAAGGCCGCACTGGGCAGCCCACACGCCAAGGTAAAACCAATCAAGGAAACGAGACGGCGAACGTGCATGGACAACTCTTTGTGCGAAAGCCTGAAAATAAGGATGATGAACGATACAACAAGTCCTGCTGCCTCACAGCCAGCCGCCCTCAGCCAACGCTGGGTCGACGCCTTCAAGGTCTACCTCGAGCCCGCCTCGTGGCGCATGCTGTGCCTGGGGTTTTCTGCGGGACTGCCCTTGCTGTTGGTGCTGGGCACGCTGAGCTTTCGACTGCGCGAAGCCGGGATTGACCGCAGCACGATAGGTTTTTTGAGCTGGGTGGGCTTGGCCTATGGCTTCAAGTGGGTCTGGTCGCCCTTGGTGGACCGTTTGCCGCTGCCCCTGCTCACGCGCAGGCTGGGACGCCGCCGCAGCTGGCTGCTGCTGGCCCAAAGTGTGGTCATGGCCGGGCTGGTGGGCATGGCGCTGCTGGACCCACAGCAAGCGCTCGAACCGGTGGTGTGGTGTGCCTTGGTGGTGGCCTTTGGCTCGGCCACGCAAGACATTGCGCTCGACGCCTACCGGATCGAATCGGCCGATCTGCAACACCAAGCCGCTTTGGCTGCGTGCTACCAAACGGGTTACCGCTTGGCCATGATCTGGGCAGGTGCCGGCGTGTTGTGGGTGGCCGCGCGCGCCGCCGGCACCGACAGCCAGAGCTACCAACACACCGCCTGGCAAACCGCTTACTTGGTCATGGCCGCCTCCATGAGCCTCGGCCTGCTCACCGTGCTGTTGTCGCCCGAACCCGCACAACGCCCAGTCGTGCCGGCGCGCAATCTGCGGGCTTGGCTGCAAGAGGCCTTGGTGGCGCCGTTTGCCGACTTCATCCGTCGCTACCGCTGGCAAGCGGCCTTGATCTTGGGGCTGATCGCGGTCTACCGCATCAGCGATGTGGTGATGGGCATCATGGCCAATCCGTTTTACGTGGACATGGGCTACACCAAAGACGAGGTGGCCGCCGTCACCAAAGTGTTTGGCGTGGTGATGACGCTGCTGGGCGCCTTCATCGGCGGGGTGCTGTCGATGCGCCTGGGCGTGATGCGCATCTTGATGTTGGGCGCTGTGTTGAGTGCCCTCACCAACTTGCTGTTCGCTTGGCTGGCCACACGCGGTCACGACCTGACGGCACTGGTGTGGGTCATCTCTGCGGACAACTTGGCCAGCGGCATTGCCTCGGCCGCCTTCATTGCCTATCTGTCGGGCCTGACCAACGTCAACTACTCGGCCACGCAGTACGCGCTGTTCAGCTCGATGATGTTGCTGGCCCCCAAATGGCTGGCCGGCTTCTCGGGGGTGTATGTCGACAACCACGGCTATGAAGCGTTCTTCACCAGCACGGCCTTGCTGGGTACGCCGGTGCTGGTGCTGGTGTGGCTGGCCTCTCGCAGCTTGCCCGTCGAGGTGAACCCGAGCCAGGACGCCGCTTGATTTACCGCGTCTTTACAGATCAGACAAGCAGGCCCATCTCGGCGTGTGGATGATGCCAGCACTATGCACACATTGCTCATGATCGAAGACGACCACCGCTTGGCGCACATGGTCATGGCCTACTTGTCGCAATCGGGGGTTGAGGTGGTGCACGCCGCCACAGGACTTGGCGGCCTGGCCCAGCTGCAAGATGCCAAGCCGCCCCCAGACATGGTGCTGCTGGACTTGATGTTGCCCGACATCGACGGCCTGGAAGTTTGCCGCCGTATCCGCGCCTTGCCGGGCGCACTCGCGCAAACCCCCGTGTTGATGCTGACCGCCAAGGGCGACCCGATGGACCGCATCGTGGGCCTAGAGCTCGGCGCCGACGACTACCTGCCCAAACCCTTCGAACCGCGTGAGCTGCTGGCACGCATCCGGGCTGTGCTGCGACGCCACCAGCCTGGCACCACCGCCCCCACCCACCACGAACCCTTGAAATTTGGCAGCTTGCTGATCGACCGGGACGCGCGCAGCGTGACCGTGCGCGGCCAAGTCTGCGAACTCACCTCGTACCAGTTTGACTTGCTGTGGGTGCTGGCCGAGCGCGCGGGGCGGGTGCTGTCGCGCGACCAAATCATGGAGGCGGTGCGCGGGCGAGAACTCGAAGCCTTTGACCGCTCGATCGACGTGCACATGGGCCGCATCCGCTCCGCCATCGAAGACGATGCCAAAACCCCCAAGCGCATCCTGACCGTGCGTGGCGTGGGCTACGTGTTTGCCAAACAACAAGACTGACGCCCCCATGGCCCCTCTCGCCTCGCCCAGCCGCTCTTTGCACCTGCCCTTGTACGTGCGCATCTGGTTGGCCGTGGTGTTGGCCGTGGCCCTGCTCACGCTGCTGGCGGGTTGGGTGGCGCGCATGAGCGCAGACCCACCCTTGCGCGAGGTGGTGGTGCGCAACGCGGCCGGTGAAGTCGTGGGCCAAGGTCGACGCCCTTTGCATCCGCATGAAGGCGCTGGCGGCGAGGGCTTGACCATGCCCCCGCCCACCGAGGGCGCGGCGGACCCTGCACACATGCCTGGGCCGCCACTGGGTCACTTTGGCACCGGGCCCGAGTTCATGGTGCGCATGCAAGACGGCGAGATGATGCACATCCACTTGCCGCGCCCGCCACGTTCGTTTTGGACCCGCCCACCGTTTGGATTTTTCTGGACGCTGGGGCTCGTGGGCTTGGCCGTGGCCTTGGCCACCTACCCCATCGTGCGGCGGCTGACCCGCCGCTTGGAACAGTTGCAAAAAGGGGTCGAGCAGTGGGGCACCGGCAATTTGGCGGCCCGCGTGGTGGTGCAAGGCGGCGACGAAGTGGCCTACTTGGCGGAGCGCTTCAACCATGCCGCCGAGCAAGTCGAGCAACTCGTCACCTCGCACAAATCCTTGCTGGCCAATGCCTCGCATGAGTTGCGCTCGCCGCTCACGCGCATTCGCATGGGGCTGGAGCTGATGGGCGACACCCCTTCGCCCGCCATGAAAGCAGAAATCTCGCGCAGCGTGGGCGAGCTCGACCAACTGATCGATGAAATTTTGTTGGCCAGTCGGCTCGACGCCAAAGAGGCCGACATCGGCACCGTCGAAAACGTCGACCTCACCGGCTTGGCCAGCGAAGAATGCGCCCGCGTCAACGCCGCGCTTGAGCTGGGCGATCAGCCCCAAAGCTTGCATGTGCCGGGTGTGCCCAAATTGTTGCGGCGCATGCTGCGCAACTTGCTAGAAAACGCACGCCGCTATGGCACAGCCGATGTCGAGGTTCAGCTCGAATCCCTGGACCCGGCCTGGGTGGTGTTGCGCGTGTGCGACCGAGGCCCGGGTGTGCCGCCCACCTTGCGCGAGCGCATCTTTGAGCCGTTTTACCGCCTGCCCGGCGCCAGTGAACGCGAAGGTGGCGTGGGGTTGGGCCTGGCCTTGGTGCGCTCGATCGTGCAACGCCATGGTGGCCAAGTGCACTGCGAAGACCGCGCAGGCGGTGGCGCCAGCTTTGTGGTGCAACTGCCCAGAGCCTGACACGGGGTGGCCGCCGCAGTGGCAAGGGCTGTCACCGACTGGACGCCCGCCCATCGGCAAGCGGGCGGCGGGTGGTCAGAATCGCAGCACCCACCGAGAGACCCTGATGCCGCACACCTTCAACCCCCACCGTCGCCAATGGCTACAGGCCAGCGTCGCGGCGAGCTTGGGCGTGCTGGTGCACCCGACAGACGCTCTAGCGCAAAGCTGGCCCAGCAAACCGATTCGCTTTGTGGTGCCGTTTGTTCCGGGTGGCACCTCCGACATCGTGGCGCGCACGGTGGCCCAAGAGCTGTCGCGCCAGCTGCCCTTTCCTGTGGTGCTCGACAACAAGGCCGGGGGCGGCGGTGTGCCCGCCATGCAAGAGGTGGCGCGCGCGGCGGGCGACGGCCACACCGTCATCTTGGGCCATGTGGGCTCGCTGGCGGTCAACCCCTACATCTTTGCCAACACCGGCTACGACGTGAACCACGACTTCGCCCCCGTGACCTTGCTGGCCAAAGTGCCCAGCTTGTTTGTGGTGCACCCCGACGTGCCCGCCAAAAACCTGCGTGAGCTGGTGGACTACGCCAAACGCCGCCCCGGACAGCTCAACTACGCCTCGGCAGGTAACGCCAGCGCGGGCCACTTGGCCATGGAGTACCTCAAGCTCACCACCGGCATGTTCATGACCCACATTCCCTACCGGGGCACGGGGCCGGCCTTGACCGATTTGCTGGCCGGGCGCACGCAGGTGTTTTCGGCCGGCACCCCGGCCTTGCTGCCACACATCCGCAGTGGCCGGCTGCGCGCCATCGCCACCGGCACGCCGCAGCGGCTGGCCTCGCTGCCCGACTTGCCCACCGTGGCCGAGTCGGGCTACAAAGGCTTTGAGTCGGTGCAGTGGTACGGCCTGATGGCGCCCGCCAGCACGCCCAGCGACATCGTCAAACGCTTGCAAGAAGAGTGCAACAAAGCTTTGCACACCGCCACCATTGCCGAACGCTTTGCCAGCGAAGACGCGCTGGTGGGCGGCGGCCCGCCCGCCGAATTTGCGGCCCTGATTGCCCAACAACAACGCCTTTGGAAAGACGTGGTGGCGCGTGCGCGCATCCGCGCCGACTGAAACACACAGGAGACTTCGCACATGACCTCACACACCGCCCCCGAAGCACAACGCGCTGACTCTGCCTCAAGCCATGGGTCTGGCTTTGCTTCTGCTTCTGCTTTTGGCTCAAGCTTTGGTTTTGGCCCAAGCGCATGGCACTGGCCCCACCAGACCACAAGACGCGTGCAGCGGTTTTTGGGGCTGTCTTGGAAGCTGTCTTTGGGTCTGCCTTTGGGTCTGTGTCTCGGCCTGCTGGCTGCGCACACCGCGCAGGCGCAAAACAACGCCGACACCTTCCCCACCAAACCCATCAAGGTGATGGTGGGCTACGGCCCCGGCGGCACGGGCGATTTGACGGTGCGTTTGGTGGCGCAAAAAATGGGCGACAAACTGGGCCAGCCCCTGGTGATTGAAAACCGGCCCAGTGCGGGCGGCATCGTGGCCTCACAGACCGT
>CANCUP010000021.1 GCA_947381325.1 Comamonadaceae bacterium
ACACCGTCGTGACCGCCTTTGTCATCGGCATACGCCGGATGGGGGCTGCGGGCATAGGGCAAGTCAAACACCAAGTCCATCTCCGCGGTGGTCAGCGGAATAGGCGGTGGGTTGATCCACACATCGCGTGCGGTGGTGCCTTCGCCATGCGACTGCACCAAGCAGCGGGCGTTGCCGGGGTTGGTTTCCAAATGCAACACACGGTTGGCGTGGGCGTACAACACCGGGTCAGACTTGACGTGGTCGTAGCTGGGCAAGCGAATCACGCTGCGGTCACGCGGCGGCACTTTGAGTTTGCCCTTGCCCTGCAAGGCCGGCATGTTGGGGTTGGGCACAAAGTTCAGGGGCGCGACCGTGGCCTGTGCCCCCGGTCCGTTGGCGGCATCGGCCACCGCTTGGGCTTCGTCTTCACGGGCACAGCTTTGGCCTTGGGCCTTGGCCTGATCGCTGACCATCAAATACGGGTTGACGTGGGCTTCGACGCGGCCAGGCACGTCGATGCTCGACGAGTCGATTTCGTACCAACCCTCGGGCGTTTCACGTCGCACAAAGGCCGTGCCCCGCACATCGGTGATTTGTTGCACCGGCTCTTTGGCGGCCAGGCGGTGGGCAATTTCCACAATGGCGCGCTCGGCATTGCCATACAGCAACAGGTCGCATTTGCTGTCCACCACGATCGAGCGACGCACCTTGTCTGACCAATAGTCGTAATGGGCAATGCGGCGCAGCGACCCTTCGATGCCGCCCAACACAATCGGTACATCGCTGTAGGCTTCTTTGCAGCGCTGGCTGTACACCAAAGCCGCACGGTCGGGGCGCTTACCGCCCACATCGCCAGCCGTGTAGGCGTCGTCACTGCGAATTTTGCGGTCCGCGGTGTAGCGGTTGATCATCGAATCCATGTTGCCGGCGGTCACGCCAAAAAACAAATTGGGTTTACCCAAGGCCTTGAACGGGTCGGCGCTTTGCCAGTCGGGCTGGGCAATGATGCCTACGCGAAACCCTTGGTTTTCCAGCATGCGACCGATCACAGCCATGCCAAAACTCGGGTGGTCCACATAGGCGTCGCCCGTGACGATGATCACATCGCAACTGTCCCAACCCAGCTGGGTCATTTCCTCGCGGCTCATCGGCAAAAACGGGGCCGTGCCGAAGCGGACCGCCCAGTACTTGCGGTAACTGTTCAGCGGCTTGGCGTTGCGGGGGAAAAAAGAGACGTCGGCGTAGGCATTCATGAGCCACAGAGTGTAGGGGCTGTGCTTTTGACCCGCATGCACAAGGTCATTGCGGGTGTTTTGGAGGGCGCTGTATCAATTGGACGCCCAGGCCGCAACCTTGGCCTGTGGTCCCCACAAATGCGCCACGGTCTGCTGCACCTGATCCACGTCGCCGGTGGTCAAAAACTGTGTGGTGCCGGGGGCTGGTGCGCGGCTTGGTGTCGTCTGGCTCAAACGGCGCGCCAATTCGCGCGCCACCGCATCTGCAGGGTCGACGAGGGTCACATCAGGGCCTGCAATGGCTTGGATGGCCGAACTTAAAAATGGGTAATGTGTACAACCCAGCACCAAGGTGTCTGCGCCTTGGGCCAGCAAGGGCTCCATGAACTGTCGCAACATGGCCTCGGTGCGTGCGCTGTGAAGGTCGGCTTGTTCGACCAACTCAACCCAACCCGGGCAGGCCTGCAACACAATGCGCTTGCCTTGTCCATATTGGGCGCACAAACGAGCCACGCTCTCGCTTTGTACCGTTTGGCGGGTGGCCAGCACACCCACCACGCCTGTGCGCGTGAGGGCCACTGCGGGTTTGATGGCGGGCTCAATCGCCACGACAGGCAAATGTGTTTGCTCTCGCAAGCTGCGCGCAGCCACCACGGTGGCCGTGTTGCATGCAATGGTGATGGCTTTGACACCCTGCTCTGCCAGCCAATGGCCGACTGTCAAGGTGCGTTGCGTGATGTGTGCTGAGGTTTGGTCGCCATAAGGCGCATGGCCGGAGTCGGCCACATAGACCAAGTCTTCGTGGGGCAATGCGGCACGGATGGCGCGAAGAACCGACAAACCACCCACACCCGAGTCAAAAACGCCGATGGCATTGCCAAAACGTGCCGTCGTTGAAACCATGAACTCGCGCATGAACGCATTCTCGCTGACCTTTTTGAGCGAGCGTCTCAATTTAGACACTAAATTTGACGAAAATCGCACCATGATCAAGTTCGCACCTCCGCAACACCGCCAAGCTTGGAAAGCGCTTCAAGCGCTTGCAGACCATCCCCAACCGCATTTGCGGGACTTGCTTCAAGATCCACAGCGGCTTGAGCAGTTTCACGCCAGCGGCGCTGGCATCACCATCGATTACACCCGCCAACGCATCAACCACGAGGTGATGCAGCAGCTGCTGGCGCTGGCCGATGAATCGGCGGTGATGACACAGGCCCAAGCCATGTTTCGGGGTGACGCCATCAACACCACCGAGCAACGCGCGGTCTTGCATGTGGCCTTGCGTGGCAGCCATGTGCCCAACCCACCGTGGGGTGCTGAGATTTCAAAACAAGTCGCGCAAGAGTTGTTGCGCGTGTGCATGTTTGCTGAAAAAGTGCGCGAAGGTCAGCTCATCGGGCATGAGGGCGAGGCCATCACCGATGTGGTCAACCTTGGCATTGGCGGCTCTGACCTGGGCCCGCGCATGACCACCGAAGCGCTCAGCCATTTAACGCGTGACAGCTTCAAAAACAAAGTCCGCGTGCACTATGTGTCCAACGTGGATGCTTGGAGCCTCTACACCACCTTGGCCAAGCTCAGTCCTGCACGCACAGCCTTTGTGGTGCAAAGCAAAACCTTCACCACCCAAGAAACCATGACCTTGGCCGCATCGGCCAAACGTTGGTTAATGGATGCGGGATGCCCAAAGGAAAAGCTGCACCAGCATTTGATTGCGGTCACGGCCAATCCGCACCTCTCTGAGGCCCAAGGCTTCAGCCCTGAGCACACCTTTGGTTTTTGGGACTGGGTGGGTGGACGTTACTCGGTCTGGTCGGCCATTGGTTTGCCTTTGGCCATTTCAATCGGGGCCTTTGCTTTCCAAGATATGCTGTTGGGCGCACGCGCCATGGACGAGCATTTCATGTCTGCGCCTGCCCAGCACAATCTGCCCTTGCTGATGGCGCTGTTCGGGGTGTGGAACCGCAATTTCTTGGGGGCCAGCAGCCACAACATTGCGCCCTATGCGTCACCGCTGGGCAAATTCGCCTCGTTTTTGCAGCAGATGGAGATGGAGTCCAACGGCAAGCGCACCCATGTCGATGGCAGCCCTGTCCAAGTGGCCACTGCCCCAGTGATTTGGGGTGGCTTAGGGATCGATGGTCAACACGCTTACTTCCAGTTGATTCACCAAGGCCAGCACTTAGTGCCCATGGACTTCATTGGCCTGCGCACCGAACGCAGCCCCCTGCCGCTGGCTGGCGAGCACCACCGCGTGGTGTTGCTCAATATGCAAGCCCAAGCCCAGGCTTTGGCCTTGGGTCGTACCTTTGAAGAAACTGTTCAGACCTTGCGCGACAGCGGCATGGACGAAGCCGAGGTGCAACGTCTGGCGCCACACCGCAGCTACCCCGGCAATGTGCCCAGCACCACCATTTGGGTCGACGCCCTCACACCCCGCAGCATGGGCGCCTTGATGGCCTTGTACGAACACAAGGTGTTTTGCCAAGCTGCGATTTGGGGCATTCACGCCTACGACCAATGGGGCGTGGAGCTGGGTAAAAAAATGGCCCAGGACATTGAAATTTCTCAAAACAACCTGGCGACTCGTTGAACCTTGTCACCCAAGAAAGCGCCCATGCCAGCTACGCCAGCCTCAGCCAAACCATCGGCCAAAGCACAGGCCCAGGCCAAGCGCAACGAACAACCTTTGGTCGATGACATCCGGTTGCTGGGCCGCATCTTGGGCGATGTGATCCGCGAGCAAGAGGGCCGCCAAGCCTACGAATTGGTTGAGCAAGTTCGCAAGCTGTCCGTGGCGTTTCGACGCCATGCCGACGCCGATGCGGACAAAGCCCTGAAAAAACTACTCGCTTCGCTCAGTGGTGAAGCCACCGTGCGGGTGATCCGTGCCTTCACCTACTTCAGCCACTTGGCCAATTTGGCCGAAGACCGACACCACATTCGCCGCCGTGCCGTGCACGAACGCGCAGGCCGCACGCAAGACGGCAGTTTGTCGCTGGCGCTTGGCCGCTTGCGTGCAGCAGGCATTGCGCCTAAAAGCATTGTGCAAACCTTGGCACACAGCCATGTCTCGCCAGTGCTCACGGCTCACCCGACCGAAGTGCAACGCAAGAGCATCTTGGATGCAGAACGCGGCATTGCCCAGTTGCTGGCCCAGCGCGATGACATCCAATCGCGGGCCGGAGGGTCCCTCCATGCCAAAACCCAACCCGACGCTTTGGCGGCACGCGAGTTGGTGGCCAACGAACAGCAATTGCGTGCCCGCGTCTTGCAGCTGTGGCAAACCCGTTTGCTGCGCTTCACCAAACTCACCGTGGCCGATGAGATTGAAAACGCACTGAGCTACTACGAATCCACGTTTCTGAGCGAAATTCCCAAGCTCTACGCCGACTTAGAAGCCGAGTTGGGCCATACCCATGTGCACAGCTTTTTGCGCATGGGCCAGTGGATAGGAGGCGACCGCGATGGCAACCCCAACGTCAACGCCGACAGCCTCAGCTTTGCCTTGCGCCGTCAATGTGAGGTGGCGTTGCGTCACTACTTGACCGAGCTGCACTTTCTGGGCAGTGAGTTGTCGATGTCGGCCATGCTGGTCGACATCACGCCTGAGATGCAAGCCTTGGCCGAATGCTCACCCGACACCAACGTGCACCGCCAGGACGAACCCTACCGCCGTGCCTTGACGGGCATGTATGCCCGTTTGGCTGCCAGCCTCAAAAATCTGACAGGAGGCGATGCAGCCCGTCACGCAGTGGCCCCCCAAAACGCTTACGCATCGGCCCAAGAACTGCTGAGCGACCTGCGCACCATCGCGCAGTCATTGCAAGCTCAGCACGCCGGGGCGTTGGTCGCCCAGCGCCTGACCCCGTTGATGCGCGCTGTTGAGGTGTTTGGCTTTCACTTGGCCACGGTCGACCTGCGCCAAAGCTCGGACCAGCATGAGCAAGTGGTGGCCGAGCTGTTGGCCACCGCAGGTGTGCAGCCCCATTACCGCCAGCTCGACGAAGACGCCCGTGTGGCCGTGCTGACCCAGTTGCTGCACGACGCACGCCCCCTGCGCGTGATGGGCGCGAGTTACAGCGACTTGGCTTTGAAAGAACTGACAATTTTTGAAACTGCGCGCGCCATGCGCGCAAGCTTTGGCGCAGACGCGATTCGCCACTACATCATCAGCCACACCGAAACGGTGAGCGACTTGCTGGAAGTGCTGTTGCTGCAAAAAGAAACCGGTTTGATGCGCGGCACCCTAGGCAGCCCAACAGCCACCTGCGATTTGGTGGTGGTGCCGCTGTTTGAAACCATTGACGACTTGCGCCGCGCCGCCGACATCATGGGCGGCTTTTATGCGGTGGTCGGTGTGGCCGCATTGGTGCAACGCAGCGGGGCTGAACAAGACATCATGCTGGGCTACTCAGACAGCAACAAAGACGGTGGCATCTTCACCAGCAACTGGGAGCTGTACCGCGCGGAGATGGCCTTGGTCGCGCTGTTTGATGAACTCTTCCAGCAACACGACATCACCTTGCGCATGTTCCACGGTCGTGGAGGCACCGTGGGACGCGGCGGCGGCCCCAGCTACCAAGCCATTTTGGCCCAGCCACCCGGTACCGTGCGTGGGCAAATTCGTTTGACCGAACAGGGCGAGGTGATTGGCTCGAAATATGCCAACCCGGAGATTGGCCGACGTAATTTGGAAACCCTGGTTGCCGCCACGCTCGAAGCCACTCTGCTGCAAACCACGAAGCCAGCGCCCCAAGTGTTTTTGGATGCGGCGCAACATTTGTCCAAATCCAGCATGACGGCTTACCGTGGTTTGGTGTACGAGACACCGGGCTTCACCGAGTATTTTTTTGCGGCCACACCGATCCGTGAAATTGCCGAACTCAACATTGGCTCACGCCCTGCCACGCGCCCCAAAGACGGTCAAAGCGCACCGCGCATCGAAGACCTGCGCGCCATTCCATGGGGATTCAGCTGGGGCCAGTGCCGCTTGACCCTGCCCGGTTGGTTGGGCTTTGGCTCTGGGGTCGACCAGTTCATTCACCACCACCCACAGCTCAGCCCCAAAGAAGCCTTGGCCTTGTTGCAAAAAATGCAGCGGCAGTGGCCGTTCTTTCGCTCCCTGTTGTCCAACTTGGACATGGTGCTGGCCAAGAGCGACTTGGGGTTGGCCTCGCGCTACGCCGACCTGGTGCCCCATGCACGCTTGCGCAAAAAGATTTTTGCGCTGATCGAAGCCGAATGGCACCGCACCTCGCATGCCTTGAAGCTCATCACCGGCGAGAAACAACGCTTGGTCAACAACGCGGCGCTTGAGCGCTCGATGCGTCACCGGTTCCCCTACATCGACCCGCTCCACCATTTGCAGGTGGAGCTGATTCGCCGCTACCGCGAAGGCAAACGCCCGCAAGACCGCGACGAACGGGCCCAGCGGGGCATCCACATCTCCATCAACGGGATTGCGGCGGGATTGCGCAACACAGGTTGACCCTTGGCTGCCAAATGACGTCTTGATTCGTGGGCGACAGGTCGCCGGTCATCCCTTGATTACACTCGACGCCCATGACCTCCAGCCCCCCTCATCTGTCTCAAAGACTCGCGCACAAAGTCAGCATCATCACCGGCGCTGCCCAAGGCATTGGCTTGGCCACCGCCCTCAAATTTGCCCGTGAAGGTGCAGTGGTGGTGGTCTGTGACGTCAAACCGTCGGCGGTCGATGCCGCCGTCGCCCAGTGCCAAGCCACAGGGGCTCAAGCCCGAGGTTATGTGGTGGATGTCACCCAGCGCGACATGGTCGACGGCATGGTCAAGGCTGTGCTGGCCGAGTTTGGACGCATCGATGTGTTGGTCAACAACGCGGGCATCACCCAAGATGCGCGGTTGCAGAAAATGACGCTCGAGCAGTTTGACCGCGTGATTGACGTCAACTTGCGTGGCGTCTTCCATTGCGCCCAAGCCGTGACCGATGCCATGGTCGCCCAAGGCAGCGGCGTGATCTTGAATGCCTCGTCGGTGGTGGGTATTTACGGCAACTTTGGCCAGACCAATTACGCGGCCACCAAATTTGGCGTGATCGGTTTCACCAAAACCTGGAGCCGCGAACTCGGCCCCAAAGGCATCCGCGTGAACGCTGTGGCCCCAGGGTTTGTGGCCACCCCCATTTTATCGACCATGCCCGAAAAAGTGATCGAAGACATGGTGCACCGCGTGCCCTTGAAACGCTTGGGCCAACCCGAAGACATTGCCAATGTCTACGCTTTCTTGGCCAGCGATGAGGCCGCTTATGTGAACGGTGCCGTGCTCGAAGTCTCGGGTGGGATGACCGTATGAGTGACACCCCAGAGGATCGCCCTCGCCCACGCTCCAAAACCGATTTGTTTGTCTCTTTCACCTTGCTGGCCTTGCAGGGCTTTGGCGGCATCTTGTCGGTGGTGCAGCGCGAGATGGTGGACAAGAAAAAATGGCTCACGCCTGAAGAGTTTGTCGAAGATTGGGCGGTCGCGCAAATCTTGCCAGGCCCCAATGTGATCAACCTCTCGCTCATGATTGGTGGGCGTCACTTTGGTTTGCTCGGTGCGCTGGCCGCCCTAGGCGGCATCATGTGCGTGCCCAGCATGTTGGTGTTGACCATCGCCATTTTGTTTGCCGGGGTTGAACACACTGCCGCCGCCCAAGGTGTATTACGCGGCATGGGTGCGGTATGCGCCGGCCTGATTGTGGCCACGGGCTTGAAGATGATCCCAGCCCTCAAAACCAACCCCATGGGGCGCGTGTCGTGCGCGGTGTTGGCCGTGGTCGCGTTCATCACCGTGGGTTTGCTGCGACTGCCGCTGGCTTGGGTCTTGCTCACGCTCGGCCCCATCGCGGGCGTGTGGGCCGGTCTGCACATGCGGCAAGGAGAACCCTCATGAGCATCTCTATGACCAGCATGGACTGGTGGTCCTTGTTCAGCCATTTCATTTCTCTGTCATTGCTCGCCGTTGGCGGGGCGATCAGCACTGCGCCTGACATTCACCGATTTTTGGTGGATGAGCAACATTGGCTCAGCGATGGCCAGTTCACCTCCTCCATTGCCTTGGCCCAAGGCGCGCCTGGGCCCAATGTGTTGTTTGTCGGCCTGATGGGTTGGAACGTGGGCCTCAACGCCGGCGGTGGGTTCGCCGCAGGTTGGGATGGTGTGTCGCTCGGGCTGTGGGGCATGCTGCTGAGCATGGTGGGCATCTTGATGCCGTCCACCTGCTTGGCTTACTTTGCCGCCCAATGGGCGCACCGCAACCGCCAACTCAAAGCGGTACGCGCCTTCAAAGCGGGCATGGCGCCCATCGTCATTGCGTTGTTGGTGGCCACCGGGTGGCTGTTGACCGGAACCCACGACGACCCGGCCAAGCAGTGGCCCTTGTGGGTGCTCAGCGCCGTCACCACCTTGGTGGTCTGGCGAACCAAGACACACCTCTTGGTGCTGTTGGCCACTGGCGCACTCTTGGGTGCCTTTGGCTTTGTTTGAGCCTGCGGCCTGCGTCGCGGCTTAACCCCGCTGACGCCGCGCTTCGTACAAGCACACGCCGCTGGCCACGGACACATTCAAACTCTCCACCGCGCCCTTCATGGGAATGCTGATGAGCTCGTCGCAGGTCTTGCGGGTGAGTTGACGCATGCCGTCCCCTTCAGCCCCCAGCACCAACGCAGTTGGGCCTTTGAGGTCCACTTGGTACAGCGTCTTGGGCGCGTCATCGCTGGTGCCAATGATCCAAATATTGCGCTCTTTCAGCTCATTCAAGGTGCGTGCCAAATTGGTCACCATGAAATAAGGCACCGTTTCGGCGGCACCACTGGCCACCTTGGCCACCGTGGCGTTGATGCCCACGGCATGGTCTTTGGGCGCAATCACCGCATGGGCCCCCGCGCCGTCGGCCACGCGCAAGCAAGCACCTAAGTTATGGGGGTCGGTCACGCCATCGAGCACCAAGATCAAGGGCGCTTCCACAGGCTCAATTTTTTCGAGCAATTCATCCAGCGAATGCACCACCGCCAGCGGGCTCACACGCGCAGCCACACCCTGGTGGCCGTGGCTGCCTGCGAGTTTGGCCAGACGCAGGCCATCGGCCTCAATCAGTCGTGCACCCGCCTCGTTGGCACGCTCTAAAAACTGGCGCATCCGCGCATCGCGGCGCGTGGGCTCGTAGTAAATCTCGATGATGGATTGCGGCGCAGTTTTGAGGCGCACACCCACGGCATGAAAGCCGAATAAAACTTTGGGGGATGAAGACATCTGGGGATTATCCCCCGCGCATCACAGCACACACCCTGCTTCTATCGTGATCGCCCGCTCACACCGCGCGGCCAGTTTGGGGTCGTGGGTGACCAAGACCAAGGTGGTGCCAAGTTCTTGGTTGAGGTCAAACATCAAGTCCATGATGCGCTCGCCACTGGCGTGGTCCAAGCTGCCGGTGGGCTCGTCGGCCAACAACACGCTGGGCTTGACCACAAAGGCACGCGCCAAGGCCACGCGCTGTTGTTCGCCACCAGACAAGACCTTGGGGTAATGACCCAAGCGTTGACCCAAGCCCACGCGCTCGAGCATGTCGCGCGCGGCTTGACGGGGGTGGGCTTGGCCTGAAAGCTCCAGCGGCAGCATGACGTTTTCAATCGCGGTCATGTGGCCCAACAACTGAAAGCTTTGAAACACAAACCCAATTTGACGCGCCCGCAGCGCAGCGCGCGCGTCTTCGTCCAGCGCAAACATGTCTTGCCCTGCCAGCACCACCGTGCCTTGGCTGGGGGTGTCCAAGCCAGCCATGATGGACAGCAAGGTGCTCTTGCCCGAGCCCGAGGCGCCCACGATGGCCAATGACTCATGCGCAGCCAGTGCGAAGTCGATATCGCGGAGAATGTCCAGTTGGCCGCTGACGTCTTGCACCGACTTGTAGAGGTGAGAGACAGCGATCAAAGGCGTGGGATGAGGGTTCAGGGGCGTATTCATGAAAGGCGATGGCATGTGGAGACGACACTTTAACGTGCTGGCACTCGGCGCGGGTGTGACGGGGCTTTTGGGACTGCGCACGGCTGCGGCCGATCAAAAGGTGATCAGCTCCAGCGGCCAAGGCATGGAGGGTGAGGTGTGGAGCAGTGGCGCCACGCGCCGCAGCAAGATGCAGCCCGGTGCTGTGCCGCCTCCGGGCTCGGCTCCGGCAGCTGCCATTTTGGTGGTGGGCGATTCGCTGAGTGCCGAATACGGCATTGGCCGCGGCAAGGGATGGGTCAACCTGCTGGCCATGAAACTCGGCAGCGAGCGGCCCGATGTGCGGGTGATCAATGCCAGCATCAGCGGTGACACCACGGCCGGAGGACGCTCGCGCTTGCCCGCCGCCCTGGCCCAAATTCGCCCCGTGTTGGTGGTGATTGAGTTGGGTGGCAACGACGCCCTTCGGGGCCTGGACCTGAATGCCACCCAACAAAACCTCGAAGCCATGATCGAGGCCTGCCATGCCGTGAGTGCCCGCGTGGTGTTGGTGGGCATGCAGGTGCCGCCCAACTACGGACCAGACTACAGCGCCAAATTTGCCGTGATGTTTGCCAATTTGGCACAGAAGCACCGCACGGGCTTGGTGCCGTTTTTACTCAAGGGTGTGGCCGACAGTCCGCAAGCGGCAGAACTGTTTCAACCCGATCGCATTCACCCGCGCGAAGAGGCGCATCCGCGCATGTTGGCCAATGTGTGGCCTGAAATCAAAAAACAGTTGTAAGTGAGTGTTGTGAGCGTTCAATTCATCTCGGCGCAAGACGCCATGGCCCGCATGGCCACGCCACTGGGTGCGCCCGGGGGGTTCAGCACCATCATCGATGCACGCAGTGAAGACGAGTTTGCACTCGACCACCTGCCCGGCGCCGTCAATTGGCCCTCGCTCAACAACGAGGAACGCATCGTGGTGGGCACGATGTACAAGCAAGTCAGTGCGTTTGAGGCCCAAAAGCATGGCGCGGCGCTGGTGGCGGCCAATATCGCACGGCACATCCAACGCGAGGTCTTGCCCTTGCCACGCACCTGGCAACCCCTGATTTACTGCTGGCGGGGTGGCAAGCGCAGCGGCTCGCTGGCCCTGGTGCTGGGGCAGATTGGCTTCAAGATTCACCTGATCGAAGGTGGCTACAAA
Organism: Comamonadaceae bacterium; assembly: GCA_947381325.1. GTDB lineage: Bacteria > Pseudomonadota > Gammaproteobacteria > Burkholderiales > Burkholderiaceae_C > Limnohabitans. The sequence goes on from CANCUP010000021.1 coordinate 11,372, forward strand.
GCCTTCCGCGCGGCGCTGGTTGCCTCGCTGCCCAAACTGGTGGCGCCCATTGCGTGGCGCGTGGTGTGCGGGCCCACGGGCTCGGGCAAAACCCGCTTGTTGCATGCGCTGGCGGCAGAAGGCGCGCAGGTGTTGGATTTGGAGGCCTTGGCCAACCACCGCAGCTCGGTGTTGGGCCACATTCCCGGCTCCCCCCAACCGAGCCAAAAGCACTTTGACACCCTGGTGTGGACCACCTTGAGAGGCTTTGACACCTCGCGCCCGGTGTATGTGGAGTCAGAAAGCCGCAAAGTGGGCAATCTGTCGGTGCCCGAGGTGTTGATGTTGTCGATGCGCGAAAGCCCTTGCCTGAGTTTGCAGTTGAGCGACGACGAACGCGTGGCCTTGCTGATGGAAGACTACGATTTCTTTGTGAAAGACCCCGACTACTTTTGCAAACGCCTCGATGCCTTGGTAGACCGTCGGGGTCGTGCGGTGGTGGATGCTTGGAAAACCCAAGTCATGGCAGGCCACTGCGAGCCGGTGGTGCGTGAGTTGTTGACCCTGCATTATGACCCCGGCTATGCCGAGTCGACCCGACGCAACTTCAAGCAATTTGCGCAAGCCCCCGTGGTTCAGCCCAGCGACCGGTCCATGCCCGCCATGCGCGCGCTGGCGCGAGACATCATGCGCCAAGCGTGATTCGCACGCGGGTTCGCTCGGTGTGCGAGAGGCGCCTAGGCCTCAGGTGCAATGGAGTAACTGTGGCCCCTATCGCAACTGCAGCAGTGCTTGCGCCAGGTCGTGTTGCAGGTCTTGCACGTCTTCCAAGCCAATGCACAAACGCACCACGCGTCCCGCTTGCAGTTGCGGGGTGGCCAGTTGGCGCACAGCGCTCAGCTGGTAGGGCACGACCAAGCTCATCGGGCCGCCCCAGCTGTAGCCGATCTTGAACAACGTCAAGGCATCGCAAAACGCATCCACCGCTGGGGTGCTGAAGCGGGCATCGACCACCACGCTGAAAATACCTGCCGCCAGACCTTGCGGTTCTTGGGGCGTGACACACAGGCGCTGCCAGTGCGCATGTCCAGGCGAGCCCGGCAAGGCCGGGTGCAGCACCTGCACAAACTCCTTTTGCTGGGTACACCACTGCGCCAAGGCCCGAGCCGCGAGGTCTTGGGCGCGGTAGCGCAGTGGCAAACTGGGCAATGAGCGCAACAACAATTCCACATCGTTGGCCCCGACGCCCGTGCCCAAACGCATGTGGCTGAGCTTGAGGGTTTTGGCCAGCGCATCGTTGCGGGTCACGATGCTGCCCATCAACACGTCACCGCCGCCACTGGGGTATTTGGTCAGCGCATGGATGGTCAGGTCCACGCCCAGTGGTGCATCGCCCTGGCCTGGCGTCAAGTCAAACGCATTGAAGGCCAAGCCTGCGCCCCAGGTGTTGTCGAGCCCGCACAGCACGCCGCGGGTTTTGCACAGCCGCACCAAGGCCACCAAGTCTGGAAACTCCATCGACACCGAACCCGCCGCCTCCAACCACACCAAGCGCGTGCGCTCGTTCAGGCGCGCGGCCAAGTCATCGGGGTTCATCGGGTCGTAGAACTGGTGGCGGATGCCAAAGCGCGCCAACTCGCCCTCGGCCAGCGCTTTGTTGGGGCTGTAGGCGTTGTCTGGGATGAGCACCTCGTCGCCCGCTTGGAGCAAAGCCAGATCGACATGGGCAATCGAGGCCAGCCCGCTGGGCGTCAAGAGGCAGTGCGTGCCGCCCTCCAGCGAGGCCAAGCGCTCTTCGAGCGTGAAGGTGGTGGGCGTGCCGTGCAAGCCGTAGGTGTAGCTGGACTTGTCGAGCCACTCGCGGGTGCGCATGGCGGCCACGTTGGGGAAGATCACCGTGGACGCTTTGAAGATGCCCACCTGCGGCGCTTCAAACTCAGCAGGCGGGAGGTAGGTGTGGTGAATGAGGTCGGTGCTGCGGGTCATGCGCAGATAGTAACCAGCCCCGAAACGAAAAACTCCGCCGCAGCGGAGTTCTAAGTCACGAGCGCGTGAAAAGGCAAGTCAGACCTTCCACTTCTCCAACAAAGCGGCTGGGCGCATGTTGTCGTAGGGCTCAAAGGGCTGATGAATCCAGGGGTTGGTGGGCAGGTAGTCCACCGAGTAGTCGGGCGCAAAAGCCGACACGCCCTTGGTCCAAATCACGGCGGTGCGCAATTCGGTGATGGGTTGGTAGTTGTTTCGGAGTTGGTCGACCACAGCCTTCAAGGTGTGGCCGGTGTCGGCCAAGTCGTCCACCAACAGCACCTTGCCTGCTATTTCGCCTTTGGGCGTGGTGATGAAGCGGGCAATGTCCAAGTGGCCTTGCACCGTGCCGGCGTCTGCGCGGTAGGAGCTGGTCGACATGATGGCCAAGGGCTTGTCGAAGATGCGCGACAAGATGTCGCCGGGGCGCATGCCACCTCGGGCCAAACACAGGATGGTGTCGAACTGCCAGCCCGATTGGTGGATCTTGATGGCGAGTTTTTCAATCAGGTTGTGGTACTCGTCGTACGACACGTACAGGTGTTTGCCGTCTTCGGTCAACATGGGGAGGTCCTTTAAAAAAATTAAGCGATGTAGGGATGGGTCAGCAAGATCGTGTGGTCACGGTCTGGGCTGGTCGACACCATGTGAATCGGCACACCGGTGGTTTCGGCAATGCGGTTGAGGTAGTGCTGTGCGGCCTGGGGCAACTTGGCGTAATCGGTCACGCCCACGGTGCTGTCACTCCAGCCGGGAATGGTTTCGTAGATGGGTTGGCAACGTGAGATTTCATCGGCGCCCATGGGCAAGATGTCTATGGTTTGTCCATCCAACTCATAGCCCACGCACAACAACAATTCGCTCAAGCCATCGAGCACGTCGAGCTTGGTGATGCACAAACCACTCAAGCCATTGACTTGTGCGCTGCGCTTGAGCAAGGCGGCGTCAAACCAGCCGCAACGTCGGCTGCGGCCTGTGGTCACACCTTTTTCAGCACCCACGGTGCTCATGTGGTAGCCCGGGGTGCCGGGGGTTTCCCAGTCCAACTCGGTGGGAAATGGGCCTCCGCCCACGCGGGTGCAATAAGCTTTGGTGATGCCCAAGATGTAGTGCAGCAAACCGGGGCCCACGCCTGCACCGGCAGCGGCGTTGCCGGCCACACAGTTGCTGGAGGTGACAAAGGGGTAGGTGCCATGGTCGACGTCGAGCAGAGTGCCTTGAGCGCCTTCGAACAGCAAGTTGGCGCCTTGGGCATGGGCCTCGTTCAACTCGCGCGAGACATCGGCCACCATGGGCAAAATTTCTTTGGCGTAAGCCATGGCTTCGTTGTAGACGGTGTCGTAGTCCACGGCTGGGGCGTGCAAGATCTCGGTCAACACATGGTTGTGGAGCTCTAAGTTGTCACGCAGCTTGGTGGCAAAACGCTCGGGGTGCTTGAGGTCTTGCACGCGCAGGGCACGGCGGGCAATTTTGTCTTCGTAGGCCGGGCCAATGCCTCGGCCCGTGGTGCCAATTTTGGCGGCGCCGGCTTTTTCTTTGGCCGCTTCGCGGGCGATGTCCAAGGCTGCGTGGTAGGGCAAGATCAAGGGGCAGGCCTCGCTGATGCGCAGGCGCGAGCGCACTTCGACGCCCGCTTTTTCAAGGCCGGCAATTTCTTCCAGCAATTTGGTGGCCGACAACACCACCCCGTTGCCGATGTAGCACTTCACCCCCGGACGCATGATGCCGCTGGGGATCAGGTGCAAGGCGGTTTTCACGCCGTTGATGACCAAGGTGTGTCCGGCGTTGTGGCCACCTTGAAAGCGCACCACACCGGTGGCGGTTTCGGTCAGCCAGTCGACCAACTTGCCCTTGCCCTCGTCGCCCCATTGGGTGCCGACGACGACCACATGACGACCTTTGGTAGCAGCCACGGCTTGTCCTTTGCTAGTGCTCATATCAAGTTCAATTGCAATGTAAAAAATTAAAGGGCTTGAACAGCCCACTGGCCGTTCACATCGACCAACACGCGGTCACAGTCAAATTCATCAACTTCGCTTTCATGCCCGGGCATCACGCACACCACGGTGTCACCGTGGGCACGCAAATGGGCAATGGCTTCGCGCAAACCTTGGGCCGTGCCCCAGGGGGCACGGATGGCGGCCTTCAGAGGGCGGACGGGAACCACACTGACCAGCTCTTTCAAGTCCAAGCTAAAGCCCGCTGCGGGGCGCTTGCGCCCAAACACGGCGCCCACTTCGTCGTAGCGGCCACCGCGCACCAGAGCATCGCTGGCTCCCGGCACATAGATGGCAAAGCGCACACCGCTGTAATAGGCATAGCCACGCAGATCGGCCAGGTCAAAGGTGGTGGGCAGATCGCCCAAATCAGCAGCGACTTGGCGCAACTCATGCAAAGCCTGTTGCACCTTGGGCCAGGCGGCAAAGGCCTGCTCGGCCTGTGCCAGCACCGTGGCGTCGCCATACAAGTGCACCAGCGCAAGCAAAGCCGCTTGCACGGGGGTGGGCAAGCCCGCGGTCAGGGCGCGCAACGTTGGCGCGTCTTTGCTGGCCAAGGCGGCGTGCAAGGCATCGCGCGCATCCGGGGTCAGGCTCACGCCTTCGAGCAAGGCGGGCACGATGCGGGCGTCGCTCAGGTCCACTGAAAAGTTATCCAAGTTCACAGCCTTGAGGCTGTCCAAGGCCAAGTGCAAGACCTCCAGGTCTGCCTCCAGGCCTGCGTGGCCATAGATTTCAGCGCCAAACTGCAAGGGTTCGCGGGTGGCAAATGGACGGTCAGGACGGGTGTGCAAGACCGGGCCGCAGTAGCACAAGCGCGTGACGCCTGCGCGGTTGAGCAAATGCGCGTCAATGCGCGCCACTTGGGGCGTGGTGTCGGCACGCAGCCCCAAGGTGCGGCCTGAGAGCTGATCGACCAGCTTGAAGGTTTGAAGGTCAAGCGCCCTGCCCGTGCCGGAGAGCAAGGATTCGAGGTACTCCAACAGGGGGGGCATCACCAACTCATAGCCGAAGCCACGTGCGGTGTCGAGATAAAGACGGCGGAGTTCTTCGATATGCCGGGCCTCGGAAGGCAAAACATCGGCGATGTGATCCGGCAAGACCCAAGCGGACATGAGAATGAGGGAGGCTGTTAAAAAAGAGATTTTACCGGGCTTATGAAGGCGTTTGAGGTCAACCCACCCACCACAAGACCAAAACACCGGCAAGCACACAGGCCAAGCCAAAAAATCGGATTTGACCGTTGTGCAGCAACAAGATTTGCATCATTTTGTTGCGCCACCCTTCAGGTGAGACAAAAGGCATCACACCTTCAAACACCAGCATCAACCCCAAAGCGGTCCACAGCACGTCGCTGCCAAAGTCCATGCAAGCCGCCTGTTATTTCTTAGCAGGCGCAGCGGATGAGGCCCCACTGCCACGGAAGGCTTTGAAAAAGTCACTCGATGGGTCGACCACCATGACATCACTCTTCTTGCTGAAGGTGGTCTTGTAAGCTTCTAGGCTGCGGTAGAACTGCGCGAACTGCGCATCACGGCCAAACGACTCGGCATAAATTTGCGCCGCTTGGGCATCGCCCTCGCCTTTGATTTTTTGGGCTTCGCGGTAAGCGTTGGCCACGGTGACTTCGCGCTGGCGGTCGGCATCGGCGCGGATTTTTTCGCCTTCGGCCGCACCGGTTGAGCGCAACTCGTTGGCCACGCGCTTGCGCTCGGCCTCCATGCGGCGGTACACCGATTCGGTGATGGCATCGACATAGTCAGCCCGCGTGATGCGCACATCGACCACGTCCACACCCCAAGGCTTGGCGCCTTTGACAGCGGCCAGCACTTCGCGTTTGACGTCTTCCAGCAGGGCTTCGCGCTTGAGCGACAACAGTTCTTTCACGGTGCGCTTGTTGATTTCTTCTTGGAAAGCGTTGCGCACCACGCGTGCGAGTTGGATGGCGCCTGCGGTTTCATCCAAGCCGACGTTGCGGATGTATTCCGAGGGGTCGGTGATGCGCCAACGGGCATACCAGTCAATCACCACACGTTGCTTTTCAGCGGTCAGCATGGGTTCGGTGTCGGCGTTGTCGAGTGTCAGCAATCGTTTGTCGATGTAGGTGACGTTTTGAAACGGCGGCGGCAACTTGACATTGAGGCCCGGCTCGGTGATCACATCTTTGATCTGGCCCAAGGAATACACCACACCGAATTGACGCTGATCGACCACAAACAGCATCGAGCTGATGACGGCCAATCCGACCAAGGCGGAAGAAATATAAAAACCAATTTTGCTGTTCATGTGCTTGCTCCCTGATCAACGGCCATCACGGTCACGGCTGCGGCCATCGCGGGCACGCACATCGGCATTGGCCGCTGCGCCTGCATTGGGCGTCACAGGGCTGTTGCCTTCACTCGCGGCAGGGGCTGGCGGTGGAACGCCTTGTGAGGCTTGTTGAATGATTTTGTCTAAAGGCAAATACAGCAAGTTGGAGCCCTGCTTGGAGTCCACCAACACCTTGGTGACGTTGCTGTAGATCTGCTGCATGGTGTCGATGTACAAGCGGTCTCGCGTGACTTGCGGTGCTTTTTGGTACTCGGCATACAGCGACTTGAAGCGTTGCGCATCGCCCTGGGCTTGGGCCACGATGCGCGACTTGTAGCCATCGGCTTCTTGTTTCAGGCGCGAGGCGGTACCCACAGCACGTGGCACCACATCGTTGGCGTAGGCTTCGGCTTCATTCTTGGCACGCTCGCGCTCTTGACCGGCTTTGAGCACATCGTCAAAGGCCGCTTGCACTTGCTCAGGCGGACGCACGCCGCCTTGCTGCAAGTTGATGCCCACCACCTCAATGCCCACTTTGTAGTGGTCCAAGATTTGTTGCATCAAAGTGCGAATGCGCGGGCCAATTTGGTCGCGCTCCTCCGACATGGCCGAGTCCATCTTCATCTTGCCCACGACTTCGCGCACCGCTGTTTCGGCGGCTTGCACCACGGTGTCGGTGGGATTTTTGGTTTCAAACAAATAGGCACGTGCGTCGGTCAAGCGGTATTGCACAGCAAACTTGATTTCCAAAATATTTTCATCTTCGGTCAACATGGCTGATTCGCGCAAACCGGTGGACTTGATGATGTTGTCGCGGCCCACATCGACCGAACGAATTTGGGTCACAAACACCAACTCATGGCGCTGAAAAGGATAGGGCAAACGCCAGTTGAAGCCCGCACCGACCGTGGTTTTGTAACGACCGAACTGCGTGATCACCGCCTGTTGACCTTCTTGCACGATGAAAAAACCGGTGCAAAACCAAATCGCCACCAACACGGCCAAGATCACTCCCAGGCTCAGTCGTGCACCGGGCAGGCCGGGGCCCGAAGGCGTTCCGCCAGAAGGTGGCTCAGCGCCTCCTTTGCGTGGGCCCAGCAAGCCAGAGAGCTTGCGGTTGAAGTCGCGCCACAACTCGTCCAAGTCGGGTGGCCCGCCCGCATTGCTTGGACGCGGTGGGTTGGGCGGTGGACTGGCCGGTTGGGGCTTGTCCTCCGGCGCACCATGGTCTGCGCCATTTGAATGGGCGGTGTCTGGGTTGTCGCGTCCCCAGCGACCATCGTTGAGGTTGAACATGCCGCGCAGGCGTGCCAGCCAAGTAGTGGAGCGTTCAGCCGTGGTGTGAGAGTTCATGCGCATCGTTGTTTTTTCTCTGAAGACTCGATTGTGCCTAATTGCAAACGGATTCAATCCAAAACCGGGCTGGAGGTCAGGTCATCAGGCAAATGGCTGATGGCCTTGTCGGCCAAGAATTCGCGCAAGGCGGCTATCCCTTGACCGGTCTTGGCGCTGACAAAAAACCGGGGAACCGCTTGACCGTCTACTTCATAGAGGTCATGCAAGTGCACAGGTTGCATGCTATCGGGCATGCGGTCCAGTTTGTTGAACACCAGCACCTGTGGCACATTGGCCGCGCCAATTTCGGCCAGCACCTTGTAAACCTCGTCCATTTGCTCTGGGAAATTGGGGTTCGAGGCATCCACCACATGCATCAACAAAGTGGCGTCAGCCGCCTCTTGCAGGGTGGCCTGAAAGGCGTCGATCAAACCGTGTGGCAAATCACGGATGAAACCCACGGTGTCAGACAAAGAGACCGAACGCCCGGCACCTTGTTTGTCGCCCAAATACAGCTGGCGTGTGGTGGTGTCGAGTGTGGCAAACAACTGGTCCGCTGCATAGGCGCGGGCTTTGACCAAGGCATTGAACAAGGTCGACTTGCCGGCGTTGGTGTAGCCGACCAAGGAAATCGTGAAGGCGTCACGGCGCTGGCGTTGGCGACGTTGGGTGCTGCGCTGGCGTTTGACTTTTTCGAGTCGCTCGCGGGTGCGTTTGATGGACTCGCCAATCATGCGACGGTCCAACTCGATCTGGCTCTCACCCGGACCGCCGCGCATGCCAATGCCTCCGCTTTGTCGCTCCAAGTGCGACCAGCGTCGCACCAAGCGTGTGCTGAGGTATTGCAGCTTGGCCAACTCGACTTGCAACTTACCCTCATGGCTGCGTGCGCGCTGGGCAAAAATTTCCAAGATCAGCAAGGTGCGATCGTTCACGGCCATGCCCATGTGCCGCTCTAGATTGCGCTGCTGGGCAGGGCTCAAGGACTGGTCAAACAAAATTTCGCTGGCGCCATGCAACAAGGCCAGCGCCTTGATTTCATCGGCCTTGCCGCTGCCGACAAACAAAGCCGCATCCGGGGCCTTGCGCTTGCAGGTGATGCGCGCCACAGGCTGCATGCCAGCGGTGAGTGCCAACAGTCCCAACTCTTCGAGCTCAACGTCGAAATGTGGCGCTCCAAAATCTACACCCACCAAGATGGTGGGTGCGCTCGGGGTATGGCTTGTGTCTGTCAAATGGTCAATCGAGTGAGGCAAAAAAGGGCATAAAAAAAGGGCTGTCACAGCCCTTTTTCAGAGCGCGCTGGCTCAAACTTCTGGTGAACTGCCCGTGCCGTCGGCCGCATTGAAATTGACAGCACGTCCTGGCACGATGGTTGAAATGGCGTGTTTGTAAACCATTTGGGTGACTGTATTTCTCAAAAGCACCACGTATTGATCAAAAGATTCGATCTGTCCTTGTAACTTGATGCCGTTGACCAAGTAGATGGAAACAGGCACGTGTTCACGTCGCAAGATATTGAGGAAAGGATCTTGCAACAGTTGGCCTTTGTTTTTTGAGTTGTCGGTGTTCATGTTCACGATATTCTCCGTGTTTCAGTGTTTAAGAAGGAGGTCTTACCTTACCACAGCGTGCAGACGCTTGCGCGACTCAGTCGTCTTTGTCCTTGTAAGGATTGGCTGATGTGCGCATTTGAATGCGCAAAGGCGTGCCTTCGAGCGAAAACGCTTTTCTAAATCGCCCTTCTAAAAACCGTTTGTAGGTGTCTGTGACGTGTTCGAGCGAATTGCCGTGGATCACGATGACCGGTGGGTTCATGCCCCCTTGGTGGGCATAGCGCATTTTGGGGCGGAACATGCCCGAACGTTGGGGGCTTTGAAACTGCACCGCTTCGAGCAACAAGCGTGTGAGCACAGGCGTTGACATCTTGCACATCGCGGCGCGGTGGGCTTGGGCAATGGCACCCCAGACAGGCCCCAAGCCTTGGCGTTTTTTGGCCGAGATGAAATGCAAGGCAGCAAACTTCAAGAATGGCAAACGCGTTTCAATGGAGCGCTGCAGCATCTCGCGTTGGTAGGCATCGACCGCATCCCATTTGTTGACAGCCAACACCACGGCCCGGCCACTCTCCAAGATGTAGCCTGCGATGTGAGCGTCCTGGTCGGTCACACCCTGCGTGGCATCCAGCAACAGCAAGACCACATGGGCCGACTCGATGGCTTGCAAGGTTTTGACCACCGAAAATTTTTCGATGGCTTCAAAGACTTTGCCCTTGCGGCGCAAGCCTGCGGTGTCGATCAATTCGAACTTTTGACCCTCGCGCTCAAACGGCACGCTGATGGCATCTCGGGTGGTGCCTGGCAAATCAAAAGCCACCAAACGCTCTTCACCCAACCACGTATTGATGAGGGTTGACTTGCCGACATTGGGACGCCCGGCCACAGCCAGCTTGATGGTGCCATCGTCCACGGGCTCGGCATCTTCATCCACCTCAGGCAAATGCAAAGGGGCCAAGGCCATCTCAACCATCGAGCGAATGCCCTGACCATGTGCTGCTGAGACGGGCAACACTTCGCCCAAACCCAACTCATAGAACTCCACCAATTGCATGCCCTCTTGCATGCCCTCGGCTTTGTTGGCCACCAACAAGCAAGGCTTGCCTAGGCGGCGTAAGTAATTGGCAATGTCGTGGTCTTGGGCCGAGATGCCGCCTCGCGCATCCACCACAAACACCACCACATCGGCTTCGGCCACTGCCTGTTGGGTTTGGCGCGCCATTTCTTTGTAAATGCCGTCCGTGGCATCGGGTTCGAAGCCGCCGGTGTCAATGACGATGAATTCGAGTTTGCCGAACTTTGCATTGCCATAGTGACGATCGCGGGTGAGGCCCGCGTAATCGGCCACGATCGCATCTCGCGATTTGGTCAAGCGGTTGAACAACGTGGACTTGCCCACGTTGGGGCGGCCCACCAGGGCCAAAACAGGTTTCAAAAGATATTCCTTAACGGCCTACGTTCATGGGATTTGCAGACCCATCACGCGGCCTTCACGTGTCACCAACACAAAGTTCGCGCCGGCTTGGACAGGGGCAGCCGCTAAGTCGTTGCCCTCGAGTTTGATGCGGTTGAGCAACGCGCCATCAGCCAGCGACAAAACATACAGCCACCCGCCGTTGTCCGCCAGCAAAACGCCACGCGGGGTGACCAAGGGGGCGCTCAAGGCTCGGTACTTCAGACGCTCGGTGTCCCACAAGCGCTCACCGTTGCTGCGGTTCCAAGCTTGCACCACCCCATTGGACAAGGCGGCGATGAGCAGCCTCTCGTTGCCGCTGACGCCGCGTTCGCCGTTAGAGGCGCGGGTCCACACGTTTTGACCACGCTCGGCATTGACACATCCGATTTGCGACTGGAATGCGCGTGCACACACGACATCGCCTAGACGGTCAGCGGGGCCCACCAAATCGACCAAACGCTCCATGTCGTTGGTGCCACGAGGGGTTGTGATGGCTGACTCCCAGCGAATCGAGCCCGTGTTGGGGTCGAGTCCGGTCAAGCGACCGGACAAGCCCACCACCAAGGTGTTTTTGACAGGCAATAAAACACCGGCTTGTTTGAGCACCAGCGGTTCACCCGGGCGTTGTTGTGTCCACAACTTATGACCGGTGACACCGTCATAAGCCAAAACCGAACGGTCTGCGGTCAACACAAACACCCGGCCGCCGGCCACCAGAGGCGGCGTGAAAGACTGGGCTGACAGCGTCTGCCGCCAAAGGACTTTACCCTCTTCGAGAACGACCAACTGGTTGTCACGCGTGACCACGGCCACTTGCTGCCCATCGCTGCCGACACCGGCCGCAATGGGTTGGTTCAAGTTGAGTCGCCAAATGTCTTGTCCAGTTTGCGCGGACAACACAGCCACCGTGCCCTGACTGTTGGCCAACGCCACACGGTCTGCCCGTGCCGAGACCACCAAGGGAAAGTCCACCGGCCCAATTTGTGCCGACCACCGGGTTTGCACATCCTGCAAGACAGGCACGCTCGGTATGTCCTCTGGCTTTGGACGAGACGTGCCCGAGCAAGCCATCAAGGCGGCGCACAGGCTGAGCCAGGCCAGCTTGGACATCACAGACCAGTGGGAGGTGTTCACTTGGCAGGCTCCCTTGATGCAGTCTCTTCTGGGTCAGCGCCCAAGGCAGCCAACTTGACCGCGACCAAACGGCGGTACTCGGCATTGGCGTCAAATCCCTTCCATGCTTTCTGGTAATGGGTGATGGCCGCAGCAGGTTTGTTCTCCAGCAGGTCCATGTCACCCAAACGGTCAGCAAACAAGGGCTCAAACGACAGGGGAACTTTGGCGCTGAGCTGTTGGCGCGCAGCATCAAAGTTTTTCTCTTCGATCAACAAAGCGGCCAAACGCAAACGCGCCAGTGCTTGGTAGCCTGCGTCGTCGGACTTGTCGATCACCCACGTCAGTTGCTTGCGTGCATCGGCAGGACGTGACTTTTCTTGGTAAATCCGCGCGGCCAACAAGGCCGCTTGCTGGGCGTAGCTGGTGCTGCCGAATTTGTCTTGGATGTCAGCCACCGAGCGGTCCAACAAAGCCACGTCATCACTGAGTGCTGCGCGCTCCACCGTGTCGTAGAGCGCGGAGGACTGGGCCGACTGCTTGGCTGACCAAGTCTGCCAGCCCACCCAAGCGGCATAGCTGCCAAACACGGCAATCAGTACCCACGTGATCAGATCGCCCCAGCGCTTCCAAAAGTGCTTGAGCTCATCGATTTGTTCTTGTTCTTCGAGGTCGAGGTGGGATGCCATGGTGGTCAGTGCTTGCAAAAAAGTTAGGCGGATTGTAGGGGGGCGTTTTCTTGGGCCAAGCGTTGTGTCACGGCGTGGTGAACATCGACCAACAGGCTCGTCTGTTGAGCGCCCACACCGTCGCGCAAAGACTTGACCGTGACTTCGCCACGCGCCAACTCATCACCGCCAAAAATCAATGCCAACCGAGCGCCACTGGCATCGGCCTTTTTGAATTGCGACGTCATGCTGCCCATGCCCTCACCCGCTGAGGCATGCATTTGCACCGACAGACCTTGGGCGCGCAAGGTCTGCAGCGTGGCAAACACCACGGGCAAGGCCGAGGCATCGGGCACGATGGCGTAGACATCCGGCCCCACCGCGTCAGGCAAGGTGCCTTGCTCCTTGAGCAACTCCAACACACGCTCAACGCCCAGAGCCCAGCCGACAGCCGGCGCGGGCTTGCCGCCGACTTGTTCGATCAGGTAGTCGTAGCGGCCACCTCCGCAGATGGTGCCTTGCGAACCCAAACGGTCGGTGACAAACTCAAACACCGTGAGGTTGTAGTAATCCATGCCACGCACCAAACGCGGGTTGATGCGATAGCTCACGCCGCTGGCATCCAAAATGGCACGCACCGCGTTGAAGTGGGCCAGCGAGGCTTCGCCCAAAAAATCAATCAGCTTGGGCGCGGCTTCCACCACGCTTTGCATGGCCGAGTTCTTGGTGTCCAAGATGCGCAACGGGTTGCTGTGCAAGCGGCGTTTTGCTTCTTCGTCGAGCACCTCCAGGTGCTGCTCCAAATGGGCAATCAAGGCGGCTCGGTGGGCGGCGCGCTCTGACGGTTGACCTAGGCTGTTGAGCTCCAAGCGCACGTCTTGCAGGCCGAGTTCTTGCCACAAAGTGGCGGCCAGCAAAATCAATTCAGCATCCACCTCGGCCCCTGGGAAACCCAGGGCTTCGGCGCCAATCTGGTGGAACTGACGGTAGCGGCCACGCTGGGGGCGTTCGTGGCGAAACATCGGCCCCATGTAGTACAGACGCTTGCCGCCGTCGTAAAGCATGTTGTGCTCCACCACTGCACGCACCACACCGGCCGTGGCTTCAGGGCGCAAGGTGAGCTGCTCGCCATTCAAGCGGTCTTCAAAGGAGTACATCTCCTTTTCCACAATGTCAGTCACCTCGCCCAGGCCGCGCACGAACAAGGCCGTGGGCTCCACGATGGGCGTGCGCAGGTTGCGGTAGGCATGGCGAGCCATCAGGCCACGCACTTTGTCTTCCAACCATTCCCAGTGGGCCGAGGCTGGTGGTAACAAATCGTTCATGCCTTTGACGGCGGTCAAGGCCTGAGCTTTGGCAGGCTTGGCGACCGGGGATTGGGGTTTGTCGTTCTCAGAAGTCACAGCGTTTCCATGGCGTTTTGGCAATCAGCCAAAGCGTTTTTCGATATAAGTTTCAACAATGTGGTGGAACTCGCGGGCAATGTTGTCACCACGCAAGGTCATGGCCTTTTCCCCATCGATGAAGACGGGGGCTGCGGGGGCCTCACCGCTGCCGGGCAAGCTGATGCCAATGTCGGCATGTTTGCTCTCGCCCGGGCCGTTGACGATGCAGCCCATCACCGCCACCTTGAGGTTTTCCACCCCGGGGTATTGGCTGCGCCAGACCGGCATTTGGGCGCGTAAAAAGTCGTCGATTTCTTTGGCCAACTCTTGGAAGGTGGTGCTGGTGGTGCGGCCACAGCCGGGACACGCAGTCACGCTTGGCACGAAGGCGCGTAGCCCCAGGGCTTGCAATATTTCAGAAGCAATCACCACCTCTTGGGTGCGCGCTTCGCCGGGTTGGGGGGTCAGCGACACGCGGATGGTGTCGCCGATGCCTTCTTGCAGCAAGATCGACAAGGCGGTGGCGCTGGCCACCGTACCGCGTGTGCCCATGCCGGCTTCGGTGAGGCCCAAGTGCAAGGGGTAATTGCAGCGGTGGGCCAATTCGCGGTAAACGGCGATCAGGTCTTGCACGCCACTGACTTTGCAGCTGAGCAAAATTTGCTCGGACGCCATGCCCATCGATTCGGCCAACTTGGCAGAGTCGATGGCCGAGGTGATGAGAGCTTCGTACATCACCTGCTTGGCATCAAAGGGCTGCGCGCGCTGGGCATTGGTGTCCATCAGTTGGGCCAACAGTTCTTGGTCCAAGCTGCCCCAGTTCACCCCAATGCGCACCGGTTTGTTGTAGCGCATGGCCGCTTCGATCATTTGGCCAAACTGCTTGTCGTGCTTATCGCCCTTGCCCACGTTGCCGGGGTTGATGCGGTATTTGGAGAGCGCTTGGGCGCAGTCGGGGTAATCGGTCAACAGGCGGTGGCCGTTGTAATGAAAGTCGCCGATCAAGGGCACCTGGATGCCCATGCGGTCGAGCTGCTCGCGCACATGCGGCACGGCTTGAGCCGCCTCGGGCGTGTTCACCGTCAGACGCACCATCTCCGAGCCAGCCAAGGCCAGTTCTTTGATTTGGATGGCAGTGCCAATCGCGTCCACCGTGTCGGTGTTGGTCATGGACTGCACCCGCACGGGCGCATCGCCCCCCACGGTGACCACATGGTCGCCCCAGGCCACACGCGCTTGCAAACTGCGACGCGCTTTGGGTTGAGACAAGGAAATAGCGTGTGATTCAATGGCCATTGGCAACTCCTGAAGCGGGCAAAGCAGGTCCTCCGGTGACAGCTGACTGTACGGGGGTGATCACCATTTGCGCAGAAGCGCTTTCCTCTGCAGGCGCGCTCGGTGGCAGCACGACCAAGGGGGGCGGCGGCTCTGTCTCGGTGCTGGTCGGCAAGGCTGGGGTGGGCGCAACAGCGCGCCCCTCCAACCAGGATTGAAGGTCAGGCCAAACAGCCAACAGCAAGGCCAGCACGAAAATCACCAAAGCAGCCCAGCGCAGTGGTGTGAACAATTTCTCGATCACCAGAAAGCTCGACTGAGGCAAAAAAGAGGGTCTTTGCAAAGGAAAGTCCAAGCCACGCTCGTCTTTGACGGCCAGACGGCTCACGTCTTGTTGCGGCAGCAAGGCCATGACAGGGGCAGCGTCGGCGTGCAAATGGCGGCACACCGCCAATGCCAAGGCTCTGGCAAACATGGCATCTGGCAAGAGATCCCAGTGGTCCTCTTCCAAGGCCTGCAGTTTGGCCACCGGGACGCGCAAAGTGGCCGCCAAAGAGTCGATTTTGAGACCTGCATCTTGCCGAAGGCTGCGCAGCAAAAAACCGGCGCTGGCTTGCGGGGGGTCAACCACCAGGTTCTGGGGTTGTTCGTCGGTGGGCGTGTGCGCGACTTGTGTCATTGAGCTTGAATTGTTTTTTTCTGGATCCACGCTTGGGCTTGGATCGAGTTGGGAAATTGGCGGGTCAACTGAGCCATCAAGGCTTGTGCTTCTGTGGCTTGTGACAATGCTTGGGCGAGTTCGATGCCCAGCGACAAACTGGCTGCGTTTGCATCGGAGCTGCGGTTGAGGGGGGTCAAGATGTCTTGAGCCCGGACGGGATCGGTGGATTGTTCTAGGCTGGCCCATACGAAGCGTGCCGTGGGATTGCGGTTGTCCAACTTCAAAGCCTGCTCAAAACTCAAACGCGCATCGGCAGTTTGCCCTGCTTTGTATTGGCACACACCCAGAGCCATCCAAGTTTTCCCCGGATGTCGGTAAGCGACATGCGTCAAAGCACGGTTGAGCTGGGTGTGCGCCTCGCTGAAGCGATTTTGCTCACACAAAAACCAACCGAGGTTGTGCTGGGCGCTGGCCAGCGTGGCTGAGAGTGCAGCATCAGAGGAAGCCAGTTGCACCGCTTGTTGAAAGCTTGGCTCAGCCAACTGCGGCGCCCCCTCTCGCTGGTGTATCAAGCCCAGCAGGTTGTAGGCGTCCGCAAAGCCAGGGTCGATCTGCAACGCAGCCCTCACCTCTTGCAGTGCTGGGGTGTTTTGGCCTTGTTCAAAATAGGCGGTGGCCAATGTCAGACGACGCAGGGCGCGCTCGCGCTGGGGATGGGTCTCAGGCGTGGTCAATGCGTCAAGACGGCTGGTGTCGGGTGACACACAAGCCGTCAAAGCCAGACAGGTGCACAGCGTCGCGCAGGTCAGAACGGCCACACGCAGGCCGCATTGGAGGCTGCAAAACCTCATGACACCACCTGCGTCAGCGGAATCACACGCTGCTTGGCCATGCGCGCATCGACTTGGGTGCGGTCTTTCACGTCCCCGGCCAATTGACCACAGGCTGCATCGATGTCGTCGCCCCGGGTTTTGCGCACCGTGGTGACGATGCCTGCCGCACTGAGTTGCTCGGCAAAGGCTTTGACGGTGGCCGCGCTGGAACGCGTGAGGCCTGAGGCGGGGAACGGATTGAAGGGGATCAAGTTGAACTTGCAGGGCACCGGCTCGCCAGCGCCCCGCTTGGGTTTGACCCAATCGATCAAGGCTTGGGCATGTTCGGGCTGGTCATTCACGCCGTCGAGCATGCAGTATTCAAAGGTGATGAAGTCGCGCGGTGCATGGGCCAAATAGCGGCGACACGCCGCCATCAATTCATGCAGGGGGTATTTGCGGTTGAGCGGCACCAGGTTGTCGCGCAGCGCATCGGTGGGGGCATGCAGCGACACCGCCAAGGCCACTGGGCAGTCGTCGCCCAAGCGGTCCATCATGGGGACCACGCCCGAGGTGGATACGGTGACACGACGGCGCGACAAACCGTAGCCATGGTCGTCCAGCATGGTGCGCAAAGCAGGCACCAAGGCA
>CANCUP010000022.1 GCA_947381325.1 Comamonadaceae bacterium
TGATCACCGTGATTCCTAAATCTGAATTGGAAAACTGGAAGAAAGCCTCTGACAGCTTGGACGATGAATGGATCGCAGACATGAACAAACGCGGCGCCGACGGCAAAGCCTTGCTCAGTGACGCTCAGGCCTTGATCAAGAAATACACCAAGTAATTTCAATCTGTTCCCAAAAAAAGGAGGCCTAGGCCTCCTTTTTTGATGTCTGCAAAGCAAGCACCTCAGGTCAACACGCCCACCAGCCACAGACAGATGCCGGGGAAGAACAACAGCACCAAAGTCCGGATGGTGTCGCTGACCAAGAAAGGCATCACACCACGGTAACTCTCCGCGATGGGCACGCCCTTGGTCATGCCATTGACCACATAGACATTCAGACCCACGGGAGGCGCTAGCAAGCCGAACTCAACCACCATCAGCACCATGATGCCAAACCAAATCGCGACCGACTCTTTGGGCATGCCAAAGTCCAAGCCGATGACGATAGGAAAGAAGATGGGGATGGTCAGCAAGATCATCGACAACTCATCCATCACAGCACCCAGCACCACATAGAAAACCAAGATGCCAGCCACCACCATCAGAGGCGACCAGCCCAAACCCGTCACCAAGGCGCTGAGTTGGGTCGAGGCTTGGGACAAGGCCAAGGCGCCATTCATCAAATCAGCGCCAATGAAAATCAAGAAGATCATGGCCGAGCTGTCAGCGGTGGCATAGAAGCACTCTTTGAATTTGGGCCAAGTGATCTCGCGTTTGATCAACGCTGCCACAAAGGTGCTGGCGGCTCCCACGGCGGCTCCCTCTGTGGGCGTGAACAGGCCGGCGTAAATGCCACCGAACACGATCACAAAGATCACCATGATGGGCGCCACACCGACAAAGGACGACCAAGTCAAGCCTGCTGCGTTCTTGTCGACTTCAGGCGCCTGTCCTGGCACCAAGCGCACATAAATAGCAATTGCGGCCATGTAACCGAGCATGGCAATGATGCCAGGCACCATGGCTGCGGCAAACAGCTTGGCGATGTTTTGCTCGGTCAAGATGGCATAAATCACCAGGGGGACAGAAGGTGGAATCAAAATGCCCAAGGTGCCAGCCGCTGCCAGCGTGCCAGTGGCCAAACGACCCGAGTAACCATGGCGAGTCAACTCAGGCATGGCCACGCCAGTGATGGTGGCCGCGGTGGCCACCGACGAGCCGCAAATGGCACCAAAAGCGGCACAAGCCAACACAGCAGCCATGGCCAAGCCACCTTTGAATCGGCCTGTCACGCCCGCAGCGAAATCAAACAGGGCTTTGCTGATGCCACCTTGGGTGGCAAAGTGCCCCATCAAAATGAACAAGGGAATGACCGATAAGTCATAACTGGCAAAACGCGCAAAAGCTTGGTTGTTCAAGAAATTGGCAAAAGGTAACCAACCCGTTTGAAAAATATACCCAAATGCGCCCGCCACAAACATGGAGACGGCGATGGGCACACGCACGGCCATCAACACCAACATGATGGCAAAGATAGCGCCTACCAATTGCAAACTACTCATGCGGCTTCTCCCAGGGTTTCGTCAAATCCAACAAAGGTTTGAAACAACGCAATCACACTGGTCAATGCAAATGCAGGAGACATCACGGCAAACACAATCCATTCGGGAAAGCCCAAAATCATGGTGCCGGAATGCGAGGCATACGCACTCACGCCACCCAAGTAAGTGCGCCATGCCAACAAGGCAAAGCACGCACACACAAACAATGCTCCCATGCGGTCCATCGCTTGATTGGTACTGTCAGAACATTTGGCCGTGAAAAAATCAACAATGATGTTGCCGCGCTTGGCTTGGCACCATGGCATGAACAAACCAATGGCGGCACCCGTGGCAGCACCCGACAACTCAAAATCGCCCGTGATGGCGGCGCCCAAGAATTCACGCCCCACAATGCTGGTGCACGTCATCAAGGTGATCACCGTCAGCAACACGCCAGCACCAATGGCACACAGCCGAGCCAATACAACTAAAAAATGCATAGATCACTTACAAAGTTACGCTAGGCATAAGTGTAGTCACGCCGCATCAGCGTTTTTCACGGGTTAGTACTGAAGTCCATGCCACAACAAAGCAGATTCTGATCGAACACAGCATCGCTGCCCACTCAGAATCAACCAATCCACCGAGGCAACCAAGTTGCAATGTCGGGGATGAAAAAAACGGCCAACAGCAACACCAAGCTCATCACCACATAAGGGCCCACAGCCAAGAAGATATGCCCCATCGTGACGGAGGGCGGTGCGACACCCCGCATGGTCATGAGCAGCAATCCATGAGGCGGCAGCAACAAACCAAGTTGCATGCAAATCAAAAACATCACGCCAAACCAAATCGGGTCAACCCCTAAAGCGTTCACGATGGGCATGAAAATGGGCAAGGTGATCATCATCATGCTCACTTGGTCGACAAAGATGCCTAAGAAAATAAGCAGCAGCATCATGCCGACGACGATCCACGCCGTGGACAAGCCCTGGCCGGTGATGAATTGCACCAAACCTGTACTGGCGCCAGAGAAAGAAAGAATTTGGGCAAACGTGGTCGCACCCAA
Organism: Comamonadaceae bacterium; assembly: GCA_947381325.1. Classification (GTDB taxonomy): domain Bacteria; phylum Pseudomonadota; class Gammaproteobacteria; order Burkholderiales; family Burkholderiaceae_C; genus Limnohabitans. Next base: position 2,589 of record CANCUP010000022.1, read on the forward strand.
AATGATGAACAAAATCATGCCCGATATGCCTGCTGTGCCCTTGAGCGCTTTGAGCACCGCATCCCATTTCAAAGCTTTGTAGCAAGCGGCCAACACCATGGTTGAAAAAGCGCCCAAGGCGGCACATTCCGTGGGCGTCGCCCAACCCGCAGCCAAGGCCCCCACCACCACACCAAAAATGGACAAGGTAGGCAACACATAAGCAAAAAATGGTTGCCAGCGCGCCCACCCTGTGTGCGGGACGGCATCGGTTTCATCAGGCGCCAATTGCGGACTGATTTTGACCCGAAGGATGATCCAAGCGACAAAAGCGAGCGACAACATCACACCAGGCAACACCCCACCAATCAACAACTTGGAAATGGATATGCCCGACAAAGATCCTAAAAGCACGGTCAACGCAGAGGGAGGAATCAGCATATCCACAGCGCCGATGGCCATGATCGGTCCGGTCGCCAGCGTCGGGTGATAGCCCCTCGCCAGCATCACGGGAAGCATCAATGATCCGAGCATGGCGGTGGTGGCGATGGTCGAGCCCGAGATCGCCGAAAAAACAGTCCCCGCCACCACAGCCACCACAGCCAGTCTGCCGGGCACTCGAACGATGAGTCGCTCCACACCTTCAATCACTTTGAAGGCGAGTCCGGTGTGAAACAAGACTTCACCCATCAACACAAACAGTGGAATCGGCGTTAAAGAAAATGCCATGACTGAGCTGACACTGCTTCTCACCAGTTGCACCATGCCAGGCTCGCCGCCCATGTAAAGCCACGCCCCCACAATGTTGATGCCGATGAAGGTCAATGCCACAGGCATGCCGATGAACAATAAAACGGTCGAGCCCCCCAGCATGAGACAGGCTGCAAATTGCCAACTGTTCATCATGCGGCACTCACCGCGTCATGGCGCGGGCCTATGTCTGCCAACCAAAGTCGGTGCATGCGAAACAACATTTCAACACTGAGCAGTAAAAACACGGAAGGCAAAGGCACAAGTGACCACCACTCGGGCGTCACCAATGTTTTGATGCTCAGGGCACTGCTGCTGTAGCTCGCCCACGTCGCTTGAACACCGAAATAGGCCATGATGGTGCAGCAGGAAAAACCCAGGACATCACCCACCCATTCGAGCGCCCAAGCAGTACGCTTGGGAAGGGCTTGCAACACAATATCGACGCGTATGTGTTGACCTTGTCGCAACAGCCAAGGGGACACGCACAGCGTGACCCCGTACAAGATGAACTCAGACACTTCGTTGGACCAAGCCAGGCCTTGAGGCCCTCCATGGATCGCAAAATTTCTCAAGCCAACGTCGGCCACAATGATCAGCATCATGACCAACAACATCAAGCATCCAAACAAGGCCAAGGCAGACATCATCCGCCCATAGGCAGCAGAAATTTTTGCAATCATTTAGAGAAGAGCGATTTGAATTTGGCAGCGACCTCGGGGCTTTGCTTCAATGCAGAAGCCCAAGCGATGTCATAGGCTTTGTCTTTGAAGGCTTTGGAAGAAGCCGCGTCAAAAGTGATGGCTTGAATGCCAGCTTTTTCTTGGCGTGCGGTTTCTTCAGACGCGTACCGGATCCAGAAGCCATTGTCAGACTCCAGAGCCAACAATTGCTTTTGCAAATAATTGCGCTGAACTTCGGTGAGTTTCTTGTAGGCAGGCAAGTTCATGATGAGTGACACTTCTGCGTCATAAAAACCGGGGTCAACGCGGAATTTTGTCTTCTCATGCCAGTTGAAATCAAAGATGCCGCCGATGGGCCATCCATAGCCATCGACCACACCTCTTTCTAGGGCGGTGTAAACCTCACCTGGGGGCGTGGTGATGACGTTGGCATTCAAGGCCTGAAAGAAATCACGGTAAACAGGCGTGATGCGTATTTTTTGGCCGGTCAAATCAGGTTTGTCGATCTTTTTATTGGTGTAGATGTGAAACGGTTGGTTTTCGACCAAGCGCGCCAAATATTGCATATTGCCCTTGTCGTTCCACACTTTGTTGATCGCATCGAACGCACCATTTTTTCGTTGTTCCGCCACCGGGATTTGGGTGAGCTTTAAAAAGTCAGCTTCAGGCATGACATTGGTATAGAAAGCACCTGTGTTGAGTGCCATGTCCACCACACCTGTTTTCACGGCGTTGCCAGCTTCAAATGTGGGAATCGCCTTGGGGCCGCCCAAGAAGTTAATTTGCAAAACGCCCTTGCCCTCTGCATTGACCTTGTTGATCCAAGGCAGCATCCGCTGAACATAAATACCGTTTTCAGCAAACGCGCTGACAAGCCTCAAGGTCACTTCTTGTGCCAAGGCTGTGGCTGCGCTTGTGGCAGTGATGGCCACTACCAGTGCGGTCTTGATGAATTTCATTTTCATAAAAAGTGTCTCCTATGTTCAAAACGAATGGTGCGATCCTGCCATTGGCAAAGGCGCAATGGGACGATGGTTTACCCCGGGTATGGCCTTCACACGACTCTGTTGTCAGTGCACCTCATCAATTTAGCGACTGATCGCATCATGCGCAACTCAATGGGTGACACACATGCGCCTTTGCGCATTCGCTAAACAGAAGGAATGGCATTCCAATCGGTGGTGTAACTGGGTGACCTGCGTTCCTGGCGCATCTGCCACCCTGTGAAGGCACCTTGCGTCGAGACCTTGACCGTGCCGCGTCCAAAGCGCTGGTTCAATCCATCCAAAGCATGCATCAACGCACTGCCCGTGGCTTGCTTTGGTTCTAGCCAATCAACTTGGCAGTGCCCGTTGGGTGTGATGTCACCCAGCATGATCCCTGCCTTTTTGTAGTCATATCCGGGCCTGAACAAGCGACCGACCAAGTAGTCAGCCCAGCGGTTGACGACCAAACTGTCATGGGTTGGCTGGGGCAGTGGCAAGGCGAAAGAAGGGTTGTATTGCGGCAAGTCTTGGCGAAAACGGTTGGTGTGCAAAAACACGTGTATCAAGGCGGCTTGCGAGCCTTGGGCGCGCAATTTGGCGCAAGCGTTGGCCACGAATGTACTCATGGCATCTTTGAGCACGGCGACCTCGCGCACACTTTGGCCAAAAGATCGACTGCTCACGATTTGTTTTTTGTGGGGTGCCATCTCTTGCAAGTCAATGCACGCTATGCCTTGGAGTTCACGCTGCGTCTTCTCGATCACGACGCCAAAGTCCGCACGCAATGTTGCGGTGTGCGCACTGCGCAAATCTTGCACTGTGCGAATGCCACGCTCTGCCAATCGCAGAGAAATCTTGCGCCCTATGCCCCACACCTCGCCCACATCCATTTGGTGCAGCAACTTATCTTGTTGGGCTTGGGTCAAATCGTTGTAGTTGAACACGCCTTGAGATCTTGGGTGCTTTTTGGCAATCTGGTTGGCCAACTTGGCAAGCGTCTTGGTCGGTCCAATGCCTACGCACACGGGAATGCCTGTCCAGGTCATCACCCGTTCGCGCATGGCATAGCTCAGCTCCCGCAACTTGGGTGTGCCTGTGAGATCGACAAAACATTCATCAATCGAATACACCTCATGCCTTGGCGAGTAGTCACTCAATGTCGACATGACTCTGTTTGACATGTCGGCATACAAGGCATAGTTCGAGCTCAAAGCCAGAACACCATGCTCGTTCGCGACGTCTTTGCATTCAAACCAAGGCTGCCCCATATTGATCCCCAAAGCCTTCGCTTCGTTGGAGCGTGAAACAACACAACCATCGTTGTTGGACAGCACCACAACTGGCGTTGCTTTCAGGTCTGGGCGAAAAACTCGTTCACAACTGACATAAAAGTTGTTGCAATCCACCAAGGCCAACTGCTGTGCGCGCTGCGGCATAGATCAACACAGTTTGTGAATGTTGTGGGTGACCACGCCCCACACCACAAAGTCATCTTCTTCTTTGATGAGTCTTGGTGGATACAACGGGCTTTCTGCAACGAGTTTGACCACACCACCACGCCTGTGAAGACGCTTGACCGTGAACTCGTTGTTCAACTGCGCCACCACAATGTGGTTGTGCTTTGGATCGATGCTGCGATCCACCAGCAACGCATCGCCTTCGTAAATACCAGCACCGGTCATCGAGTCACCCTTGACTCGAAACACATAGGTAGCCGCCTTGTTGCGAATCAACTGCTTGTTGAGATCAATGCGTTCTTCTGTGTGATCCGCTGCGGGCGATGGGAACCCTGCTGGGACCTGCCATGTGCAAACATCCAGCCACATGGCACTTGAAAGGATGGGCACGGGCGCATTGGATTGCGTGGTATCTACTAACATAGCGCCCATGATACTGTATGAATAAACAGTTACTAAATGAGTACTTCGTGACAAACCCTTCCAGCGTCGTGCACAGGCTGCAAGGGCATTCCCCCCAGCCTGTTGAATTAACATGCCACGCATGGAGTTACGACATTTGCGCTATTTCGTGGCGGTGGCTGAAGAAGAACACATGACCCGCGCAGCAGCCCGTCTGTTCATGCAGCAACCGCCACTGAGCTTACAAATTAAAGCGCTAGAGCAAGAGCTGGGGGTCGCGCTTTTCAACCGAGTGGGCAAACGCATACAGCTCAATGCCGCTGGTAAATTCTTCCTCAGTGATGCACGTGACATCTTGGCCAAAGCCGATGCTGCAGTAAAACGCATCAAGCGTTTTGATTTGGGGGAAGAAGGCAGGATGCGGGTGGGCTATACCAGCTCGTCTGCATTGCACGAGCTGACCCCAGAAATCATCAGTGTTTTCAGAAAATCTCACCCGCTGATTTCTCTTGAGATTGAGGAGGGTCCTGCGCACGATTTGCTGTGTGCCCTTGAAGAAGAGCGCATCGATGCTGCGTTTGTGCGCTCGCCAGTGACTCACTACCCCACCTTGGAGTGCATCGGACTGAAAGAAGAAGAAATGGTGGTGGCCGTGCCCATCCTGCACCCACTTGCAGCGCGCTTTGAAGACGGCCTCGACTTGGCCGAACTGCACAACGAACTGTTCATTTTGTATGGTCAAGTGCACGGATCAGGCATCACAGAGATGCTGACACAACGCTGCCGTGAACTCGGCTTCGAACCCCAAGCTGCTCAGGAAGTACCACGCGTGATGGCGGCCATTCAACTCGTCGCGGCAGGCTTCGGAATTTGCATCGTGCCGCAATCCTTAGCCATGATTCAGCCCAAGAACGTTGCGTACCTTCGCTTCAAAAGCGAACACACCGTCACCGTACCGCTGAACTTAGCTTACCGCCGCAATGTGGACGCCCAGGCCATCAAGCGCTTTTTGGGACTGTCTAAATCGCTGTCCTCACCACCGCCGTGATGACTCTCGTCCTAGAAATCGCCACCCACCAAAGATGAAAGCTCACGGGTCTTTAATATCTTTAAGATATGAAGATCAACCAAAATAGTATTAAGCATTTCAAATGATATGAGTTAATCTTGATTCAAGTCAATGCAGCGTTCTCTGCTTTTGACGCGCGGTGACGGCTCAAGTTCCTCCCGCGGCTTTTTATCAATCTTGGACAAATGACATGACAAAAGATACGGACGTGATGATTGTGGGGGGTGGCATTGGTGGGCTGGTCTTGGCATTGAGCCTGCATCAAATTGGCGTGAACTGCCGTGTGTACGAAGGTGTGGCCGAGATCAAGCCTTTGGGCGCTGGCATCAACTTGCTGCCCCACGCCGTCCGTGAACTCGATGAAATGGGTCTTTTGCCCGCCCTGGATGCGGTGGGTATCCGCACCAAAGACGCTTCGTACTTTAACCAGCATGGCCAACTGATTTACCGCGAAGTGGCGGGTCAAGCGGCGGGTTACGCCTGGCCGCAATTCTCGATCCACCGAGGTGACCTGCAAATGCTGCTGCTCAATGCCGTCAAAGAACGTCTTGGCGCAGACAGCGTGGTGCTCGGTCATAAGTTCGAGTCGGTGGCGCAAGACAGCGGAGGCGTGACGGCAACGTTCAAAGATGCCCAAGGCAATGAACTGCCCAAGGTACGCGCCAATTTGTTGGTGGGGTGTGACGGCATCAACTCCATGGTGCGCAAACAGTTCTACCCCAACGAAGGCGACCCGGTCTACTCGGGCCTGACCATCTGGCGCGGCGTCACTGCGCACAAGCCGTTTCTGAGTGGCGGCGACACGATTCGGGCAGGCTGGATGCCGGTTGGCAAGCTCATGGTCTACCCGATTCGCGAGAACATCGATGCCGAAGGTAACCAACTCGTCAATTGGGTGGCCACGCTTGAGCGCCCAAAACCCAGCACTTACGACTGGAACGGCCAAGCCAAACTGGAAGACTTCTTTGAGCCCTATTCGAAGTGGCAATTCGACTGGCTGGATGTGCCTGCGCTGCTGAAAAAAACCGAGCGCTACATGGTCTTTCCAATGGTCGACCGCGATCCGGTTCCCACGTGGACGTTTGGTCGCGTGACGCTGCTGGGAGACGCCGCACACCCCATGTACCCACGTGGATCCAATGGCGCAGGCCAATCCATTTTGGATGCTCGCTTCATGGCGGGCTGCTTCAAGCGCCAAGGCACCACAGAAGATGCCTTGCAGAGTTACGACAAGGTCCGTGTGGAGGCAACATCCAAAGTGGTGTTGATGAACCGCGCCAATCCGCCCGATACAGTGCTGCGTGTGGTGCATGAGCGCACAGGTGGAAAACGCTTCAACAAAATTGAAGACGTCATCTCCAACACAGAAATGCAGGAAATTTTGGACAGCTACAAAGCTGTGGCAGGATTTCAGATCAAAGAACTCGCCCAACGTCCCTCCTTAGTTTAAAGAGCACCTATGAATTTGCCCCACATGAAGCTGCCCGGACTCATCGTTCCTCCACTCACGCCCTTCAATGCCGACCTGAAGGTCGACGAAGTGGCTCTGCAAGCCGGCGTGAATTACGTCGTCGAAGATTGCAACGCAGCCATGGTGATTGCAGCCGGCGTGGAGGCCCAGGAGTACCACTACCTGACCATGGAGGAGAGAAAGAACCTGATCAGCAAAACCATCCAGTTTGTCGATGGCCGTTGCCCGGTTGCGGTCGGCATCTCGCACCCCTCGTTCAAGATTGCGATTGAGCTGGCCCACTTTGCAGAGAAACACGGCGCCCAAGCGATTCAGCTGTTGGCCCCTCTGCGCCCGTTTGGCGGCGAGCCTACACAGAGCGAACTGATCGCTTACTTTGAAGCCATCTCGCGCGAAACGCCATTGCCCATCGTGCTCTACCTCAACCCGGGCCCCGGCGCCAATGTTTCAGTGCCAGCGACCATTGCGCTGTCTCAACTTGAACGGGTCAAGTACGTCAAAGAAAGCTCGCGTGATTTGTCTCGCGTGTCGCGTCTCATCTCGGAAGTGGAGTTGAATGGCCATGCCAAATACTTCACCACCATGCAAATGTTGCTGATCTCTTTGCAACTGGGCAGCTCAGGCATCACCTTGCCACCACCTGCGGCCATGCTGGCCAACAAAGTGATCCAAGCCTACGTGGCCGGTGACATGCAAGAAGCGGCACGCTTGCAGCTGCAGTTTGCGCTGTTTCCATCCCGCTGGATGCACAACGGTCTGACCCCCACGATGAAGGCCGCCATGAAAATCTTGGGCATCCCCATGGGCGATCCCTACCCACCCTACCCGCCCATTGGTGGCACAGAGCTCAAAGCGCTCGAAGACTATTTGAAAACCACCGATTTGGGGTTCAAAACATAAAGTCTTTGAACCTGCCAAGTTCAGCCACCGCACAAGCCCACACGCCCCAGTTCTGAATTCTTTTCTTATCCACTTATGACAGCCCTTTCCTGTGTGTCACGTTTCCTTGTAGCGCTTGCATGGGCGATGTCTGTGACAGCTGCTCTGGCGCAGGCCGACTTTCCCAACCGTCCTCTCAAAATCGTTGTGCCCTATGCGGCTGGGGGTGGCGCTGACCAAGTGACACGACTGATCAGCCTGCGTCTGGGGGAGCGACTCAAACAGACCGTGATTGTTGAAAACCGTGGCGGCGGCAGCAACACGATCGGCATGTCTGTCGTGGCCAAGTCACCACCCGATGGCTACACATTGGGCTTGGTCACGCCCACCTTCTTGATGACGCAATCCATGATGAAGCAACATCCCTACGACACGATGAAAGATTTCGCTGCCGTTGCGATGCTGGGCGATGCGCCTTTGTTTCTTGCTATTCCCTCGAGCTTGCCTGTGAACAACATGAAGGAATTTCTGGCCTACAGCAGGGCTCATCAAGGCCAAATGAATTGGGCCTCAGGCGGCAGCACCTCCACGCAAGGACTGGCTGGGTTGCAATTCAGCGCCATGGCTGACTTGAAAACCACCCAAATTCAATACAAAGGCAGCTCCCAAGGCATGACGGACCTGCTCTCAGGTCGCGTCCAGTTCATGTTCAACCCGATGCCGTCCATCATTGGCCACGTCAAAAACGGACAACTCAAGGTGCTGGGTGTAGCCAGCTCTGAACGCGTGAGCGCCTACCCTGAGATCCCCGCCATCTCTGACACCGTGCCAGGTTTTCACATGGCCGGTTGGTTTGGCCTGGTTGCACCAGCAGGCACACCGACAGCCATCGTCGAGCGCTTGAACCGAGAGATTGGCGACATCATCCGATCAGCCGAAACGCGCAACAGCTTGATTGAAAGCGGACTCGAGCCTCGCATCATGAGCACTGCAGACATGGGCAAAAAACTCCACGCCGAATACACCAAATACGCCAAAACGTTTGCCGAAGTTGGCATCAAGCCCGAATGAGCCATATCTCTAATTCATTGATTTTTCTTCACTCCCAAACCCATTGAGTCCCCCATCACAAGGAACACCATGCTGACCATCCAACGACTTTCATTCGACGAAGCTGCCATTTTGATCACGGGCGCTGCGATCAAAGCCCAAGAACTTCAAATCCCCATGTGCACCGCCGTCACCGACGAATCGGGACATCTGATCAAGTTTGACCGCATGGACGGCGGCAAAGTCAGCAGCATTTCCATCGCGATTGACAAAGCATTCACGGGCGCTGTAGCCCGCAAAGGCACACACGTCTACAACGAGTTGTGCCAACCTGGCAAACCCACCTTCGGCATCCATGTGACCAATGGTGGGCGCTTCAGCATCATTGGGGGTGGCTTGCCCGTGTATGTAGACGGTCACATCGTTGGCGGCATTGGCGTGAGCTCTGGCACAGCCCATGAGGACCAAGTGTGTGCCGAATATGCCCTGGCTTATTTCTACGAAAAAACCGGCATGAAAGCCTGAGTCAAGGCTGCGCCTTCACCGCAAATCCCACGTCAGCGCTTCCTCTTCATCGATCGATCTGAGCATGTCAAAACTTAAACTCTCTCTGGCTTGTTGGAATTACGACCGAACCCGCGCCTTGATGGACGGATCGGTACAAGCCGAAGGCATTGACATCAACTACTTGAATTTGCCGGTCGAGGAAACTTTTTTTCGGATGCTGCGTAATCAAGAGTTTGACGTCGCAGAGCTCTCGCTGTCGTCTTACCTCATGGGTTTGAAAAATCCGAAACGGCCCTTCATTGCGATTCCAGTTTTTCCATCGTGCGTGTTCAGACACTCTGGCATCTTTGTGAATGCCAACTCAGGCATCGTCGAGCCCAAAGATTTGATTGGGAAACGCGTCGGCACGCCTGAATATCAAATGACTGCCGCCGTTTGGATTCGTGGGATTTTGGCGGACCATCATGCGGTGCCGATCGACAGCATGACCTACTTCACCGGAGGGGCCGAACAACCCGGACGGGCTGAAAAGCTCAAACTTGAACTGCCCCCCAACATCAAAGTAGAGCGCATTGGACCGCACCAGACGCTGTCGCAGATGCTGCTTGACGGTGAGATTGACGCGCTGTACACCGCACGCACGCCCTCGACCTTCAAGCCAAGCCAAGGAAAAATTCGCCGCCTTTTCCCCAACTACGGCGAAGTCGAACGTGATTACTTTCGAAAGACCCACATTTTTCCGATCATGCATGTGATCGTGATTCGGCGTGAGGTGTACGAGGCCAATCGCTGGATTGCCCAGTCTTTGTACAAAGCCTTCTTGAAAGCACAACAACTTTGCTACGAAGATTTGAGTGAGAACGTGGTGCTCAAGTCCATGCTGCCTTGGCTCAACTCCAACGTGGAAGAAGTCTGCACCGAAATGGGCGACGACTTTTGGCCCTATGGCGTGGAGCGCACGCATCAAACCCTCTCGACCTTGCTGCGCTACTCTCGTGAACAAGGCCTCACCACTTCCGTCATGGAACCCCAAGACCTGTTTGCCTCAGAGACCTTGGAAGCATTCAAGATCTGAGCTCGGCTTCTGAAAAACGCCATGGCCTTGGTGCTTGCCACAGCGTCAACCGCGTTGAAAGCGCCGACCTCACGACCGATCAAATCACTCAGACTTGATATTGGCCTCTTGAATCACTTTTCGGTACACCAGCAAATCCTTGGCGAGCAAGTTTGCCAGATCCTGACTTGAAGACGACCTGGGCTCGTAACCGAGTTCAATCAGTTTTTGGCTGACACTTGGCATGGCAATGACTTTCGCCAAGGCGCTTTGAAGTCTGGCCACCAACGCCGAAGGTGTGTTCGCCGGTACAAAGATTGCCTGCCATCCTTCGTAATCAAAGTCGGGCAGAGCGGCCTCACGGATGGTTGGGACATCGGGCAACAAAGCCATCCGTCGCTGGCTTGTCACGGCCAAGGCGCGAAATTTTCCAGATTTGATGTGAGGCAGTGAGACCGCCAAGGTGTCCATCGACACATCGATTTCTTGCCCCAACAGCGCCAGTGTCATGGGCGCATTCCCCTTGTAGGGCACATGCATGATGTCAATGCCCGCGGCGCTTCGCAGCATTTCCATGCCCAGGTGGAGTGGGCCGCCCAATCCTGAAGAACCATAGGTGATGTGCCCAGGATTGGCTTTGGCAGACCGAATCAACTCTGGCAATGTCTTGATGGGTGAGTTGGCGTTCACCAGCACCACCATGGCGTAAGTGGCCACATTCGACACCGGCTTGAAGTCTTTCACCGGATCCCAGTCGATTTTTTGCAGATGAGGCAACACGGCTTGACCATTGTTCGCGAACAACAAGGTGTACCCATCGGCAGGAGAGCGAGCCACCCACGATGCCCCCAGTGCGCCGCCTGCCCCCCCTTTGTTTTCAACAATCACCGGTTGCTTCAACTCAATCGCCAACTTTTCTGCCACCGTGCGCGCCACCGCATCAACGCCGCCGCCAGACGGGAAAGGCACCACCAATTTGATCGCGCGATTGGGGAAATCTTGTGCCCATCCGTTGAAAGCTGAAACAGCCAGCACCAGCCAGGCCATCCAACACCGAAAGTTTTTTAAAGCTGCAAACAGTTTGATCGATCCCATAGACATTCACAGTGGCTCAAAGCCCTTGATCCTGCCACTGCCGCCGGAGGTAACGCACGGTGGTTTACCCCAAATAAAAACGCCCTAGAAACCAAAAAGTTCGCTAGGGCGCATGGATGTTGGGGTGGCTGATGGGGCTCGAACCCACGACAACAGGAATCACAATCCTGGACTCTACCAACTGAGCTACAGCCACCGTAGAAAAAGCATTATAGCCGAGGTACTTTGATCTCTACCTTGAATTTCTCTTTCAGCAAACCGTAATACGCCAAGCCTTCAGCCGAAGCCCACCACTGCGCATACTGGGCACGTTCACGGACTCGGTTTTGGCTAGAAGCCGCGTCATGCGGCACGATTTTTTCAACCTTCACCACAGCGTATCCACTGGTTCCTAGATCAACGCCGACCCAAGCCGGCAGTTTTTGCGTGTCAGCACGCAATGCAGCCTCGACCAAGGTTGAAGGTTGTTGTTGCGTTTGCTCACGCGAAAGGACGATCGACGCAGCCAGCTTCGCAATTTCTGGATTGGCTTTCCACTGGCTCAGTTTTTCGGCGCCCTCTTGGCGCGCCAGCTCTGCCGATTTCTCGGCTTGCAACTGTTGTTGCACACGTGCTTTGACCTCGTCAAATGGCAAAGTACGCGCGGGTGTGTAGCGCGTGACGCGTGCCGATACCAATTGATTCAGGCCAATCTCAATGGCTTCTGTGTTGCGTTTTTTCTCAAGCGAATCGGCAGAAAAAATAGCTGCCAACAACTTGGGATTCGCCATCACACCTGAAGCTGCGGGTTCACGGCTGAGGTTGTTCACGCTCAATACATCAAGCTTCAAATGCTCGGCCACAGGCTTCAAACTGTCCGACTGCTCATAAACCATGTTGGTGAACTGTTCTGCTGCCTCGGCAAATTTACGTTGCGCCAACTGGCGACGAACCTCAGACTCTAGGGTGGCACGCTGCTCTTCAAAACTCTTGGCCTTAGGCTGCTTGATGTCTGTGAGTCGGAGGATGTGAAAACCAAATTCAGTTTCCACCACACCGCTTGTCTCGCCTTTCTTGAGACTGAAGGCGACATCTTCAAATGGCTTGACCATCGCTCCACGTGCGAAGAAGTCCAAGTCGCCGCCTTTGGCTGCAGAGCCTGGGTCCTGAGAGTTCTTGCGTGCCAATTCTGCAAATTTATCGGGGGATTGTTGAACAGTGGCCAGCAGTTCTTGCGCTTTGCTTCGTGCTTTGTCACGTTCAGCAACAGGTGCCGACTTATCGGCCCCAATCAAAATATGGCTGACACGTCGTTCTTCCAGCGCAGACAAACGCGACAGGTTTTGCTCGTAATAGGTCTTCAGCTCTGCCTCTGGCACCACAATGCCCTTTTGCACAGAGGCCAAATCCAACATCACATATGACACGTCAGCTTGTTCCACAGATTGAAAGCGCTCAGGATGGGCCTTGTAATGATCCTGAAGCTGCGCATCCGTCAAATTAACTTTAGAGACAAAGTCGGCGGCGACAAAACGTGCCACTTGCACTTGGCGTTGTTCATAAAACGCATTGACAGTCACGTCAGCCAACGCAGTCGAAGAAAAACTGGTGCCACCCACGCCAGACATCACTTGGCGTGCGGCCAAGTCTGCCCTCACTTGCCCTTCAAAAGACTCGGGGGTCATGCCTTGACTGCCCAAGAGTTGGCGATAGCGCTCCATGTCCAAAGAACCATCTGCACGGCGCAACCCAGCAATGCTTGGGTTTTGCTGCAGCTCTGTGGCCAAGCGCTGATCGCTGGCACCGAGCCTAAGCTGTGTGGCAGCCGCTTGTAACAAGCGATCACGCACCAACCGCTCCAAGGTGCTGTATTTGGCTTCTGGGGTGTCAAATAACTTCACGTCCACATTGGGCATGCCAGCGCGCATGCGCTCAACTTGTGCCCGATGCGCGTTGTCCCATTCCAACTGGGTGATGTCTTGCCCATCCACCGTGGCAACAGCTTCGCCCTTGTCACGGAAACGGTTGTACCCATCAATGCCAAACAAAACAAAGGAAGGAAAGATCAGCAGAAACAGCAAAAACTGCATGATCCTGGTGTGGCGACGAACGAAATCAAACATGCGGTGGACTCGACGAGCTTTGGAATTTCAATAAAAAAAGGCGAACTGTGGTGTTCGCCTTATCCGATGAGTTGGTGGGTGCTGACGGGGTCGAACCGCCGACCTACTGCGTGTAAGGCAGCCGCTCTGCCAACTGAGCTAAGCACCCCAACCTTGCGGTGATCAGTTCAGCGCATCCTTCAGGCCTTTGCCTGGACGGAACTTTGGCACCTTGGCTGCTTTGATCTTGATGGCAGCGCCCGTACGTGGGTTGCGACCGGTGCGTGCAGCACGTTTGCCCACTGCAAAAGTACCGAAACCCACCAAAGAAACTGTGCCGCCCTTTTTCAAGGTGGTCTTGACTGCGCCAATGGTGGACTCCAATGCGCGCGTAGCAGCAGCCTTTGAAATATCGGCATGCTTTGCGATGTGCTCAATCAATTCAGTCTTATTCACAAAAATCCCCTCTCAATGAGATGTGATGTTAATCAAAATTCAGCTGTTTCAAACGCGGCCAAGATCACCGATCTCCACCTAGAAAAAAACTGCTTTGGCAGTGACGCTGCTGGGGGCATTAGAGCCTTGGGCCTGGATCAATGTCAATCAGACAAACACCCGGCATCGCAACGTGGCAGCGGATTCTAGTCGTTTTTTTAAGTGGTTTGATGGGACTGAACGTGACACATGGCTCACAAAACTTCAGCAATCGCTTTGCCCACATCGCTGGTTTGCGCTGTGCCTCCAATGTCAGGCGTTTTAGGTGCGCCACTCTTTGGATCTAATACTTTTTCAATCGCTGCCAAGACCGCATCGTGCGCTGGTTTATGACCCAAGAACTCCAGCATCATCGCGCCACACCAAATTTGGCCAATCGGATTGGCCAAACCTTTGCCGGCAATATCTGGCGCAGAGCCGTGGACAGGTTCAAACAGTGAGGGAAATTTTCCTTCTGGATTCAAGTTGGCGCTCGGTGCAATGCCGATGGTGCCTGTACAGGCAGGACCCAAATCGCTCAAGATGTCACCGAACAAATTGCTGGCTACCACCACGTCAAAGAAGTCGGGGCGTTGCACAAAGTGTGCGGTCAAGATGTCGATATGGAATTTGTCGACGTTGATGCCGGGATAGCCCTTGGCCATCTCCACCACACGCTCGTCCCAATACGGCATGGTGATCGCAATGCCGTTGGATTTGGTGGCACTGGTCAAATGCTTTTTGGGGCGGCTTTGCGCCAGTTCGAACGCAAACTTCAGCACGCGGTCCACGCCAATGCGTGACATCACGGTTTCTTGCATCACGATTTCACGCTCGGTCCCCGGGTACATGCGTCCCCCAATGCTGGAGTACTCGCCCTCGGTGTTTTCACGCACGATGTACATGTCGATTTCACCCGGCTGTCTTGGCGAGCCATCACGACGCACCACCGGTGCAATGATGCCGGGCATCAAGCGTGCCGGGCGCAAGTTGATGTACTGGTCAAACTCGCGACGAAACAACAACAGCGAACCCCACAGCGAGACGTGGTCGGCAATTTTTTCGGGCCATCCCACGGCCCCAAAGTAGATGGCATCGTGCCCACCGATCTGATCTTTCCAGTTGTCTGGCAGCATTTGGCCGTGCTTTTCGTAATAGTCCCAGCTGGAAAAATCGAAATGGTCAAACTTCAGATCAATGCCAAATTTGCGTGCAGCAGCGTCCATCACACGCAAACCTTCAGGCATCACCTCTTTGCCAATGCCGTCGCCTGCGATGACTGCAATTCTTTTCTGACTCATCTTCAACCTTTAAAAATCAAGTCTCAATTTTAGGTGGGCGCACCACCAAACTCACACCCAGTGCCGTCAGTGCAATGCCTGCGATTGTCACGAAGGTGATTGGTTCGTCGAATAAACACCATGCGATCACGGCGGTGGTGGGCGGCACCAAATACATCAAGCTCGTCACAGATGCCGCTGCACCGCGTTGAATCAAGATATAGAGCAGTGAACTCCCACCCAGGGTGAGGCCCACCACCGACCAAGCCATCGCCCCCATCATCTCGGTATTCCATTGCACCTGCTCTGTTTCCATCAGCGCAAGCGGCAACGTCACCAGCAAAGCAGCACTCAGTTGTACCGTGTTGGCGCTGCGAACATCACAAGCCATGACGTAGCGCTTTTGATAGAGCGTGCCCGTGGTGATGGACAACAGCGCCATGGTCGCCATGGTCAAACTCCAAGCGCTCACTTCCACGCCACCTTCAAGCTTGCGTGCCAAGACCAAGGCCAATCCCAAAAAGCCCAGCAGCAAACCCAACCATTGACGACGCGTCACATGGCCACCGCGTGACGACAACCACACGGCCGTCAACACGGGTTGCAAGCCCACAATCAAAGCCGACAAGCCTGAGCCCATGCCCACCTTGACGGCCGCCCAGACGCCACCCAAATAGCCACCGTGCATCAACACGCCCGTGACCGCCAAATGCAGCCACTGCGTGCGTCCTTGGGGCCACTGAACACGCGCCAGACGGATCCACATCAAAAAACAAGTGATGGAAAAAAAATAACGCCAGGCCAAAAACGTGAACGGCGGCGAGTTGGGCATGCCAAAGCGCGCCACGATGAAGCCCGTACTCCAAATGCCCACAAACACCACGGGCATGGCGCGCAGCCATGCTGCATTGCGTGCTTCGGTCATGGTTTATTTGGCGTGCTGCAAGATGTCAGGCCAAGCTTTTTGCAGGTAGTACACCATCGACCACACGGTCAACACACCGGCAATCCAAATCAGCACCAAGCCCCACAAGGCCGTGTCTATGAATCCAAACAACACGCCATCGAACAGCAAAAAAGGAATCGCCACCATCTGCACGGTGGTCTTGAGTTTGCCCAACACGTGAACGGCCACACTGCGGGAAGCGCCAATTTGCGCCATCCATTCGCGCAAAGCAGAAATGGCGATTTCACGACCAATGATGATCAAGGCCACCAACACATCGACGCGCCCCAATTGAACCAGTACCAACAAACTGGCACACACCAAAAACTTATCGGCCACCGGGTCTAAGAATGCGCCAAAAGCCGACGTTTGATTGAGCTTGCGCGCCAAGTAACCGTCCAGCCAATCGGTCAAGGCAAACACCACGAACATCACCGTCGCCCACAGGTCTCGGTCGGCCTTGTCAATTGGCAAATAAAACAAACCCACGATCAGCGGAATCGCCGCAATGCGGGTCAAAGTCATCAGGGTGGGAATGGTCCACATAAGGCGTCACTCGTAAACGATTTGGGCCTGCCCCTGATGGGCCTGAGCCATCCAGCTGGCCAGAGCCGCATCGCTGGGGAAAAATTTGGCACGCTCGCCAAGCTGAACTTCTGCCTTGGCGCCTTCGCGCATCAGTCGCAAGCGTACACCCATGCCACGCACCAACTCGCCCTGCTCCGATTGCTCCACCTTGGCGGGATGATCACGCAACAAACGAGCAATGTCAGGCGCGCTGCCGTTCACCAACACACGCAGGTATTTGCCGAACCGACAACGGGCTTGGCCCAAGTCCCACACTTGGGTGATCGAAAACCGCAAGCCACCCGAAAAACGATCGGGCGTCGCCTTGCCCATCACGACCACCAACTCATCGTCTTTCAAGGTGTTGCGGTACGTGTGGATGGTCGCTTCATCGGCCGTGGCTTCAATCACCGCAGACTTGTCGTCGAGCTTGAAGATGGCCAGTTTGCCGCGCTGGGCGTTGATCACCCGCATGTCGCTCACAATGCCCGCCAACAGTTGCGGCTCGCGTGAGTCCATCAAATGTTCAATGCGTTGTTTGACAAATTGACGCACCTCGCGCTCGACCTCATCAAACAAATGACCGGAGATGTAGAAACCCAGAGCCGCTTTTTCGTGCGTCAAGCGCTCCTTCACACCCCAAGGCAAGGTCTCCACCAACTCAGGCTCTTGCGTGCTCGAACCATGAGCGTCTTCACCCATCATGTCAAATAAGCCGCCTTGGTTGGCATTGGCCTCGCTGGCACTGGCAAAGTCAAACGCACGTTCCACGCTGGCGAGCAATGCTGCGCGGTTCAAATGCAGGTTGTCAAATGCACCGGATTTGATCAGCGCCTCCACCGTGCGCTTGTTCAACCGGCTGCGGTCGACACGACGGCAGAAGTCGAACAAGCTCGTGAAAGGCCCTTCAGCCTCGCGTGCAGCAACGATGGCTTCGATCGCTTGCTGGCCCGATCCTTTGATCGCGCCCAAGCCATAGCGAATGACCTTGTCTGAAATCGGTTCAAACCGATAAGCACCACGGTTCACATCGGGCGACTCGAACGACAAGCCCATCTTCTGCGCGTCTTCGAACAAGACCTTGAGCTTGTCGGTGTCGTCCATCTCCACCGTCATGTTGGCGCAGAAAAACTCAGCGGTGTAATGCACCTTGAGCCAACCCGTGTGATAGGCCAGCAGCGAGTAGGCTGCAGCGTGCGACTTGTTGAAGCCGTAGCCTGCGAACTTCTCCATCAAGTCAAAAATCTCGTCAGCTTTTTCTTGAGGAATGTTGTGGGTCTGCAAGGCACCGGCACGAAACCTTTCGCGGTGCTCGGCCATCTCTTCGGCCTTCTTCTTGCCCATGGCGCGACGCAACAAATCGGCGCCGCCCAGTGAGTAACCGCCCAAAATTTGGGCTGTCTGCATCACCTGCTCTTGGTAGACCATGATGCCGTAGGTCTCTGACAGCATCTCGGCCACGGCAGGGTGCGGGTATTGCACCTCCTCACGCCCGTGCTTGCGCGCCACAAAGCTCGGGATCAGGTCCATCGGTCCGGGTCGGTACAAAGCGTTGAGCGCGATCAAGTCTTCCAAGCGCGTCGGACGCGCGTCGCGCAACATGCCCTGCATGCCACGACTTTCAAACTGAAACACGGCCTCGGTTTTGCCGTCTTGGAACAAGCGGTAGGTGGCCGCATCATTGAGGGGGATGTTCTCAAACGCAAAGTCCTCTTGGCCTTTGTGTCGGTGGATGATGAACTCCCGCGCAATCTCCAAGATGGTCAGCGTGGCCAAGCCCAAAAAGTCGAACTTCACCAAGCCAGCGGCTTCCACGTCGTCTTTGTCGTATTGACTCACCGCCGAGTCACTGCCGGGCTGCTGGTACAGCGGACAAAAATCGGTCAGCTTGCCCGGCGCAATCAACACGCCCCCAGCGTGCATGCCCACGTTGCGCGTCATGCCTTCGAGCTTTTGCGCCAGCGCCAGCAAAGTTTTGACCTCGTCTTCTTTGTCCAGACGCTCAGCCAAGATGGGCTCGGCCTCAATCGCGCCTGCAATCGTGATGTGCTGACCCGGTTTGTTCGGGATGAGTTTGCTGATGCCATCGCAAAAGGTGTAGCTCATGTCCAGCACACGCCCCACGTCACGAATAGCGGCACGCGCAGCCATGGTGCCGAAGGTGGCAATCTGGCTCACCGCATCACGCCCGTACTTGTCTTTCACATAGTCAATCACGCGGTCGCGGTTGGTCTGGCAAAAGTCAATGTCAAAGTCGGGCATCGACACCCGTTCGGGGTTCAAGAAGCGCTCAAACAGCAAGTTGTACTGCAGCGGATCCAAGTCGGTGATCTTCAGCGCATAGGCCACCAATGACCCGGCACCCGAACCACGCCCCGGTCCCACAGGACAGCCATTTTTTTTGGCCCAGTTGATGAAGTCGCCCACGATCAAGAAGTAGCCCGGAAAGCCCATCTTCAAAATCGTGCCGATCTCAAACTCCAAGCGCTCCACGTAGCGCGGGCGTTCTTTGTCGCGCACACCTGCATCAGGGTAGAGATGCGCCAAGCGCTCTTCCAGCCCCTCATGCGACGAAAACCGAAAATACTCGTCAATCGGCATGCCATTGGGCGTGGGGTAATTGGGCAACTGCGGCTTGCCCAGCGACAGCGTGAGGTTGCAGCGGCGCGCAATCTCCACCGTGTTGCTCAAAGCCGTTGGCACGTCGGCAAACAAAGCCTGCATTTGCGCCGACGACTTGAAGTACTGCTCGCGGGTGAAACGTCGCACACGGCGCTGGTTGCCCAGAATCTCACCCTCAGAAATACACACCCGTGCCTCATGCGCTTCATAGTCGTCAGGCAAGGTGAACTGCACCGGATGCGTCGCCACCACCGGCAAATTCAAACGTGCGGCCAGTTGAACGGCGGCCGACACATGGGCCTCGTCCTCAGGACGCCCCGCGCGTTGCAACTCCACATAAAAGCGGTGCGGAAAAATACCGGCCAACTGCAATGCCACCTCGCTGGCCCGCGTGGTGTCACCTTGCACCAAGGCCTGCCCCAAAGCACCGGCCTGGGCGCCAGACAAAGCAATCAAGCCTTGCGACAACTCTTGCAGCCATGCCAACTTGACCACGCCCACGGCCTTGATGACGTTTTGCGTCCAGCCACGGCTGATCAATTCACACAAGTTCAAGTAGCCCTGATGGTTTTGCACCAGCAAAATCATGCGCGAGGTCTGGGCGGGGTCTTGCGTCAAACTCTCCAGAAAAATTTCTGCGCCCACCAGGGGCTTGACGCCTTTGCCACGCGTCTCTTTGTAAAACTTGATGGCACCGTACAGGTTGTTCAGGTCGGTGATGGCCAGCGCAGGTTGCTGATCAGACGCAGCGGCCTTCACAATCTCGTCGATGCGGTTGGTTCCATCGACGACAGAAAACTCGGTGTGAAGGCGCAGGTGAACAAACATGCGCCAGATTGTAGGGATTGAAACGGGTTTCAAGCGTCCCAGCGGCGTCTTTAAAATCGGCGTGTGAACACGATTTTGAATATTTCTTGCTACAAGTTTGTCGCCCTGCCCGATGCGGCTGAGCTGCGCCAAGCTTGTTTTGAGCAAGCACTGACTCGCCAGCTCAAAGGCACCGTCCTGATTGCAGAAGAAGGCATCAATTTCTTTCTGGCGGGCAGCGCTGAGCAAGTGCGCAGCTTTGTAGACTGGTTGCGCCAAGACCCGCGTTTGGCAGACCTCAGCCCCAAAGAGAGTTGGTCAGCCACCCAACCCTTTCGCAAGTTGTTGGTCAAGGTCAAGCGCGAGATCATCCGCATGAACCACCCCAGCATTCGTCCAGCCCAAGGCCGCGCCCCTGCGGTCACTGCGGCCACCGCCAAACGTTGGCTCGACCAAGGGCACGACGACGAAGGCCGCCCAGTGGTGACACTGGACACACGCAACCAGTTTGAGATCGACCACGGCACATTCGAGAACAGCCTCAATTGGGGCTTGACCAAATTCACAGAATTTCCAGACGCGGTCTTGGCCCACAAGCATGCCTTGCAAGACAAAACCGTGATCAGCTTTTGCACCGGCGGCATTCGCTGCGAGAAGGCGGCCATTTACATGCGCAACGCAGGCTTGGCGCATGTATACCAGCTCGAAGGCGGCATCCTCAAATACTTTGAGGAGGTTGGCGATGCGCACTATCAGGGGGGCTGCTTTGTGTTCGATGAGCG
The DNA here is from genome assembly GCA_947381325.1 of Comamonadaceae bacterium. GTDB lineage: Bacteria > Pseudomonadota > Gammaproteobacteria > Burkholderiales > Burkholderiaceae_C > Limnohabitans. Next base: position 23,530 of record CANCUP010000022.1, read on the forward strand.
TGAAGCCTTGGCACCTGACCTGAGTGCCACCAAGTAACACCCTGTCACTCACTTATTCTTGCAATAAGTGCAGCACGTCAGAGCGAAACTCCCGGGTGTACAAAACTGCAGCGACCAGCATGGTCGACAGCACAAAAATCAATGGCGAAAAAAACCAGCCCATTGCAGCGAATGAAAAATAGTAAGCGCGCAAGCCGCCATTGAAGGTCTCTGCAGCCAAGCCGGTCATGGACGCAGCACGGTGGGCAAACACCACAGGATCGGCCAGTCCTTGCGCGAAATCTTTGGCTGGCGGCATGGAGCCAATGAGCAAGGACACGAAGGTGTATTGCCGCATCGACCATGAAAAGCGAAAAAAAGCGTACACAAAAATCGCCACCAACACCAAGATCTTGAACTCAAACACCAAGATCGGCGTTTGTTCTGCAAAGGGTATTTCGCGCACCAACTCAGCCGCCTTGTCGGTGGTCCCCAGCAAGGCGAACAAACCACCCAAAATCAAAATCGTGGTGGAACAAAAAAACGACGGCGTGGCCGAGAGACTTTGCGTGATGATGCCGTCGAGCATGCGCGGATCGCGCGCCGTGGTCTGCAACATCCACAGGTGACGGTAGCGGTTGGTCAAGGCCAAGATAGAGGTTTGACCGTCGCTCCAGTGTTTGGCAAACAAGGCGTAGACCGTCCACACCAAGATGAAAAAACCGAGTGCAAACCAATCGGCCCAGGGGAGAAGTTGGATGATTTTCATGGGGGGATGCTAACCCTTGTGAGGTCCATGACGCCGCAGACCGCCACGCAGCACACCCGGCCTTTGCGGCGGCAGTTGCGCCCCAAAAGCCGGTGCTCAAACCTGCACGAGGCCTGAGCACCAGAAACGCACGATCAACCGCGCAACTTGGCTGCCACTTGCGCCACGCGCTCGCCGTAGGCTTTGGCGGTGTCCAAGTCACCTTGGGGAATGTCTGCGGCGGGGCTGGTGGCGCCCACCTGAGCCATCAGGCCTGAATTCGAACCAATGCGGTTGATGTTGCCGTCATTCAGCGCAGGTTGACCCGCCCAAATCATGCCGTTTTGCATGGCCAAGGTGATGAAGTACTGAATGGTCGACAACTTGTCGCCGCTTGGGCTGGCTGAAATGGTGAAGCCGCCAGCCACTTTGTCTTTCCAGGCGCTGGTGAACCAACGCTTGGAGGTGGCGTCGGCAAATTTCTTGAACTGCCAAGAGGCCATGCCCATGTACGTGGGCGAGCCAAAGATGATGGCGTCCGCTGCGTCCACGGTTGCCCAGTCGGCGTCGCTCAAATTCCCATCTGCATCGATGGCAATCAAGTCTGCCTTGGCGCCTTCGGCCACGAACTGGGCCAAGCGTTGGGTATGGCCGTAGCCGGAATGGAAAACAACAACAGTTTTTGTCATGACAGGTCCTAAGTAAACGAGAGAAAAAGAGTGGAGATATTTTTTCGGTGCGAATTATTCCGCGGCCTTTTTGGCGTCGAGGCTGAAAGCACCAGCACCGTTTGCCACCAACAACAGCAAGCCACCGACCACGGCGATGTTCTTAAAGAACATCAGCTGCTGAACTTGCACTTGCTCAGGTGCGGCGCCCCAAAATGCATGAAAAATCACAGTCGCCACCAAGGTGAACACCGCGAGCACAGCTGCGGCCATGCGGGTTTGAAAGCCCACGATGAGTGCCGCTGAACCCACAATTTCGACCACGATGGCGATGACAGCGCCCACTTGGGGCAAGGGCAAGCCGACCGAGGCGATGTAGCCTGTGATGCCCTCAAAGCCCATGAGCTTGAACAAGCCGGCAGGCAAAAACAAAGCCACAAAAAGCAAACGAGCGACGAGACTGAGAACGTTGTTCATGAAAAATTTCCTTAAAAGATTGAAGTGAAGAAAGTGAAAAAATCAAGGTGCCAGATCAAAGACCAACACCTCGGCATCTGTCCCCTGATCGAGGGTGATCTTGGGTTCGCCATCCAGCAGGGCCGCGTCTCCTGCCTGCAAGGCCACACCATTGACCCGCACGCTGCCACGCACCAAATGGACATAGCCTTTGCGATGGGGCGCCAAAGTCAGCGTTGCGGTTTCAGAGCCGTCAAACAAGCCGGCATACAGCGCGGCATCGGCGTGGATCTTCACCAGTGCCCCCTCGTGCCCAGCGATGCGGCTCAATGCGCCACGTTGGCTGGCGGCGGGCACCGTGTGTTGTTCGTAGCTGGGTGGAATGCCCCGCACATTGGGCTCAATCCAAATTTGAAAGAAATGGGTGGTTTGCTCAGGCGCATGGTTGAACTCGCTGTGCATCACGCCGCTGCCCGCGCTCATGCGCTGCACATCGCCAGGCGGGATGCCTTTGACGTTGCCCATGTTGTCTTTGTGTGCCAATTCGCCGCTGAGCACGTAGCTGATGATCTCCATGTCGCGGTGGCCATGGGTGCCAAAGCCGGTGCCGGGTGCAATGCGGTCTTCGTTGATCACACGCAAATTGCCCCAGCCCATGAACTCGGGGTCGTGGTAGTTGGCGAATGAAAAGCTGTGGAACGAGCGCAACCAGCCGTGGTCGGCGTAGCCGCGATCTTGGGATTTACGAAGGGTCAGCATGTGTTGATTTCTCCTATGACCTGAACTGTAGGTGGGCCAATCAGCGCTGAGGTGCGAGAGATTTGATGGCATCATTCAAATTATTTGAATGCTTAATCGTCACCATGCCCTCTCCCCGCGACGTCCTCACCCCCGACTCACTCAGCATGCTGCATGCCATCGAAAAAGCTGGCAGCTTTGCTGCCGCCGCACGTGGCCTGGGCCTGGTGCCCAGCGCCCTCACCTACCGTGTGCGCCAAATTGAAGACGCACTGGATGTGCTGCTGTTTGACCGCAGTTCGCGCCACGCCAAGCTGACCGCCGCTGGCCATGAACTGATGCGTGAGGGTGAGCGACTGTTGGCCGATATGGATGCCATCGCCAACCGCGTGCGCCGCGTGGCCACAGGTTGGGAGAGCCAATTCACCATTGCCGTGGACGGGATCATCGACCGCATCACCGTGATGGAGCTGTGCGAAGCCTTCTTGGCGCAATCGCCACCTACCCGCTTGAAGCTGCGCGACGAAACCCTCACTGGCACCTTGGAGGCGCTGACCAACGGCCAAGCCGACTTGGCGCTGGGCATTCCCGGCAATCCCGGCGGCAGCGGAACCGCAGCGGGCATCCACAGCCACCCGCTGGGCCCCATGCGTTTTGTCTTTGCCGTGTGTCCACAGCACCCGCTGGCAAAAGCTCCAGAGCCTTTGAGCGACCTGCTGATTGGCCAACACCGCGCGGTGGCCGTGGCCGACTCGGTGCAACGTGGCAGCGGCATGACGATTGGCTTGCTGCCTGGACAAGACGTGTTCACCGTGCCCAACATGGTCGCCAAGATTGACGCCCAGGTGCGTGGCTTGGGCGTGGGATTTGTGCCCGAATCCCTGGCGCAACCCCTGATCGACGCAGGACGCTTGCAAGTGCGCGAGGTTGAGCGTCCGCGCCGCGAGGCGCAACTGAGCTATGCCTGGCGCATTCCCGATGGCAGCGAGGGTGAGCGCGGCGGGCGTGCCTTGCAATGGTGGCTCAAGCAACTCAAGAGCCCCGCCACCCGTGCCGCCTTGTTGGTGAACCCCCGACGTCCCAAACCCTCTCACAGCGTGTAGAGTGCAGCCATGACACTTCACATCGCCATCATCGGCGCCGG
>CANCUP010000023.1 GCA_947381325.1 Comamonadaceae bacterium
GACCCTTTGCGTGCGATGGTGCTGCAGGGTATTTTCTTGTTTGGCCTGGCCGCGATGATTCACCTCATCTTGCTCAGCACCAACAAATTCAATTGGCTCGACGGCGCGAAAAAACCCGTAGCAGCATCGGCGCAAAACTCGCCGCTGCCGACTGCGGTGGCTTCGCTCACCGTGCCCAAGTCCTGATCCAGGGCTTGTCGTCCAGATGCTGTCTTTGAACCTCATTCAAAGCGGCATCTGTTCATCCATTGAAGCAGGAGGACCCAACCATGGCCATGCTGAGTTTTGAGAAAAAGTACCGTGTTCGCGGCGGCACCCTCCTGGGCGGCGATTTGTTCGACTTCTGGGTGGGCCCTTTTTACGTCGGATTTTTCGGCGTCACCACCTTGTTTTTTGCGTTTCTAGGGACGGCTCTGATTTTGTGGGGCGCCTCACAAGGTCCAACCTGGAACCTGTGGCAAATCAGCATTGCACCGCCTGATCTGTCGTATGGCTTGCGCTTTGCGCCCTTGATGGAAGGCGGCCTGTGGCAGCTCATCACGGTGTGCGCGATCGGCGCATTTGGTTCGTGGATGATGCGCGAGGTTGAAATCTGCCGCAAGCTGGGCATGGGATTTCATGTGCCGGTGGCATTTGGTGTGGCTATCTCGGCCTACGTCACCCTGGTGGTGGTGCGGCCTGTGCTCATGGGCGCTTGGGGTCACGGTTTCCCCTACGGCATCTACAGCCACCTCGACTGGGTCTCCAACGTGGGCTACCAGTATTTGCACTTTCATTACAACCCGGCGCACATGATCGCCGTGAGTTTCTTTTTTGCCAGCGTGTTTGCTTTGTCGCTGCACGGTGGTTTGATTTTGTCGTCGACCAACCCCGCCCCGGGCCATGTGGTCAAGACGCCTGAGCACGAAGACACCTTCTTTCGCGACATCATTGGCTACTCCATCGGCACCTTAGGGATCCACCGACTGGGTTTGTTTTTGGCGCTCGCAGCCGTGTTGTTCAGCGCCTTGTGCATCGTGCTCAGCGGGCCATTCTGGAGCCGTGGTTGGCCTGAATGGTGGAGCTGGTGGCTCAACATGCCGATTTGGTCGCAGTGGCCCACCTGAGTCGCACACACCGCACAGAACACATCCAAAGAATTGAGGAGTAGAGCGAATGGCCGACTATCAAAACCTGTTCACCACGGTGCAAGCCGTGGGCCCTGTGCACCACGGGGTTGAACTTGGGCATGGCAACAGCCCGCGCAGCGGACAACCCCTGATCAACTACTGGATCGGCAAGCTGGGCAACGCCCAGTTGGGGCCGATCTACTTGGGTGGACTTGGTTTGGCCTCCCTGTTTTGTGGCTTGATTGCCTTCACCTTGATTGGCATGAACATGTTGGCTTCGGTCAACTACGACCCGATCCAATTTGTGCGCCAACTGTTTTGGTTGTCGCTGGAGCCCCCACCCCCCAGCTATGGGCTGAGCATTCCGCCCCTCAACCAAGGGGGCTGGTTTTTGATTGTGGGCTTGTTCTTCACAGCCTCGGTCATGTTTTGGTGGGCCCGCACCTACCGCCGCGCCGTGCAATTGGGCATGGGCACCCACATCGCTTGGGCATTTGCAGCGGCCATTTGGCTGTTCTTGGTGCTGGGTTTGTTTCGCCCCATCCTGATGGGCTCTTGGGGTGAGGCTGTGCCTTACGGCATCTTCCCGCACCTGGATTGGACGGCGGCTTTCTCCCTGCGCTACGGCAACCTGTTCTACAACCCCTTCCACGCGCTGTCGATCGTTTTTCTGTATGGCTCGGCTTTGTTGTTTGCCATGCATGGCGCCACGATTTTGGCCGTCACCCGCTTTGGCGGTGAGCGCGAGATCGAACAAATCACCGACCGGGGTACCGCCTCTGAACGTGCTGCCTTGTTTTGGCGTTGGACCATGGGCTTCAACGCCACGATGGAGTCGATCCACCGCTGGGCCTGGTGGTTTGCAGTGCTGTGTCCGATCACAGGCGGGATTGGCATTTTGCTGACCGGCACCGTGGTCGACAACTGGTATTTGTGGGCCATCAAACACGGCGTGGCGCCACCTTACCCAGAAATTTTCCCAGCGATGACTGACCCCGCGCTGGCTGTTGGAGTCAAGCCATGAGCACGAACACCATGAACCTTTCGAGTCCTCGCGTGCGTCACCCATGGGCCGTGCGCCTGATGCAAACACTCGGTTTGGCGCTAACGGCTGTGTTGCTGAGCGGCTGCGAACGACCCAGCCCTGAGTCGGTCCAGAGCGGTTACCGCGGGACCGGCATGGTGCAGGTCTACAACGCGCGCTTGTTGGAAGCCAAGACCGACAAGAACCAACCGCCTTTTGCCTTGCCATCGCCTGGCTCGGACGGCCCCAAGGCCTCACAGGCCTACAAAAATGTGAAGGTCTTGGGCAACTTGAGCGTGGGTGAGTTCAACCGCTTGATGGTGTCCATGAGCAACTGGGTCGCGCCCCAAGAAGGGTGTGCCTACTGCCACCAGTTGCCCAACTTTCAAGACGACACCAAATACACCAAGGTGGTTGCGCGCCGCATGATCGAGATGACGCGCCACATCAATGCCGACTGGAAGCCTCACGTGGCGGAAACCGGTGTGACCTGCTACACCTGCCACCGTGGCGAGCCGGTGCCCAGTGCCATATGGTTCAAGTCCAATCCAGAGCCTTATGGGTCGAATTTCATGGGGGACAAAGCAGGGCAGAACACGCCCTCGCCCGTGGTGAACATGTCCTCGCTGCCCAACGACCCGTTCACACCGTTCTTGCTGGATGAGCAGAAAATTCGTGTCAATGGCCCCACAGCATTGCCCTCGGGTAATCGCCAATCGATCAAACAAGCCGAGTGGACCTATGGGCTGATGACGCACATGTCCAACGCCTTGGGGGTGAACTGCACCTTCTGCCACAACACCCAGTCGTTCCAAAACTGGACCAACAGTCCGCCCCAACGCACAACGGCTTGGTACGGCATACGCATGGCGCGTGACCTCAACCTGACCTACATGGGTTCGTTGACCGATGTCTTTCCAGAGCATCGCAAAGGACCCACGGGCGACGTGGCCAAGCTCAACTGCGCCACCTGCCACCAAGGGGCCTACAAGCCGCTCAATGGCGCACCGATGGCCAAAGACTTTCCTGAGTTGCAAAAGCCTGCTTTGGTCTCCACCAAAGTGGCGGCCAAGTAGTCTTCCACACACAACACGACCGACGCGCCCCATGCCAAATTCACCACCACTTCATGACCCGTTGTCCGGGGTGGTGGTGGTGTTGCTGGCTGACTTTGCACGCCAACACCAAGGCTGGGGTTGGTTGCGCTTGGTGGCTGGGGCGACGCCCTACAAAGAGGTGCCGGGTCTGACCATGGCCAAGGTCATGGGCAGCGGTCATGGCGGCGGGTTCAGCTTGCGCCCGAGCGCCACGCATCAGGGTTTGATTTGCACCTTCACGCACCTCGACTTGGCGCAGAAGTTCCTCGACAGCACCTGGGTGCAGGCTTACCGAGACCGCGCCCGTGAACTCTGGCGTGGCATTCTCAGTGTGCAATCGGCCAGAGGGCAATGGGACAAGCAAGCGTGGTTGTCAACGTCTGCAGAGGCACTGGCGGGACTGTCAGAGCCCAAGGGGCCGGTGGCTGTGCTGACCCGAGCGAGCATCGTGCCGACCAAGGCCATGGCTTTTTGGCGTTATGCACCGGCGGCTCAGGCGGGCTTGAGCCAGTCGCCAGGTTGCTTGCTGTCCATGGGGTTGGGTGAGGCGCCTTTGGTGCGCCAGTGCACCTTCAGTTTGTGGCAAGACACGGCGGCCATGTTGCAGTATGCGCAGCAGGGGGCGCACCAAGTTGCCAGTGCGGCCGCTTACAAGCACCAGTTTTTTTCTGAATCTTTGTTTGTGCGCATGCAGGTGCTTCAGATGTCAGGCGTGTGGCAAGGCCAAGCCTTTGATTTGTCAAACCACGCTGTGCCTGCAGACTCTTCGCCGCTGCATGCTGAGCCTGTGTTGGGATTGCACGCCTTGGAGCCCAGCCATGTCTGAGCACAAGGTGGTCATCGTGGGCGCGGGCATGGGGGGCTTGAGCAGCGCCATCTTGCTGGCGCACCAAGGGCTGGATGTCACCGTGGTCGAAGCCGCAGGCGAGCCCGGTGGCAAAGTGCACAGCCGTTGCATCGATGGCGTGGACATTGACAGCGGCCCCACCGTGTTCACCATGCGTTGGGTCTTTGACGCCTTGCTGCGCAGTGTGGGCACCAGCGTGGAAGCCGAGATGCAGATCACCCCGTTGCAGGTGTTGGCGCGGCACTTTTGGCCCGATGGCAGCCAGTTGGATTTGTCGGCGGATGTGCGCGCCAGCGAAGCGGCCATTGCCGCTTGGTCAGGCGGCGATGAGGCGCGACGATTTCAACAATTTTGTCAAACCACACGCGCGCTCTATGCCGCGCTGGAAGGGCCGATGATGCGCGCGCAGCGTCCCCACATGGCCGGTTTCGTGGCCGATCTGGGCTGGCGCGGCCTGGGCGTGTTGGCCCAACTCGGGCCGATGCGCAACCTATGGCAACAGCTGGGTCATCAATTCACCGACCCACGCTTGCGCCAACTGTTTGCACGCTATGCCACCTACTGCGGCTCGTCCCCTTGGCAGGCACCTGCCACCTTGATGTTGATTGCTCAAGTCGAGATGGACGGGGTGTGGTCGGTGCAAGGCGGCATGGTGGGCATGGCCAAAGCCTTGGCCCGCGTCGCGCGCCGCCATGGGGCGGTGTTTCGCTACCACAGCCGCTGCCAGCGCATTGAAAAACGACAGGGCCGCGTCTGCGGTGTGCGCTTGCAATCGGGCGAGTTTTTACCCGCCGATCGGGTGATTTTCAATGGCGACGCCCAGGCGTTGCGCCAAGGCTTGCTGGGCGACGAAGCACGTCAGGCCATTGCCAAGGCGTCCACACCCCGCTCTTTGTCGGCTTTGACCTGGTCCATGCGCACGCCTGCGGTGGGTGTGGCGCTGGATCGGCACAACGTGTTTTTTCAAACCGACTATGCGAGTGAATTCGACGACATCTTCCAACGTCAGCGGCTGCCCCAGCAGCCCACGGTGTATGTCTGCGCCCAAGACCAACCCGATGGGGTGTCGCCCGGCGATGCCGAACGTATTTTTTGTCTGGTCAACGCCCCGGCCTGTGGTGATGGCGATCAACTGTCCGAGGAGGCCATAGCGCAATGCCAAGAACGCACCTTTCACCACCTGAGTCAGTTGGGGCTTCATCTGCAACCCACAGCCAACCGGTGTCTGCGAACGACGCCGCAGGATTTCCATCGGCGTTTCCCAGCAAGTGGGGGAGCCCTTTACGGGCAGGCGACACACGGGTGGACGAGCGTCTTCAGTCGACCTGGCTCAACCACCGACCTACCGGGCCTTTATTTAGCGGGAGGCAGCGTGCATCCGGGGCCGGGCGTGCCGATGGCGGCCTTGTCCGGGCAACGCGCGGCCGAGGCCGTGATGGCGAGCCTCGCTTCGACCAGCATGTTCCAGATGGGGGCTACCTCTGGTGGTACATCGACGCCATGAGTGACGACGGACAACACGGCATCACCCTCATCGCGTTTGTGGGCAGTGTCTTCTCGCCTTATTACGCCTGGGCGCGCAAACGTGGCCGCGCAGACCCAGACAACCATTGCGCCTTGAATGTCGCAATCTACAGCAAGGGACGCGGCCGCTGGGCCATGACCGAGCGCGGGCGCAGACATTGCGCGCGCAGTGCACAAGAGTTCCGCATCGGTCCCAGCCAATTGAGCTGGGACGGCGATTGTCTGAGCATCGACATCGATGAAGTGTGCGCGCCGCTGCCGCGACGCATCCGAGGCCGCATCAAACTTTGGCCGCAACAGCTGTTCACCTATGCCACCCCGCTGGAAGCCTCTGGCCGTCACCGCTGGGGGCCTTTGGCCCCAGCGTCGCGCATCGAGGTGGATTTGCAAGAGCCCGGGCTTCAATGGCAGGGCCATGCCTATCTGGATTCGAACGAGGGCGACGAGCCCATCGATCGGGGGTTTCACACCTGGGACTGGTCACGTGCCCGCACGCGCGATGGCAGCACCTTGGTGTTCTACGACATGCAAACGCCCGGTGCCGATGACCATGTGTTGTCGCTGCGGTTCACGCCCCGTGGCACGGTGGAAAACATCGAGGCACCGGCGGCGCAAGGCTTGCCCAAAACCGGCTGGCTCATGAATCGGCGCATGCGCAGCGACTCAGAAGTTCAGTTGCATGAGCAACTGGAGGACACGCCTTTTTACCAGCGCGCTTTGTTGCAATTTGATCACGCAGGTGAGCCCTTGCTCGCCTTTCACGAAACCCTCTCGGTGCCGCGTTTGGTGTCACCGGTGGTTCAAGCCATGCTGCCTTGGCGCATGCCTAGGCGGGCTTGAGATGTATCGCTTGGAGAGAACTCACGCGAGCGGCCAAGGCCCCCGTGCGTCCACTTTCTGGGCTCCCCCATTCTTGGCCATGGTGGCCATGAATAGCCCTCGTGCGGGCCGTGCACGTCTTCTGCAAGGAGAAAACTATGTCTAACTCAGACAAAGTCTGGCCAACGGGACTGACCGAGGCCGAATCGGAAGAGATTCACCGCAATCTCATCCAGGGCACGCAGATATTCGGCATGATTGCCGCATTCGCCCATCTGCTGGCCTATATCTATTCACCCTGGCTCAAGTAAGGGAGGCACAACATGATCTATTCGAAAATGTGGTGCGTGGTGAAACCTTCAGTGGGTATTCCAGTGTTCATTGCTGCTGTGGCCATTGCGTCCTTCAGCGTGCACCTGGCGCTGACCCTGAACACCACCTGGGTGAAAAACTTCCTCAACGGTGGCGCCAAAGTCGTCGCCGCAGCGCCTGCTGCGGAGAATACGGTGAAGAAGTAACCGGTGAAAACCGACGAACGGCCAAGCGCGTGAGCGCTTGGCCTTTCCTGGATGAACAAAACACACACCTCCTGGGCCAAGTCGCTGGGCACCCTTGCCCCACGCTTTTTGCCTTTTGCCGACGCTGCCAGCGATGATTTGCCGCTGTCTCGTCTGTTGCGCTTGTCGCTGTTTCAAATTTCTGTGGGCATGGCCATGGTCATGCTGGTCGGCACCCTCAACCGCGTGATGATCGTCGAGCTCAAAGTGCCCGCCACGCTGGTGTCACTGATGGTGGCGCTGCCTTTGCTGATCGCGCCGCTGCGTGCCTTGATTGGTTTTCGTTCCGACAACCACCGCTCTCAACTGGGCTGGCGCCGCGTGCCCTACATCTGGATGGGCAGCTTGCTTCAGTTTGGCGGCTTTTCGATCATGCCATTTGCATTGTTGGTGCTCTCTGGGGCTGGGCAGTCGAGTCAGGCCCCGGCTTGGGTGGGCTTGGTGGGTGCGGCGGGTGCCTTTGTCTTGGTGGGGATGGGCATGCACACGGTGCAAACCGCGGGCTTGGCCCTGGCCACGGACTTGGCACCGGCAGAGAGCCAACCCAAGGTGGTCGGCCTGATGTACGTCATGCAACTGGTGGGCATGATGGGCAGTGCCTTGATGTTGGGCCATCTGTTGCAAGACTACAGCCATGGCCTGCTCATCCGCGTGGTGCAAGCGGTGGCGGTGATGACCCTGGTGCTCAATGTGATCGCTCTATGGAAGCAAGAGGCGCGCAGTCGTTTGCGCAAACCCGGGACGCCTCTGGAGCAAAACTTTCAACAAGCATGGCAAAGCTTTTGCCAAGGGCCACACACGCTCCGGCGTTTATGGGCTGTGGGTTTGGGCACCATGGCCTTCACCATGGAAGACGTGCTGCTCGAGCCCTATGGGGGCGAGTTGTTGAACTTGAGTGTCTCCACCACCACCATGCTCACGGCGACCTTGGCCTTGGGCGGGTTGATGGGTTTTGCCTGGGCTTCACGGGTCTTGTCCAAAGGCGAAGACGCTTACCGCATGGCCAGTTGGGGGGCATGGGTGGGTGTGCCAGCTTTTGCGGCATTGATTGCCGCAGCGCCCTTGGCCTCACCTTGGGTGTTTGCCTTGGGTATTTTTGGCGTGGGCATGGGGGGCGGCATTTTTGCGCATGGCACTTTGACCGCCACCATGCAAATGGCACCGCCAGATCAAATCGGGCTGGCCATGGGCGCTTGGGGCGCCGTGCAGGCCACAGCAGCTGGCTTAGGCATGGCACTGGGCGGCATGCTGCGTGATGGCGTTGCGCTCATCAGCACCTCGTTCATGGGCTATTCGTCGGTCTACCTGCTCGAAATTGTTCTGCTGGCGCTGACGTTGTGGGCCATCCAACCCTTGATTCGGGTGGTTTGGCGCCCCCCGTCTGTCTGAATAATAATGTGCCCCTGCCTGTTTCACCCCTCCCAACTTAGCAAAGGTATCCCATGGAAGTCAAACACATCCTCATCATCATGTACGCGGTTTTTTGTATTTTCATCTTGGCCAACTGGTTGAACCGCCCGAGAAAAACCAACAAGTGAGCTGCGCGGGTCGCAGCCATCGATCCAAAGCCGCGTTGTACGCGGCTTTTTTTGTGGGCGCAGTTTGGCGCTGCTTGGCAAGAGGGCGTGTGCCGCCCCTGGCTTTCACAGTGTCGGCGCTGTGATGGGCTGCGCAGTTTGAATCAAGTTCGCCAGCAGATGCATCACCTGGTCGCCCGAGGCCGAATACGGGTTGAACTCGGGGTGCTGCACTTTCACCATCGGGTCGTCCACCGACAGCTTGACCAAGGCCATGGACCATTGACTGAATTTGCGTTCAGCGATGTCCTCGTAACGCAGCATCTCCACATCTTTGTGGCGTAGATCGGTGCAAATGCGTCGGTACAACGCATTGACGGGACTGCGCTCGCCTTCCAGCACCTGAATGAAAAATCCCTGGCCTTGACACAACACCCCGGTGATGCCGTGCACCTTGTTGTGAACCTGGGCCTGCATCAAGATGGACGTGGTGACGGTGGTGGTTTGCGGCCCTCTGGCGCGGCTCACATAAATCAGCCGAACGCAAGCCGGTGGGTGGGTGGCCCCAAAGCCACTCATGCGGTCTGCCTCAACGCGTTGCGGTCAAGACGTTCGGTTTCGCGACGCTCGAACAAGTCAAGCATCCAAGCCACGCGCTGGGGCATGGCGCGGTTTGGAAAGTAGGCTTTGTGGCCGGTTTGTTGCGCGATGGCTTGGCAGCCATGCACCAGCCCCTCAATGGCAGGCAAAGGGGCAGGGATGTGTTCAGACACCCGAATCCAGTGCACCTGTGTCCAGGCACTGGCCAGCAGCATGAGCTTGCGTGTGGTGCTGACCACCGTGCGTTTGTTGACCGAATCCAGGCCTTCGCGGCGCAGCTGGTGACCGATCTCCGCGTAGATCATGCTGGCCGCGCAAATCGCTGCGCGGCAATCGGGTGGCAAGGCGGCAATGCCTGAGTGGGCTTGTTTGTAGAGCCGGTCGGCTTCGTCCAGCAAGCGCGTCACCACTTGGGCGATGGCCGGTGTGAAGCTGGGGCGCGCCAACCAAGCCTCAGGCTGGACGCCGGCTTCGACCAGCCACTGGCGTGGCAGGTACAAACGGCCAATGCTGGCGTCATGCCCCACATCGCGGGCGATGTTGGTCAGCTGCATGGCCACGCCCAGCTCGCAGGCGCGTGCCAAGGTGTCGGTGCTTTGTGGTCCCATGATCCAGCTCATCATGGCGCCCACGCTGCCGGCCACCCGCGCGCCATAGTCGTGGAGGTCTTCGATGCTGTCGTAGGTGCGTCCACCGGCATCCCAAGCAAAGCCTTCGATCAAGGCGTCCAGCAAATGCCTGGGCAGTTTGTACTGCTGCACCAACAAGCTCATGGCATGGTCTTCGACGTGGTCGTGCGGCGTGTTCGCGTAAATGGCGTCCAGACGAGCTTGCAACAGCTCCAGCGGCGAATCGTCTGCGTCGGCTTCGTCCACCAAGTCGTCGGCCACGCGGCAAAACGCATACAGCGCAATGGCGGCGGTGCGCACACGGGGCGGGAGCAAGCGGCTGGCGGCAAAAAAGGTTTTCGAACCGCCTTGCATCATGGCCACACAGGCTTGCAGGTCTTGCGAGTCAAAGTTCAGGGCCTGTGGCACATGGGGCGCCTCGGGTGTGGCGGAGACAAACTCAGGCTGTGACATGGGGAACCACCGTTTCTAAGGCTTTGGCAGACATGAGGACGCCGGGCACGCCCGCACCCGGGTGGGTGCTGGCGCCGACCACGAACAGGCCAGGCACGTCTTCGCTGCGGTTGTGCGGGCGAAACCAGGCGCTTTGCAGCAAAAGGGGTTCCAGGCCAAAACCCGCCCCCTTGTAGGACCACAGACGGTCCTGAAAATCTTGCGGTGTGGTGACCTTGGAGGTCACGATGCAGTCTTGCAAGCCCGGCAGCACCGAGGCTTGCAATGCCTCTGCAATGGCGCTTCGGTAAGTCTCGGCATGGGTGGCCCAGTCGGTGCCGCTGTCGAGGTGCGGCACAGGTGACAGCACATAAAAAGTGTCGCAACCTTCAGGCGCCAGCGAGGGGTCGGTGGCGGTGGGGCGGTGCAAATAGAGGCTGAAGTCTTTGGCCAGGTGGTGGCGCTTGAAGATGTCTGTCAGCAGGCCCTCATAACGCTCGCCCAGCACCATCATGTGGTGCGGCACATCGGCGTATTGGCGCGAGGTGCCGAAGTACCAAACAAACAGCCCCATCGAGTAATGGCCCTTGTCGATCTTGCGGTCGCTCCACACACGGCGGTGCTCGGGCGCCACCAGGTGCTTGTAGGTCCAGGCCGTGTCGGCATTGCTGACCACGATGTCGGCGGCGATGAATTCGCCCGTGTCCAACTCCACGCCACAGGCACGACCGTTGTCGATGCGAATTTGTGTGACCGGTGCGTTGCAGCGCACGGGCACGCCGCGCCCCTGCAACAGCCCCACCAAGCCGCGCACGATGGCCCCGGTGCCGCCCATGGCCGAGTGCACGCCCCAGGTGCGTTCCAGCGAATTGATCAGCGCATAAGCGCAGGTCACCGCAAATGGGTTGCCGCCAATCAGCAGCGGATGAAAGCTCATCACCACACGCAGCTTGTCGTTGCGGATGTGTTTGGCCACCAGGCTGTAGAGGCTGCGCCATGCCCCCATGCGCAGAAAGTCGGGGATGGCCGCCATCAAGTCACTGATCTTGTCAAAAGCCATGTCGCCCATGCCTTCAAACCCGAGGGTCTTGCAGCGTTCGGCTTCTTCTAAAAACCGTTCGTAACCGGGCAGATCGGCGGGTTCAAAGCGCGCCACTTCGGCACGCATGTGCTCGGCGTCGCCGTTGTAATCGAACCAAGTGCCATCGACAAAACGCACCCGGTAAAACGGGTCCATGGCGACAAGTTCCACGTCATCGGCAAAGCGTTGGCCGCACAGCGCCCAGAGCTCTTCGAGCAAAAAAGGCGCGGTGATGATGGTGGGACCGGCATCAAAGGTGAACCCATCTTGGTGGTGCACATAGGCGCGCCCGCCGGGGGCATCCAGCTTTTCCAGCACCTTGACCTGGTAGCCCTTGACGCTCAGGCGAATGGCGGCAGCCAAGCCGCCAAAACCACTGCCAATCACCACCGCCACAGGGCGTGTGTCAGGCGCTGCCTCGGGGCTTGGCGAGGGGCGTGGCGGTGTGATGGCGTGACCAAAACCTTCGCTGCGGTATGCGTTCATGGCGGGCCTTCAGGGGGGGAGGGTCAAGGCAGGTTTGCGGGTGTGGTCCATGGCCCAGCCCCAAAGCCGCTCCAATGGCCAAGGAAAAATCATGATCACGTGTTCCACGATCGCCAGCCCCAGCAACGTGGCCAACATGACCCAGCCCGTGGTGATGGCCACCGCGCCTTGCTGCGCCAGCCACACCAGCCAGAACCAGGTGCCCATGGCGGCGCCCATGGACAGCACAAACCACAGCGTCATGTCGCGGGTGCGGAAATAGCTGGCCAGGTACTGGAGGTGCTCGGGCAGGTATTGGGCGCCGTTTTGCGGCACGCCAAAAAACAAATTCAGTTTGGCCGACAGGCGCATGAACCACAGCAAGGCATAGGTGCAAATCGCCACATGGTTGTGCTGGCCCTCTTGCATCCACCACAGCAGCGCCAAGTTGGCCAACAAAGCCAGCTCGTGGTAGAGCATGACTTGCACCGATTGCACCAACCTCGGCCAACCTTGGGCGCCTGCCTCGAGCGGCGTTTTGCGCGGGCCGGTGATCCAGCCGGTGAGAAAGGTCAGCTCGTGCCATCCCCACATCACGATCACGCTGCCAAAGGCCAAGTAAGCGTTGACCACGCTGACCTCGCGCATGCTGTGCGCGACCCCCCAGAAACTCAAGCCCAGCAGCACCGTCCAACCCGCCAGGCTGAAACGAAAGCTGCGCGGGTTCAATCGGTCGAGCCACAAGATCACGCCCGTGCCCAGCCACCAGCACAGGGCCGTGAAGATGCAGGCCCAAACCACTTCATTCACCATGCGGGTTCCATGCGAACTTGTGGCGACAGGTCTTGCTCAATCACCGGCATGAAGAACAAGCGGGCAAAGGTGACAGCGGCTTGGAGGGCGCACACACCTTGTTGGAGCTTGCCCACCACGCCGCCGCGCAGTTTGGCTTTCTCCATGGCCTGTGAGATGGCAAACAGCTGCTCAAGCCCTCGGCGGAAAGCCGGGTTGTCGGTGTCCAAGGCCAAGGGGAACACCTGCTGTGTGATGGCCGTGGTGATGCGAAACACCTGGTAGTCGTATTCGCTGGAATCCAGCCCCATGGCCTCGTGCAACATGGGGCGGGTGTGGTCGCGCACGTACATGGTGGCGTAGACGGCCAGCAAGAAAAAACGGATCCACAGCTTGTTGGCCCCACGCAGCAAATGCGGGTTGGCCCGCATGATCAGCGCAAAGGATTCGCCGTGGCGAAACTCGTCGTTGCACCACAGTTCGAACCAGCGAAAGATCGGGTGAAAGCGCTTCTCGGGGTGTTTTTCAAGCTGGCGAAAGATGGTGATGTAGCGCGCGTAGCCGATTTTTTCGGACAGGTAGGTGGCGTAGTAAATGTATTTGGGCTTGAAGAAGGTGTACTTCTTGGTGCGCTTGAGATTGCCCAGGTCAATGCCTAAGTTGAAGTCGCGCAAGGACAGGTTGATGAAGCTGGCATGGCGCGACTCGTCGCGTGCTAAGTAGCTCATCAGCTGCTTGATGTCTGGGTTGTTGACGTTCTTGCGGATCTCGTTGTAGAGCACGCAACCCGAGAACTCGGAGGTCAATGAGCTCACCAAAAAGTCCATGAACTCTTGGCGCATCTCGGGCGACAGCGAGGCCATGCCCGCCGCCACTTCGTCAGCAAACGCCGCATCGCGTTGGAAATGGTCGTGGTTGTTGTCGCCTTCGTACTCGGCCATCATCTTGTCCCACTCGGCACGCACCGGCTCGATGTTGATGCGGTCCATGGCGGCAAAGTCGGTGGTGTAAAAGCGCGGGCTGATCATGTCGCTGTGAACCGCCTTTTTGTTGGCGTCTTCAGCCGTTTCGATGGTGTGGACTGCGGTGGCGTTCATGGGGTTCTCCGGTGGGGTCTGAGGTGACGGCAAGTTTTAACGGGGCGAGCGTTCGAGGTCTGCCGAACGCAGGCCAGCAAACACGGCCGCGTTGGTGGGGCCAAAGGACTCGAGGTCGATGCGTTGTTGGGTGGTGGGGTCGAGCAAGGTCAAGCGGCCGTCGGTGCGACCCATCAGCAACAGCGGTGCTTCGGCGCCAATTTTTTCGCGGTGACGCTCACGTGCCAAGGCGCGCAGGGTGCTGCGCAAAAAACCCTGTTCGCCAGAAAAACGCGCCACCATCTCGTGGGTGTTGGCGTCTTGCACCGCAATGTCGCCGCCGGGCAGGTCGCTGAAATTCAGGGCACGCTGCCACTGCACGGCGGCGTCGGGCGTGCGCGGGTTCAGGCCCGACCAGCGCGCCAAACCCACGGCCACCAACACGGCCAGCAGCACCACGCCAATCCAAGCCATGGGTCGGCTCAGACTTTGGGGGTCTTGCGACCAGTGGGTGTTGGGCAGGGTGCTCATGCCAGCAGTCCGTGGCTTGGGTGTGCGGGCGAGGCCGCTTTGGCAGGCACCTCGCCCAAGTGCAGGCTTTCACCCGCGCGTTCGGCGCGCCACAAGCTCAGCAGTTGTTGACCCACTTGTTCACACGCGGGCAAGCAACGCAAGGTGGGTTGGGGCTGGCTGATGTGCCAAGCGCGTTGGTGTGGCCACAGGTGGGCCCAGCCAATGCGGTCTTCGGGGTGGAGCGCCAAGGCCAAGTCGCCCAAGCCTTGTGGGTAAGTCTTGACAGAGGCGCCAGCGATGCGCTTGTAGGGCAGGTTGAAGGTCAGCGTCAGCACAATGCCAATGCGCATGACCACGCGCTTGTTGGTCAGGGTGTAGAGGGTGCTGCTGGCCGACAGCCAAGCTGTGCCCAACAACAATCCCAGGGCCAGGGCGTACAGACTGGCGGCAACCACCAAAGGCTTCCAGGCCACCTCAGCCATCGGCTTCCAGCCTGCGCCACTGTCGGGGGCCGTCAGGTTGAGGGCTTGCAGGGCCAGCATGAACGCAAAATACACAGCGATCTTGCGCACATGAAACGCATGCACGGCCAGGCTGCGCCAATCGGGCGCGCCTTGCCAGACCACGTGCTCACCCGCAGGCAGGGCGCTGGGCAAGCCAGGCGCCGCTTCCCACTCGTGTTCGTGGGTGGCTTTCATATGATCGGCTCCTGACGCTCAGGGGTCGCGTACAAGGTGCCTGCGCCGTAGTAAGCGGTGATTTTTTCTTCTTCGAGCAAGGTGATCTGCTCGGAAGATTTGGTGAGGGGCACATTGGCAAACTGGTGCGCCAAGATGGCTTGCACATGCGTGCCGTCTTTCTTGATGCGCGCAAAGGTCATGGGCAACAACACACGGTGGCCCGTGCCGGCCAGCTGAACTTCAGCGTAGCGAAACATCATCTCCATGCGGTCCACCCACAGCTCGCACACGGTGCCCGCGATCTGTTCGTCAGCGCCCCACACCGGCAGGCCGCGTGGGTCAACGTCTTGCTTGGCCACCGAGTGGTCGGCGGCCACCCGCAAGGGCACGATCTTGGGATGTCCGTGTGGGTCCATGTCGGGGATGTCGGCACGCATCGCCCACGCACCGGGGCCGACACCTGCCAGCAGCGGGTCGCCCACGGGTTCGAGTGGCGCACCGTTCCAGCCGTGTGTGGGTTGGCCGTGGTAGGTGCCATCGGGGCGGGCCAAGTCGGGCGACAAGTAGGTGTGACCGTCTTGGGTCTTGAATTCCTTGGGTTCTGGCACGGGTGGCCAACCTTCAATGCGGGGGCCGTTTTCACGGCCCGAATCCATGGGGTAGCCCTCGCGGTGGTTTTCACGCAAGAGGTAATAAATCAGCCCTGCGAAAAATGCCCAGAACATGTACAACACGATTTGGGCTACATCGATGTATTGTGTGATTGCGCCTGTTTCCATCCCAGTGCTCCTTCAAAAAAATCGTCAACGCTCAGCCCGGCAGTTGTGCCAGGCCAAATGGGGTGCTCGGAGTGTTGTGGTGTGTCGGTGCGCTCAAACGGCTGGCGCGCAACATGGGCCCTAAGGCCACCAACACAACAAACAACAAATAAATTTCTAAGTGGTAGACAAAGCTGTACGCGGTGATGGGGGTGACCAAGGCTTCGCCCATCGCCCCTGACATGGCCAGCACCGACACGCCATCGCGCAAAGCGCCACCCACCGCCATGGCCGCACCGGCGCTGGTGGCTTGCACGGCGCCCCAGGTGCCGACCACCAAGCCACTCAAGCGTCCACCGTCAACATGTTGGCCCATGCCCATGGCCGTGACCAACATGCCGACCGAAAACAGGCCACCGCTCAAGCCGATCAGGCCCACGCCGATGCGAAACATCCAGGTCGCCTCCAAGGGGCCCGAAAAAATCACCAGGGCAAAAGCAGGCAAGCCTAGCAACACACCAAAACTGGCGAGTCGGCAGGCATGCAGGCCCCCCGAGAGCCAACGGGCCGAGAGCATGAAGGCCAGCAAGGCGCCACCTGAGCTCAGCGCTGTGAGGGCGCTGGTCATGCCCACGTCAAGTTGCAGGATTTCGGCGGCATAGGGTTCGAGCACGATGTCTTGCATGTTGAAGGCGAAGGTGCCCAAGCCCAGCGTCCACAAAAAGCGCCGCATTTGGGGCTGCGTCATCAGGACGCGCCAGCTCTGTGCAAAACCACCCGCTTCGCGACGTCCGCGTTTGGCTTGGCGCGCCTCTTGTTTCCACAGCGAGGTCAGGTTCAGCACAGCGACCAGCACCGCGCAACCTTGCACCATTTGGATGAGTTTTTGCGGGCTGAAGTCTTGCAGCACCAACCCAAACAGCGCGCTGCTGGCGATCATGCCCACCAGCAACATGCTGTAGAGCAAGGCCACCACACGGGGACGCTTGTCGTCGGTGGCCAAGTCGTCGGCCAGTGCCATGCCCGCGGTTTGTGTGACTTGAATGCCCGCGCCCACCAACACAAAGGCCAGGCACGCGCCCATTTGCCCGACCCACAGGTTGGCGCTTTCAGGCTCAGACAACAGCAGCAAGGCAAAGGGCATGATGGACAGGCCACCAAACAACAGCAAGGTGCCCGTCCACAGGTAAGGAATGCGACGCAAGCCCAGCGCCGAGGGGTGGGTGTCGCTGCGGTAGCCAATGAGGGTGCGCAGCGGTGCAAACACCATGGGAATCGCCACCGCCAAGGCCACCCACCAGGCAGGCACATGCAGCTCCACAATCATGACCCGGTTGAGCGTGCCCACCAGCAGCGCGGTCACCATGCCGATCACCACTTGGAACAGCGACAGGCGCAGCAAACGCGCCATCGGCAGTTCAGGCGAGGCGGCATCGGCAAACGGCATGAAGCGCGTGCCATAGGCCGTCAGCCAGCGTGGGACCGGGATGTGCAGTTTCATGCGCGTATCCACTCCCAGGCTTGCGAGGTGTAAAAGCCCCGCGCCACGCGTTGCATGCGCGCGTCTGTCCAGGGCTGCAAATGGCTTTGAAACTGCATGCGCCGCAGCAGGTCGGCATGCGCCACCGGTGAGAGCGAGGGCGAGCGGTCGCTGCGCGGAAACAAGCGGCCTGCGCTGTGCATCAAGGCCAGCAGTGGCGTGCGTGGCGCAAAGGTGAAGGCCATCGAGGTGCGTGTGCGTTGTGCCAACCCGGCCAGCGCTTGGGCAATTTGCTCGCTGTCGTAATGGATCAGCGAGTCCATGCACACCACATGGTCAAACTCGCCCAAGTCAGGGCTGAGCATGTCGCCCGACAAAAACTGCACCGAGCCGGGCAGGCGCGGGTGCTCGGCGGCCATGCGTTCAGCGGCCAGTTTGACCAGCGTGGGCGACAGGTCAATCGCCACCACCTCGGCACCGCGCAGCGCAGCTTGCAGGGCCAGTGCGCCAGTGCCGCAGCCGGCATCGAGCACGCGCAGGCCATGCATGTCTTGCGGCAGCCACGACAGAAGGGTTTCGCGCATGGTGTCGCGCCCTGCGCGCACCGTGGCGCGGATGCGCCCGACGGGCTCGTTCGAGGTCAGGCGGGCCCAGGCGTCGGCGGCCGTGCGGTCGAAGTAGTGTTCGATCTGGCTGCGACGTTGTTCGTAGGCGGTGGTGTTCATGGCGTGTGTCTCAGGGGCGTTCAGTCAAAACCCAGCAGGTCAAAAATGTCGCGGTCTTTCATGGGCACCGAGGGCAGGGGGTCGGCACCCAGCCACAGCGAGGCGGCCAAGCGCATGTACTCGTCTTGTACGGCTTGCACGGCAGGGGAGGACTCGAGTTCGAACAAGGTGCACTTCTTGAGTCGGCTCTTGCGGATTTCGTCGAGCATGGGGAAATGCGCCATGGTCTTGAGGCCGACCACGGCGTTGTATTTGTCGATTTGGTCGGTCGCGTCGCTGCGGTTGGCGATCACGCCGCCCAAACGCACGTTGTAGTTTTTGGCCTTGGCCCCGATGGCTTGCACGATGCGGTTCATGGCGAAGATCGAGTCAAAGTCGTTGGCGGTCACGATGAGGGCACGGTCGGCGTGTTGCAGCGGTGCGGCAAAGCCGCCACACACCACATCGCCGAGCACGTCAAAGATCACCACGTCGGTGTCTTCGAGCAGGTGGTGTTCTTTGAGCAACTTGACGGTTTGGCCCACCACATAGCCGCCACAGCCCGTGCCTGCGGGTGGGCCGCCGGCTTCGACGCACATCACGCCGTTGTAGCCCTTGAAGACGAAGTCGTCGAGGCGCAACTCTTCGGCATGAAAGTCCACCGTTTCGAGCGCATCGATCACCGTGGGCATGAGTTTTTTGGTCAGCGTGAAGGTCGAGTCGTGCTTGGGGTCACAGCCGATTTGCAAGACCCGCTTGCCCAGTTTGCTGAAGGCCACCGACAGGTTGGACGAGGTGGTGCTTTTGCCAATGCCGCCCTTGCCGTAAATGGCAAAGACCTTGGCGTTGCCGATCTTGACGGTCGGGTCCATTTGGACCTGAACGCTGCCCTCGCCATCGGCTCCTCGGCTGCGCGGGATGCTTTGCACCGGAATGCTGGTGGTTTCGATCATGCTGGGAGTCCTTCGTGTATGCCTTCAAGGCGGTCTTCAAGTTCTTCACCTGCCCGCAGCAAGGCGGATAGGGTCTCGGCGTCGGGTTGCCAGTACTGGCGGCGTGTGGCTTCCACCAAGCGGTTGGCCAATTTGGCCGAGGCGGTGGGGTTGAGCTGGGCCATGCGTTCGCGCATGGCCGGGTCGAGCACAAAGGTTTGGGCCAGTTGCTGGTAGACCCAGGGTTGGACTTGGCCGGTGGTGGCAGACCAACCCATGGTGTTGGTGAGGTGGGCTTCGATTTGGCGCACGCCTTCGTAGCCGTGTTGCAACATGCTTTCGTGCCACTTGGGGTTGAGCATGCGGCTGCGGGTTTCGAGTGCCACCTGTTCGGTCAGGCTGCGCACCACGCCCTCGCCTTGGGTTTGGTCGCCGATGAACACCGGTGGGGCTTCGGCGGCATTGCCGTCACGCTGGTGTTTGGCTTGCAGCACCGCGCGGCTGATGCCACCGAGCGTGTCAAAGTAGGTGTCGATACTCGTCACGCCCAGCTCCACCGAGTCGAGGTTTTGGTAGGTCAGCGACACGCTGGCCAAGGCGCTTTGCAGCACGGCGGTGTTGCGCACGGGGCGGCCTTCGCGGCCATAGGCAAAACCTTTGCGTTGGGTGAAGGCGTCGCCGAGCTCGTTTTCGTTTTCCCAGCAGCTGCTGTCGACCAAGTGGTTGATGTTGGCGCCATACGCCCCTTCGGTGTTGCCGAAAACGCGCAGCGACGCGGACTCCAGGGTGCTGCCTTCGTGCTCGGCCATGAAGGCCAGTGCGTGTTGGCGGATGAAGTTTTGCTCGGGTGGCTCGTCGGCACTGGCGGCCAAGAATGAGGCTTCGGCCAGCAGCCGAATTTGCATGGGCAGCAAGTCACGGAAGATGCCCGAGAGGGTGATCACCACGTCAATGCGGGGGCGCCCGAGTTGGGCCAAGGGCACCAGGCTGGCGCCGGCCAAACGGCCGTAGCTGTCAAAGCGCGGGGTGGCGCCCATCAAGGCCAGGGCTTGGGCCAGCGGGCCGCCTTCGGTCTTGAGGTTGTCGGTGCCCCACAGGACCATGGCCACGGTTTCTGGCAGGGCTTGGTGGTCTTGTGCATAGCGGGCCAGCAGCTTGTCGGCCTGGCGCTGGCCGTCGCGCACCGCGAAAGCCGAGGGCATGCGAAACGGGTCCAGGCCATGCAGGTTGCGTCCTGTGGGCAACACATCGGGGTTGCGAATCAAGTCGCCGCCGGGTGCGGGCTGCAAGTAGCGGCCATCCAAGGCGCGTATCAGCCCTTGCATTTCGTGGTCTTCGCTGAGCAGGCGGTTGGTGCGCACCAGCTGACGCAAGGACTCGGCTTGGGCACTGTCTGGTTTGCTTGAAGCCCAGCTGGCCTTGAGTTGGGCTTCGCTGGCGCCGTCCACCAGCGCCTCCATGAAGTCGCTGTGGCTGTCGTGTTGGGTCAGTCCCATGGCGTCGGCCATGACCTTGAGGGTTTGCAGCCGCTGGCTGCGGGTGGGCGCTTGGCCCATGACGTGCAGGCCCTCGGGGATGAGGGCGTATTCCAGCTCCAGCAATTGGTGTTGCAGCGATTCGATCCAGACGGCGTTGTCCGCGTCGGATGTTGGGTTGAACGCGGCAGGCACGGTCAGGTCAATGCCTTGGGCTTGTTCGTGAATCAGCTCGGTCAGGCTGTGGCGGTCTTGGGCCTGATCGGGCCCCATTTGTTGCCAGCGCTCGATGGACTGCTGCAGGCTGACGAGTTCTTTGTACAAGCCTGAATGGGTCAGCGAGGGCGTGAGGTAGCTCACCAAGGTGGCGGCACCCCGGCGTTTGGCGAGTGCCCCCTCAGACGGGTTGTTGGCGGCATACAGGTACACATTGGGCAGGGCACCAATCAGGCGGTCGGGCCAGCATTGGGCCGACAAGCCGGTTTGTTTGCCGGGCATGAATTCGAGGGCGCCGTGGGTGCCAAAGTGCAGCACCGCATCGGCGGCATAGTCGTCGCGCAAGTAGCGGTAAAACGCGCTGAAGGCGTGGGTCGGGGCGCAGCCGGTTTCAAACAACAAGCGCATGGGGTCACCCTCATAGCCAAAACCTGGCTGCACGGTGACCACCACTTGACCAAAGTCAGCACCCAAGATGAACAGCGACTGGCCGTTGGTCAGGTGCTTGCCGGGTGCCGGGCCCCATTGGGCTTCGATCTCTGACAGCCAGCGTTCGTGGCGCACGTGGTGGGCGGTGTCCATGGCATGCAGCACATTGGCTTGGGTGCCGTACTGGCTGGCGTTGCCTTGCAGCAAACGCTCGCGCAAGTCATCCACGCTCTCTGGCAAGTCGACCTTGTAGCCTTCCACGGACAGCCGCTGCAAGGTGTTGAAGAGTGACTGGAACACCGACAAATACGCGGCCGTGCCCACGCTGCCCGCATTGGGTGGGAAGTTGAACAACACGATGGCCAGTTTGCGCTCGGCCCGGGGCTTGTGGCGCAGGCGCACCAAGCGCTCGACCCGCGTGCTCAGCATGTCGGTGCGCTCGCTGCAGGTGAACATGTCTTGGCTGCGTGGGCCACTGGGGAAGGTGCAGTGTTTGTCGCAACCGGTGCAGGTTTGTCCGGCCGGGCCGGGTCGGCCGCCGTAGACCATGGGCAAGATGGAGCCATCGAGTTCAGGAATCGCCACCATGATGGTGTTTTCCACCGGCAGCAAGCCGCGCGTGGAGTCGCCCCATTGTTCGATCGACTGGAACTCCAGCGGGTGCGCGGCGATGTAGGGCACATCGAGTTCGCTCAAGGCCACCTCGGCGGCACTGGCGTCGTTGTAGGCGGGGCCGCCGACCAGTGAGAAGCCCGTGAGTGAGACCAGTGACTGGATGTTCGCCTCGCCGCCTTGTTTGAAAAAACGGTCCATGGCGGGGCGGGCATCCAAGCCGCTGGCAAAAGCGGGGATCACGCGCAGACCGCGTGCTTGCAGCGCCGTGATGACGGCGTCGTAATGTGCGGTGTTGCCCGCCAGCAGGTAAGAGCGCAGCAACAACAGGCCCACGGCGGGTTGGTCTTTGCGACCCTGGCCGGGCAAGTCGCTCAGGTGTTCGCTGATGCGAGGTTTCATCTGAGGGTGGTAGAGGCCCACCTCGGGGTATTCGATCGGGTCTTGCGGCTGGGCCAGCGCGCGCAAAGGCTCGCGTGGCCCTTGGGCGTAGCGGTGCACCAAGGTTTTGACCAGGTGCTCAATGTTGTGCTCAGAGCCTGCGAGCCAATAGCGCATGGTCAAAAAGAACAGCCGCAAGTCTTGAGCCGTGCCGGGGATGAAGCGCAGCAGTTTGGGCAGGCGCCGCAGCATGGCCATTTGCTTGGCGCCGGCGCTCGATGGCGCGCCTGTGTCCTCGCCAGTGTCTTTGTTTTTGGCACTGGGGCGGAGTTTTTTCAGCAAAGCCATCAGCCCGCTGGACTCGCGGCCCATGACCAACTTGCCCATGCGCGTGAGTTGCGTCACCTGTGGTGCCGACATGATGCAGACCATGGCGTCACAGTGCATGCGGCGCGCTTGCAAGGCGTCGAGCACCGGCAAGAAGTGGTCTTCCATGAACAGCATGGTGACGATGACGAGGTCGGCTTGGGCGATGGCACCCAGGCATGCGGCCAATGCCTTGTCGCTGTCTCGCCAATTCGAGGCGCTGTGCGTTTGCAAGTGCAGACCTGGCACGTCTGTGGCCAGGCGCTCTGCCGCATGGCTGGCGGCGCTGGCCAAGTGGCTGTCCATGGTCAGCAACACCACGCTCATGCGCGGTGCGTTCGCCTTGGCTGGCTTAGCGGCTGAAGTGGGCTTTGGCATCGTAGAGCGTCTCCACGGTGATGGTCGCCACGCCCAAGTCTTGGGCAAAACGTTCGGTGTTGCGGCGCGCTTTGCCGCGCACAAAGAAAGGAATCTTGCCCAGCTCTTTCTCGGCTTCGATGCTCCAAGTGGCTTGGTTCGATGCGGTCTGGGTGGGAAGGGTGCGTGCGGCTGATGTGGCGGGTTCGAGCGCTGGGCTTTCGCTGGGCGTTGCCACTGCGGGTGCAACGGCTTGAACGGGCGTGGGGGCGCTGATCTCGTTCGCCGGTCGGGTGCTGCCCAAGTGCGAGGGGGCGGCGCCTGCGTGGAATTCAAAGTCTTCCCGGAACATGCCGATGAGGTGTTCTTCCAAGCCCATCATCAGCGGGTGGACCCAGGTGTCAAACAGCACATTGGCGCCTTCAAAGCCCATTTGCGGTGCGTAGCGGGCGGGAAAGTCTTGCACATGCACGGGGGCCGAAATGACCGCGCACGGAATGCCTTGGCGCTTGGCGATGTGGCGCTCCATTTGGGTGCCCAAAATCAGCTCGGGTTGCAGCGCCTGGATTTGGTCTTCGACTTCGAGGTAGTCGTCGGTGATCAGTGCTTCGATGCCCAAGCCTTTGGCGCAGTCGCGCACCTCGCGGGCGAATTCGCGGCTGTAGGTGCCCAAGCCCACCACCTCGAAGCCCATTTCTTCGTTGGCGATGCGGGCTGCGGCGACCACATGTGTGGCGTCGCCAAAGATGTACACGCGCTTGCCGGTGAGGTAAGTCGAGTCGACCGACTTGGCGTACCAAGGTGCATGCGCGTTCTCGGGGTCTTGGGATGGCAGGGGCAAGCCGGTGAGGGCGCAGACTTCGGCGATGAAGTCGCGGGTGGCGTGGCTGCCCAGAGGCACTGTCTTGGTGTAGGGCTGGTCAAACTGGCGCTGCAACCATTGCGCGGCGCTGAGGCCGATTTCGGGGTAGAGCACCACATTGAAGTCGGCCTCAGCCAACTTCTGGAGGTCGGCCACGCTGGCGTTGAGCGGTGCCACCACGGCCACGTCGACGCCAAGTTGCTGGAGCAGCTGGGTGATTTCTTTCACATCGTCGCGGTGGCGAAAGCCCAGGGCGCTGGGGCCCAAGAGGTTGCAGCTGGGTCGGGCCTTGGGCTGGCGTTCGGCGGGCTTGTGCACCAGGTGACGACACAGTTGGTAGAAGGTTTCGCTGGCGCCCCAGTTTTCTTTGCGCTGGTAAGACGGCAGCTCCAGCGCCACCACCGGGATGGGCAGTTGCAGTGCCTGGGCCAAGCCACCCGGGTCGTCTTGGATCAGCTCGGCGGTGCATGACGAGCCCACCAGCATGGCGGCGGGATGAAAGCGGGCCATGGCTTGGCGTGCTGCGTCTTTGAAGAGCTCGGCGGTGTCTCCCCCGAGGTCACGTGCCTGAAACGTGGTGTAGGTCACGGGTGGGCGGCGTGGCAAGCGCTCGATCATGGTGAACAGCAAGTCGGCATAGGTGTCGCCTTGCGGCGCATGCAGCACGTAGTGCACGTCACGCATGGCGGTGGCCACACGCATGGCACCGACGTGGGGTGGGCCTTCATATGTCCAGAGCGTGAGTTGCATGGTGTGTTCCTGCGCTTTCAGGCCGCCAGCTTCAAGCGGCGTTTGAGCGGGCGGCTGAACAGACCGGCCAAATCGGCGGCTTGTTCATAGCCCTGGATGGGGGTGAAGACCAACTCAATCGCCCACTTGGTGGTGATGCCTTGGGCTTCGAGCGGGTTCGCGAGGCCGAGGCCACAGACCACCAGATCGGGGGCATCGGCGAGGCATCGCTCAAGTTGCAGGTCCACGTCTTGGCCTTCGCTGATGCGGGTGCCTTGGGGCAGCCAAGCCAGCTCAGGCGCCATGTGCTGGCGGTGCAAATACGGGGTGCCGACTTCGACCAAGTCCATCCCGAGTTCGCGGTGCACGAAGCGTGCGAGCGGGATTTCGAGCTGTGAGTCGGGAAAGAAAAAGATGCGTTGGCCTTGCAGCATTTGGCGTTGCACGGCCAGGGCTTTTTCGGCCCGCTGACGGGGCGCGGCGGTGGCGCTGTCAAACACCTCAGGCGAGACGCCAAACGCAGTGGCTGCGGCTTGCAGCCAAGCGGTGGTGCCTTCGACGCCCAGAGGAAAGGGCGCAGCCAGGTGCTGGGCGCCGCGCGATTGCAAGGCCCGTGCGGTGTCTGCCAAAAAGGGTTGGGCCAACAAGAAGCGGGTGTTGGGGCCGACCGCAGGCATGGCTTGGCTGTTGCGGGGCGGGAAGAAGTTGACCTGCAAGCCCATGCGCTCGAGCAGGTTGCGCAGCTGGTCTTCGACCACATCGGCCAAAGTGCCGACCACCATCAGCGCGGGCGCTGGGGCCGCATCGTTGGGCAACCCCGGCACCATGGCGGCCAGGCAAGCGTCTTCGCCCTGGGTGAAGGTGGTTTCGATGCCGCTGCCTGAGTAGTTGAGCACGCGCACCTTGGGGTGATGGATTTGGTTTTGGCGCTCGGCAGCCCGCGACAAGTCGAGCTTGATCACCTCGGACGGGCACGAGCCCACCAGAAACAGCAACCGGATGTCAGGACGACGCGCCAACAGTTGGTTGACCACGCGGTCGAGCTCTTCGTGCACATCGGCCAAGCCTGCCAAGTCGCGCTCGTCGATGATGGCGGTGCCAAAACGGGGCTCGGCAAAGATCATCACGCCTGCGGCTGACTGAATCAGATGGGCGCAGGTGCGCGAGCCGACCACCAAGAAGAAGGCATCTTGGATTTTGCGGTGCAGCCAAATGATGCCGGTCAGTCCACAAAAGACTTCGCGCTGACCGCGTTCCACCAAAGGGGTGACGTCGGTGCAGCCCGTGGTTTCGGCGCGGATGGGAATGACGCTGCTCATGGGCTGACCTCTGCACCGGTGAAGGATGAAACGGGGTGGTTTTTTTGCAGTCGCGCCATGCGCAACTTGCGGATGTATTGCGCGGCGTTGATGCCGTAGGTCAGGTAGGCGGCCAGGGCCAGCAGCAGTTGCTCGTTGGGGCGCCACAGGCCTTGCCACCAAACCCACAGGTAGGCGGTGTGCAGGGCCAACACACCCATGCTGACCACGTCTTCCCAAAAGAAAGCGGGGGCAAACAGGTATTGGCCAAAGACCACTTTTTCCCAGATGGCGCCGGTGATCATGATGGCGTAGAGGACGACCGTTTTGACCACCACCGAAGCCAGCGCCCAATCGGTGTGTTCGCCGGTTTGCAGGCTTTGCACCACCAAGTACAGGCTGATGAGAAACACCACAAATTGAACCGGGGCCAACACGCCTTGCACCCAGGTCCATGCCGTTGCATCACGCCGGGCGCGTTGCGCTGGCGTGTACAAAAGCTGGGTATCGGTGGCGACCATGTAGAACCTTCTCGAGCGGTTGTGTTTCGAATGAATGTAAGCCGAGATATGCGATGTGTCAACATGAATTGACATTAATATTGTTCTTTAGGGTTTACACTGAATCGAAGTCGCCAGATTCAAATCACACTCTGTTCTGTGTTTTGTGGTGGCCACATGCCACTGCGCGATGCAACCCTTGCGTCGAGCGCTCTGATGGATGACGAGTGCTGCCGTTGGTGTTTCACTTTGATGATGGGCAGATGCGATGGCGCAATTCAATACCGACAAACTCCAAACCCCGCCTCAGGCGCTGGAACAGGCGGCCCTGATGCCGCAGGCCCTGCGACGTGGTCACCCGATAGGCCCGCGTCTGGTGGGGGGCACAACGTTCAATGGCAAATCTGCCTTGGACGCGGCTCAGGTGCAGATCTTGGCGCAGGCCTGTGTGCAGGGCTTGGATGCAGCCAGGCAGGTGGTGTTTGGATGGCAGCGCCAGGGCCAGTCACTGGCCGATATTTATGTGCGAGGCATCACGCCTTGTGCGCGCTTGATCGGCGAGTGGTGGCGTGCGGATCAGCTGGATTTCGCCATGGTCTCGATCGTCTCAACCCATTTGCAGCAGCTCTTGCATGACTTCAGCGCCGAGTTCTTGCAAGAGTCGCCGCAGCCTCGCAATGGCTGGAGCTTGCTGTTGCTCACCGAACCCGGGGCTCAGCACAGCATGGGTTTGTTCATGCTGAGCGAGTTTTTCAAGCAGGCCGGTTGGGTGGTGACTTTGGGGGTGCCGCAGGACATCGCCGAGTTCAAGCGCTTGTTCCAAGCCGACTGGTTCGACGCAGTGGGTGTGTCGGTCAGCACCGACCGCCATCTCGACACCTTGGCCACGGTATTGACGCAACTCAAGGGCAGCTCGGTCAACCTGAATGTGCGTCTATTTGTGGGTGGGCCGATGGCGCTGCTGGCGCCTTCTGGACTGGCTGCCATGCCTGCTGAGGTGGTGGCGCACGATGCGCCCGCCACCGTTCAATGGATCACCCAAAGCATGCC
>CANCUP010000024.1 GCA_947381325.1 Comamonadaceae bacterium
TCTACGCCAGCGTCGCACTCTGAGCGACTTTCCACGCGGCACTTGCGTGGCAACAACAAGACGTTGTCGTAATCAAATATTTCCATTTCCCAAGCTCCAGAAAAAACGTTCGAAGATTGAGCGCTTGGCTTGGCCGGTTTTTCTGACGCGCCAGGGCCGTCCAAAAAAAACCGAGCGCAAGAATCTTGGGCCCGGTGGCTGATTTTAGCAGGGCTTGGCATGGACCTCTCTAAAATCGCTGCCATGCATGTTTCTTCCGGGTTTGACACCCAATCGGCCTCGGCCACATCCAATACCTCCCCCTTGCTGCAAGGCCTCAACGCAGAGCAATCCTCGGCGGTCACCTTGCCGCCTGAACATGCGCTGATCTTGGCCGGTGCTGGCTCGGGCAAGACGCGGGTGCTCACCACCCGCATTGCCTGGTTGTTGCAAACCGGGCAAATGTCGCCGGGTGGTGTGTTGGCGGTCACCTTCACCAACAAAGCCGCCAAAGAAATGCTGACCCGTTTGACTTCCATGCTGCCCGTGAATGTGCGCGGCATGTGGGTGGGCACCTTCCACGGCTTGTGCAACCGTTTTTTGCGCGCGCACTGGAAGCTGGCCAACTTGCCGCAGACGTTTCAAATCTTGGACACCCAAGACCAACTCAGCGCCATCAAGCGCCTGAGCAAACAATTCAACGTGGACGAAGAGCGCTTTCCCCCGAAGCAAACCATGTGGTTCATTGCGGGCTGTAAAGAAGATGGCTTGCGCGCCAAAGATGTGGAAGTGCGCGACGAGGAAACCCGCAAAAAAGTAGAGCTGTACGAGCTGTACGAAGCCCAGTGCCAACGCGAAGGCGTGGTTGATTTTGGCGAGCTGATGCTGCGCTCTTACGAGCTGCTGCGTGACAACGATGCGGTGCGCGAGCACTACCGCCGTCGCTTTCAACACATCTTGATCGATGAGTTTCAAGACACCAACAAGCTGCAATACGCCTGGATCAAACAACTCGCCGGACCTGTGGGGCAAGGCGGCGGGGCCGTTTTTGCGGTGGGGGACGATGACCAAAGCATTTACGCCTTCCGTGGCGCACGCGTGGGCAACATGGCCGACTTTGTGCGCGAATACCAAGTGCAGCACCAGATCAAGCTGGAGCAAAACTACCGCAGCTTCAGCAACATCTTGGACAGTGCCAACCACCTGATCAGCCACAACAAAAGCCGCTTGGGTAAAAACCTGCACACCACCCAAGTTGCGGGTGAACCGGTGCGCATCTACGAGTCCCCCACCGACTTTGCCGAGGCGCAGTGGATGGTCGATGAGATGAAGCAATTGCTGCGCGATGGTCAAAACGGCGATGGCAGCCAAGGCGTGGCGCATCGTCACGAAATTGCGGTGCTCTACCGCAGCAACGCGCAAAGCCGGGTGATTGAAACCGCGCTGTTCAATGCGGCCATGCCTTACCGCGTGTATGGCGGTTTGCGCTTTTTTGAACGCGCCGAAATCAAACACGCGCTGGCCTATTTGCGCTTGTTGGAGAACCCGCGTGACGACACCAGCTTCATGCGCGTGGTCAACTTCCCGCCGCGTGGCATCGGAGCGCGCAGCATCGAGCAGTTGCAAGATGCTGCGCGTGCCATGGGCTGCGCCATGCACGACGCGGTGAGCGCGGTCTCCGGCAAAGCCGGTGCCAACCTGAGCGCGTTTGTGGCCAAGATCGATGTGCTGCGCGAGCAGACCCAGGGCCAAACGCTGCGCCAAATCATTGAGTTGCTGTTGGACCACTCTGGCTTGACCGAGCATTACAAGGCCGAGCGTGAAGGCGCAGACCGCTTGGAGAACTTGGCCGAACTGGTCAACGCGGCGGAGAGCTTTGTGACCCAAGAAGGCTTTGGCCGCGAGGCGGTGGCCTTGCCGGTGGATGGCCAAATGATCAACCCCGACACGGGCGAAACCATGTCGCCTCTGGCGGCATTCTTGACCCATGCGGCGCTGGAGTCAGGCGACAACCAAGCCCAGGCGGGGCAAGACGCGGTGCAGTTGATGACGGTGCATGCCTCCAAAGGTTTGGAGTTTGACTGCGTGTTCATCACCGGCATGGAAGAGGGCTTGTTCCCCCATGAAAACTCGATGAACGACTACGACGGGTTAGAGGAAGAGCGCCGCCTGATGTACGTGGCCATCACACGCGCACGTCGGCGCTTGTATTTGAGCCATTCGCAAACCCGCATGCTGCATGGCCAAACCCGCTACAACCTCAAGAGCCGTTTCTTTGAAGAGTTGCCCGAACACACCCTGAAATGGATCACGCCCGCACGCTCGGCCTTTGCCGATCCGCAAACCTCACGGCGCGACGCTTGGCAAAACCCCGCATGGCAAAACAACCCCTGGGGTGGCGGTGCCGCCACGGCAGCGGCACCCGTGGTGCAACGCGCGGCACCTGTCAGCAGCGGCCCCAACGCCTGGGTGCGCAGCGGCGTGCAGGTGTTTCACACCAAGTTTGGCGAGGGCACGGTGATCAGCTTGGAAGGGTTGGGCGACGATGCCCGCGCTCAGGTGAAGTTTGGTCGCCATGGCATCAAGTGGCTGGCGCTCAGCGTGGCCAAACTCACGCAGATCTGAGGCCAGGGTTCAGGCGTAAATCACGTCGGACACAAAGCTGTCGCGAAAGCTGTAGTAGGTCGAGCAGAAAAACATGGCGGCCAGCATCAACATGGCGGGCAGCAGCGCCAAGGAGGCGAATTCGCTGTCGCCCGTGAGGCCGCCAATCAGCGTGATCACCAAGGCGGTGAGCAGAAAAATAAACGACCACAGCAGGCCAAACACCAGAAATGCGCGCCAGTTGCTCAAGCATGCGACGGTGCTGAAGAACAAACTTTTGATCGCCGGCACACCGTGCCAATGCACCAGGGCCGGTGCATGCCAAAACACCGCCGACAAGGGCATGTACAGCAGCAGCGACAACCACATGGCATTTTGAAACTCGGGTTTCATCAAGGTGTCCGTGTCCAAGGAGCCGCCCACCAAATACAGTTTGGCAAAGTCGCCACCGTCGACCAGCATCGACAAGCCCATGACGCCCACGAAGCCCAGGGCGTAGAGCAAGCCAAGTAGGAGCATGTCGCGCTTGCGCTCATGTCCCGCACGAAACCCACTGACCAAAATCATCGGCATGGGGAATTTGCCCAAATCCACCTCGCGGGTGGCTGCCATCAACCCCAAGGAGGCTGCGGGCAACAGCATCAGCGCCACAAAACTCCCCACCACCGGCACCAAGGAGGAGACCGACATCAGTGCCATGAACATGAAAAACAAACCGCTCATGGCGATGGGTTGTTTCCAGAAAGTGCGAATGCCTTGGCGCACCCATTGGGCACCCATGCGCGATGGAACAACGTGAAGTTTCATGGTTACAGGTGTACCGGTTGGTTGACGCGCTCGCGCAGCACACGCTCGAAGTGGGTGGGGTCGTGGGCTTGCAGCATGCTGGCTTCGCGCGGCAGGTGAAAGTCCCACAAGCGTGAAATCCAAAACCGCAAAGCGCCTGCGCGCAGCATGGGGTTGAACAACTCGCGCTCGGCCCCTGTGAGGGGGCGCACGGCTTGGTAGGCGTCTAAGAGAGCTTGCAGATTGGCTGGGTGATGGCGGCCATCGTGCGCTGCGTCATGGTCGATGCACCAGTCGTTGATGCACACGGCCAAGTCATACAGCCAGCTGTCCACACCTGCGAAGTAGAAATCAAAAAAGCCAGTCAACTCGGGCGACTGAGGGGGGCCATCAAACATCACGTTGTCGCGGAACAAATCGGCATGCACCGGGCCACGGGGCAGCGCGCTGTAAGCCGATGAAGCTGCCACGTGATGCTGGTAGGCCAATTCAGCTTGGATCAGGGTCGACTGCGAGGCGTCGAGAAAGGGCAGCACCACAGGAACGGTCTGCGCCCACCAATCCAGCCCCCGCAAATTGGGTTGCTCGCGTGCAAAGTCGCGGCCTGCCAAATGCATGCGGGCCAGCATGTCGCCCACGGCTGCACAGTGGGTGGGGCTGGGGGCGAGCTCACTTTTGCCGCGCAAGCGGTTCACCACGGCGGCAGGCTTGCCTTGCACGGTCAGCAAGATGTCGCCATTGCTGTCAGAAACCGGGTCAGGCACCGGAATTCCGCGCTCAGCCAAATGCTTCATCAGATAAAGATAAAACGGCAACTGCGCATGGGTGAGCCGTTCAAACAGCGTCAGCACATAGGCGCCATCGCTGCTGGTGAGAAAGTAATTGGTGTTTTCAATCCCACCTTGGATGCCCTGGAGTTCAACCAATTCACCCAGCTTGAGTTGCGTCAGCAGATCTTGAGCGGTGGAATCGAGAACTTCGGTGAAAACAGCCATGACAGGGAGGTAAATGTAAGTGGGCGAATTGTAGTGGTCGCCTCAGCGCAGGCTGCGATCCAGTCACCCAGCGCTGCCCATGGGCACGGCACAATCGCAGGATGTCAGAAAACAAGACCTTGCTGCTGGTAGACGGCTCCAGCTACCTCTACCGTGCTTTCCACGCCATGCCCGACTTGCGTGCCGTGCCGGGTGACCCCGCCAGTGCCGCCACCGGCGCCATTCGCGGCATGATCAACATGATGCAGGCCCTGCGCAAAGAAGTGCCTACCCAATGGGCCGCCTGTGTGTTTGATGCCAAGGGCCCGACCTTTCGCGATGTCATGTACCCCGAGTACAAGGCCCACCGCTCGCCCATGCCCGACGATTTGCGCAGCCAAATTGAGCCCATCCATCAGATGGTGCGCCTGCTGGGCTGGACCGTGTTGGATGTGCCGGGTGTCGAAGCCGATGACGTGATCGCCACCTTGGCGGTGACGGCCGCGCAGCAGGGCATGACGGTGGTGGTGTCGAGTGGCGACAAAGACCTGAGCCAATTGGTGAACGAACACATCACCATCATGGACACCATGAACGGCAAAAAACGCGACGTGGCGGGCGTGACGGCCGAGTTTGGCGTGCCGCCGAGTTTGATGATCGACTTTCAAACCCTGGTGGGCGACACCGTGGACAACGTGCCCGGCGTGCCCAAAGTGGGCCCCAAGACCGCCGCCAAGTGGCTGATGGAATATGGCTCGCTCGACGCCTTGCTGCAAAACGCCGACGCCATCAAGGGCGTGGCGGGTGAAAACTTGCGTCAGGCTCGGGAGTGGTTGGTCACCGGACGCCAGTTGGTGACCATGAAAACCGATTGCGATTTGTCCGCCCATGTGCCGGGTTTGCCTGCGCTGGATGCCCTGCATTTGGCCGAGCCTGACAAGCCTGCGCTCAAAACCTTTTACGAGACTTATGGTTTCAAGGGTTTGGCCCGTGCAATGGGTGAGGCTCAGGTGGGCGCTGGCGGGCAGATGGCAGACGGTTATGTGAATGGCTCGCCTGCTGATTCGCAATCGGGTGCCAATCTTGCTCTGTTCGACGAGCCTGCGCCCACCCCGTCGCAAGTCACCACCAAGGCCTATGACTGTGTGCTCACTTGGGAAGCGTTTGACGCCTGGCTGGCCAAAATGCAAGCGGCCGATTTGGTGGCGTTTGACACCGAAACCACGGCGCTCGACGCCATGCGCGCCGAGTTGGTGGGCTTGAGCTTTTCCGTGCAAGCCGGCGAAGCCTGCTACATCCCATTGGCACACAGCTACGGCGATGCGCCCACGCAGTTGCCCCTCAGTGAGGTGCTGGCCAAACTCAAGCCCTGGTTTGAAAATCCGGCTGCCAAAAAGCTGGGCCAGCACATCAAGTACGACCGCCATGTCATGGCCAACCACGGCATCGAGGTGCAGGGTTACGCCCACGACACCATGCTGCAAAGCTATGTGCTGGAAGTGCACAAGCCGCATGGCTTGGCCAGTTTGGCCGAGCGCCATGTGGGCCGCAAAGGCTTGAGCTACGAAGACCTGTGCGGCAAAGGCGCACATCAAATTCCGTTTGCCCAAGTGGACGTGGCACGTGCCACCGAGTACTCGTGCGAAGACTCGGACATGACGCTCGAAGTTCACCAGGCCCTGTGGCCACGTTTGCAAGCCGACGACAAGCTGCGCTTTGTCTACGAGCTGGAAATTGCCAGCAGCGAAGCGCTCTACCGCATTGAACGCAACGGTGTGTTGATCGACGGGCCCACCCTGGCGGCACAAAGCCATGCCTTGGGCCAGCGCATCGTCCAACTGGAATCCGAGGCCTATGAGATTGCGGGTCAGCCCTTCAACCTGGCCAGCCCCAAGCAGTTGGGCGAAATCTTTTTTGACAAACTGGGTTTGCCCGTCGTCAAAAAGACCGCCACCGGGGCGCGCAGCACCGACGAAGAAGTGCTGGAAAAGCTCGCCGAAGACTACCCATTGCCTGCCAAGATTTTGGAGCACCGCTCCTTGAGCAAACTCAAAGGCACCTACACCGACAAGCTGGCGCAGATGGCGCTGCCGCGCACCGGGCGCGTGCACACCCATTACGCGCAAGCGGTGGCAGTGACGGGACGTTTGTCCAGCAACGACCCCAATTTGCAGAACATCCCCATCCGCACCGCAGAAGGTCGTAAAGTGCGTGAAGCTTTTGTGGCCCCAGCGGGCCGCGTGATTGCCAGTGCCGACTACAGCCAAATCGAGCTGCGCATCATGGCGCACTTGAGCGACGACGAGGCCTTGGTCAAAGCTTTTCATGACGGCTTGGACGTGCACCGCGCCACGGCTGCCGAGGTGTTTGGTGTGGCGGTCGACCAAGTGAGCACCGAGCAGCGTCGCTATGCCAAGGTCATCAACTTTGGCTTGATCTACGGCATGAGCGCCTTTGGTTTGGCCAAGGCGCTGGGCATCGACAACACCGCTGCCAAAAACTACATCACCCGTTACTTTGAGCGCTTTGCCGGAGTCAAACGCTACATGGACGACACCCGTGCCCAAGCCAAAGCACAGGGCTATGTGCAGACCGTGTTTGGCCGTCGCTTGTATTTGCCTGAAATCAACAGCCCCAACGGCCCGCGCCGCGCGGGGGCCGAGCGTGCCGCCATCAATGCGCCCATGCAAGGCACGGCGGCAGACCTGATCAAGCTCAGCATGGTCAAGGTGCAACAGGTGCTGGACGCGCAACACCGTTCGATCCAAGTGATCATGCAAGTGCACGATGAACTGGTGTTTGAAGTGCCCGAGTCAGAAGTGGATTGGCTCAAGACAGAAGTGCCACGTCTGATGGCCGAGGTGGCGCAGCTCAAAGTGCCCTTGCTGGCAGAAGTGGGCGTGGGGCGCAATTGGGACGAGGCGCATTGAACCAGACCCTATGATTCACCCATGACGTTGCTTTCTATTTTGGTCGGCACCCTGGTCGCTGGCATGGGCAGTGTGTGGCTGGCCGCTTTGCTGGCCTATGCCTTGCTCTCTCGCTTCACCCAGCATTTGCTGAGTTTGGCGGCGGGTGCATTGCTGGCCACGGCTTTCATGCGTTTGTTGCCAGAGGCCTTCGAGCAGTCGGTGTCGGCTGGCGTGTCGGCACAGGCCTTGTTTGCGGTGCTGCTGGTGGGCTTGGTGTTTTTCTTTCTGCTCGACAAGGCCGAGTTGTGGCACCACGGACATGAACACCACCAAGCTGAGTCACAAGCAGAGGTTCACGGCCATGGCCCCCATGACGCACACCACGTTCATCCACATGCACATGAAGCACATGCCAGTGCTACGCACGACCATGGCCATCACCACGCACATGGCGGTGGTTGGGCGGTGTTGTTGGGCGACAGCGTGCATGCGTTTGGCGACGGCATTTTGATTGCAGCTGCCTTTGTGGCCGATTGGCGTTTGGGCTTGGCCTCTGCGGTGGCTGTGATGGCCCATGAGGTGCCCCACCATGTGGGCGACTTGGTGGTGTTGCGCCAAACTTTGTCCACGCCCCGCGCGGCCTTGTTCAAGCTCTCACTGGCCGGTGGCGTGACGGCGGTTGGTGGTGTGGTGGGCTACCTGTTGGTGGGGGCCATGCACGAGTACCTGCCGTACTTTTTGGTGGTGGCTGCCAGCAGCTTCATCTATGTGGCGCTGGCCGATTTGATTCCTCAATTGCAAAAGCGCTTGAGTCCTGCGCAAACCGCTGCCCAGGTGGCGTGGTTGTTTTTGGGCATGGGCTTGGTGGTGGTGCTGGGCGAGTTGGCGCAGCACTAGGCACTGCGCTCGACGCGAACCTGACGTCTTGCAACGGGTGCCCGTGTTGGGTCTGGTGTGCCTCGTGGTTGCCTGATCTTGCCGATCAACCTTTGGCCACTGGCAAGCCCGGGGTGGTGCACCATTCGCTCCAGCTGCCCGCATACAAACCGCTGGCACCCAAACCTGCGACCTCCATGGCCAACACATTGGGCACAGCGCTCACGCCACTGCCGCAGTGGTGCACCACGCTTTGGGGCGCGCGTCCATTGAGCAGTGTGGTGAACTCGGCCCGTAAGACCTCGGGGCTCTTGAAGAAACCTTGCTCAGTGAGGTTGCTGTTGAACGGGCGGTTGAGTGCTCCGGGTATGTGGCCTGCCACTGGGTCAATGGGTTCGACTTCACCGCGAAAACGTGGCGCGCCCCGTGCGTCTATCAAGGTTTGATCCGCTTGATTCAGCCGGCTGGCCACTGCGGCGGTGTCGACCAAGGTCACCAACGGTGCTTGCAAGG
The DNA here is from genome assembly GCA_947381325.1 of Comamonadaceae bacterium. Lineage (GTDB taxonomy): Bacteria > Pseudomonadota > Gammaproteobacteria > Burkholderiales > Burkholderiaceae_C > Limnohabitans. The sequence continues at coordinate 8,645 of CANCUP010000024.1, forward strand.
CGAATTGAGACGGTGAGCGAGTGACAGCGGCACCAGCAGCTGTGGCCCCCCCTGCAGCCAGCCAGGCTTGCAAGCCTCCATCGAGCACCGCCACTGCGTTGTGACCACACCACTTGAGCATCCACCACAAACGGCCACAGTAATTCATGCCGTTACGGTCATACACCACCACCTGCATGTCGTGGGTCAAACCCAGGCTTTGCAGCCACTGCACAAACACTTCGCGCCGGGGCAAGGGGTGACGCCCCGCGTTGACCGCCTGGTCTGCGTCTTGGGCGCTGAGGTTGTCATTCAAGTCGGCATACAGTGCACCCGCAATGTGCTGGTCTTGAAACTGTTGCGGGCCCACAGCGGGTTGCATCAAATCGCAGCTGCAGTCAATCACCAGCACCGGGGCGGATTGGCTCTGTAGGGTTTGCAATTGCGTGACGCTGATGAGGGTGGTGTACATGAGGGTTCCTTGGGGGCTTGAAAATGAAGCGGACGTGTTCAGTGCTCTTCGGCCGGTGCGTTGGGCGCTGCGCGGGCACGCAGCAACGTGGCGGCCATTCCGCTGATGACGATCACCGCCATGCCGGCCCAGCCGATGAGCGGTATGTCGTCACCAAAGAGCAGCAAGCTGTAGAGAGCTGCAAACACAATGCCGGAGTATTGCAAGTTGGCCACCACCAAGGTGGCCCCTTGGCTGTAGGCGCGGGTCAAGCACAGCTGACCGAGCGAGGCAAAAACTCCGACGGGCAAGAGCCACATGGCGTGGTGCCAATCCCATGCGGTGGTGCCTTCAAACAGCATCACGCCGCCACCCGCCACCGCTGTACCTATCGCAAAGTAAAACACGGTGCGTGTTTCGGGTTCGCCCACGCGACTCAGCGCCATGACTTGCATGAAGGCAAAAGCCGCCACGAAGCCAGACATCAGGCCAATCAAGCCCGCAAAGATTTGGTTTTGTTCGATCGTTGGACGCAGCATCATCACCACACCGGCAAATCCGCTCAACACGGTGATGGCCAAGGGGCCTTGAGACCATGCGCTTTCACCCTCCTGCGGGTTCCAGTTCAGCAGGTTGCCACCCACCAAAAAGGCTGCCACCCAAACGCCGCTCATGTAGTTCAGCGTCATGGCGGTGGCCAAGGGCAGGTGGGCAATGGCGTAAAACCAAGAGCCCAATGACAACACGCCCACGGCAGAGCGCCACACATGCATGCCTGGGTAACGCGTTCGCAGAGAAATGCCACGTTGCTTGGCGATGACACCTAAGAATACGATGCCCACCATGCCGCGATAAAACACCAACTCAGCAGATGTGAAGTAGGCGGATGCGAACTTGACGCACACGCCCATGCTGGCGAAAAAAGCTGCGCCCAGCAGCATCCACAGGGCTTGCATGCGCTTTAGCGGCCGCTGAAATTGAGTTTGCCGCGGTACCACTCATGAAAGTGCTGCATGCCGTCTTCCATTGGGCTTTGGTATGGGCCTACCTCGTTGTCGCCGCGTTGCATGAGCGCTTTTCGGCCAGCGTCCATGCGCTCTGCGATTTCGTCGTCTTCGATGCACGTTTCCATGTAGGCGGCCTGTTGTGCTTCAACAAACTCACGCTCAAAGGCGACGATTTCTTCGGGGTAGTAGAACTCCACCATGTTGAGGGTTTTGCTGGGGCCAATGGGGTGCAAGGTGGACACTGTCAACACATGGGGGTACCACTCGACCATGATGTGTGGGTAGTAGGTGAGCCATATCGCGCCTTGCTCGGGCAACTTGCCGTTGCGGTATTTGAGCAGCACGTCATGCCAAGTTTGGTAGGTGGCCGAACCCGGCTTGCCAAAACCACTGGACACACCCACGGTCTGGACCGAATAGTTGGCTTTGAATTCCCAACTCAGGTCATCACAGGTGACAAACTGGCCCAAGCCAGGATGGAAAGGACCGACGTGGTAGTCCTCCAGATACACCTCAATGAAGGTCTTCCAGTTGTAATTGCATTCATGCAACTCCACCCGATCCAGCGCAAAGCCTTCAAAGCTCAAGGCTGCACGTGGCCCCATGTGGGCCAGGTCGGCTTCGATGTCCAAGCCGTTGTCTTCAAACAGCAGGCCATTCCACTCCCGCAGTTTGTAGTTGTTGAGGTTCAGGCAAGGGTCGTGGGAGAAATGGGGGGCGCCTAACAATTGGCCCGAGGGCGAATAGGTCCAGCGGTGGAGGGGACACACGATGTTGCCCCCGGCTGCGCCCGCGCCTCTTGCTTGGAGTGAGCCGCGTCCTTTGAGGATGACCGCTTGGCGGTGACGGCAAACGTTGGAGATCAGCTCAACCCCTTGGGCTGAGCGCACCAAGGCGCGGCCTTCGCCTTCGTGGGGAAGGGCGTAGTAGTCGCCCACGTCGGGCACAGCCAATTGATGGCCCACATAACGTGGGCCAGACTGAAAGATGGTCTCCAGTTCACGCTGAAACAGCGCTTGATCGAAATAACTGGTAACTGGTAGTTGGCTAGACGCCTGCTGCAGTTGAAGACTTAAATCAGACATGGAGGACCTGACCTAAAGACTCCCCACAGGGAGGGGGTATGAAAAAAATAAATCAACCGAACGGTTGATTGGACGACGCTCATTGTACCTTTGGGGGGCATGCCCCAACTTGAAGCGGCCTAAAATGCGAGACCTCCCGTTCTGACTCATACATGGATCGTCATCAGCATGCCCAAGGTTAAACCTGTCCCCACTGACGCGCATGCTGCGCCTGTCAGCTACGAAACGGCCCTGCAAGAGTTGGAAGCCTTGGTGCAACAGATGGAGTCGGGACAGCTGCCCTTGGCCCAATTGTTGTCGGGTTACCAGCGCGGTGCGGAACTTTTGAATTACTGCCGAGCTCAACTCGACAGCGTTGAACAACAAATCAAGGTGTTGGACAACGGTGTCTTGAAGCCTTGGACATCTGCCTGAACCCCATGCGCCAGAACTCTGCTGTTTTTGATTTAGACACTTGGAGCGAGCAACAACTCGCTTCGGTCGAGAAGGCTTTGTCGCTGTGGATCAGCCCGCAAGCGCCTGCAGGTTTGGGCGAAGCCATGCGCTATGCCGTGCTCGATGGCGGCAAGCGCTTGCGCCCCCTGCTGGTACTGGCTGCCCGAGAAGCCGTGGCAGGACTGACCCCAGACGCTGCTCTGGACGAAGCCGCCTTGCGTGCCGCCTGTGCAGTGGAGTTGATCCACGCCTACTCCCTCGTGCACGATGACATGCCCTGCATGGACAACGATGTGCTGCGTCGCGGCAAGCCGACCGTGCATGTGCAGTTCGGCGAAGCCCAAGCCCTGCTGGCAGGAGATGCCTTGCAGGCTTTGGCGTTTGAGCTGCTGACGTCGGATGCATCGGCGATTGACGACCACGTGCAAGCTCGGCTGTGCCGACTGCTGGCTGCTTCTGCAGGCCATGCCGGCATGGCGGGTGGCCAAGCGATTGATTTGGCCAGTGTGGGCATGCGCCTGGATGAGGCGCAATTGCGTCAAATGCACCGTTTGAAAACCGGGGCTTTGCTCGAAGCCAGTGTCATGATGGGCGCTGCTTGCGGCAGCCCCAACGCTCAAGCGCGTGATGGCTTGCAGCGCTATGGACAAGCCCTGGGGCTCGCGTTTCAAGTGGTCGACGATATTTTGGATGTCACCGCAGACTCCGCCACTTTGGGCAAGACGGCTGGCAAAGACGCGGCCAACGACAAACCCACCTATGTTTCTTTGCTGGGCTTGGCGAGCGCCCAAGCCTACGCCCGTGAGTTGCTGGATCAAGCCATGAGCGCCTTGCATGCCAGCCAATTGACGCAAACCCACGCGCTGTCTCAACTGGCGCAGCGGGTTGTGAACCGGAATACCTGACCATGTCATCTTTGTTGTCGACCATCAACTCTCCTGCCGATTTGCGTGCTTTGTCGCGCCAACAGTTGGCGCCTTTGGCGGACGAGTTGCGCAGTTACCTGCTCCACAGCGTGGCGCAAACGGGTGGCCATCTGAGTTCTAACTTAGGCACCGTTGAACTGACCGTGGCTTTGCATTACGTGTTCAACACACCCGACGACCGCGTGGTCTGGGACGTCGGGCACCAGACCTATCCCCACAAAATACTGACGGGTCGACGTGACCGCATGTCGAGCTTGCGTCAGCGCAACGGCTTGAGCGGTTTTCCAAGGCGCGACGAAAGTGTGTACGACGCCTTTGGCACTGCGCACTCATCGACCAGCATTTCCGCCGCACTGGGCATGGCCATCGCGGCCCAGCTCAAAGGCGAGTCTCGCCATTCGATTGCCGTGATTGGCGATGGGGCCATGACCGCAGGCATGGCCTTTGAGGCCCTCAACAATGCCGGCGTCACCCATGCCCGCTTGCTGGTGATCCTCAACGACAACGACATGTCGATCAGCCCGCCGGTGGGGGCCCTCAACCGTTATTTGGCACAGCTCATGAGTGGTCGGTTTTATGCCACGGCCAAACAGGTGGGCAAGCAAGTGCTCAAAGGCGCGCCACCTCTGTTTGAATTGGCCAAACGCTTTGAAGAGCATGCCAAAGGCATGGTGGTGCCTGCGACCTTGTTTGAAAAATTTGGCTTCAACTACATCGGTCCCATCGACGGACATGACCTGGACTCTCTGATTCCCACCCTGGAAAACATCAAGCATTTAGAGGGGCCACAATTTCTGCACGTGGTCACCAAGAAGGGCCAGGGGTATGACCTCGCCGAGGCCGATCCCGTGGCATACCACGGCCCCGGAAAATTCGATCCAGCGGTGGGCCTGGTGCCTGCCAGCACGGTCGCCAAAACCACCTTCACCCAAGTCTTTGGTCAATGGCTTTGCGACATGGCCGAACACGACCCATTGTTGGTGGGCATCACGCCGGCGATGCGCGAGGGGTCGGGCATGGTCAAGTTCCATCAGCGCTTTCCGGACCGCTACTTTGATGTGGGCATTGCCGAGCAGCATGCGCTGACATTTGCCGCCGGATTGGCGTGTGAGGGCATCAAACCCGTGGTGGCAATTTATTCCACCTTTTTGCAACGCGCCTATGACCAGTTGATCCACGATGTGGCCTTGCAAAAACTGCCCATGGTGTTGGCGCTGGACCGGGCTGGCATTGTGGGCGCAGATGGCGCCACCCATGCCGGCCTGTTCGACATTCCTTTCTTGCGCTGCGTGCCGCACGTCAGCATTGCCTGTCCAGCCGACGAAAACGAGTGCCGCCAATTGCTCAGCACCGCCTTTGCCCAAGACCATTGCGTGGCCGTGCGTTATCCGCGCGGCGCAGGCGCTGGTGTGGCCGTGCAAGCCAGCTTAGACGGCTTGCCGTTTGGCAAAGGCGAAGTCCGCCGACAGGGCCAACGCATCGCCATCTTGGCATTTGGCACTTTGTTGTACCCGGCCTTGCAAGCGGCCGAGGCACTCAATTTGACAGTGGTCAATATGCGCTGGGCCAAGCCACTCGATGTGGACTTGTTGGCGCAGGTGGCCGCCAGCCATGAGGCCCTGGTCACGCTGGAAGAGGGCGCGCTGATGGGCGGTGCAGGCGACGCAGTGCTGGAGGCGTTGCAAACCTTGGGCTTGATCAAACCCGTGCTCGCTTTGGGCGTGGGCGATCAACTGACGGAGCACGGAGACCCCGCCAAGTTGTTGGCGGAACTCGGGCTCGATGCACCCGGCATTGAGGCATCCATCACCCAACGTTTTTCAGAATTGCTGCTGCCACTTTGAGCCTTTTTCAACACGCTTGAAGTTTTTTCTTGCAGAGAGATCTATGGTGGAAACCCGAACAAAGTCGCTCGTGTGACTGCCTACAATCCCCCATCCTTGCGGAGTTCACGTGACAGACGTGTCTCTGGGCAGGACTTGTTTCAACCACTCATGGGAGTCTTTCATGGACCGTCGTTCCGTCATTAAAAACGCAGGCATTGCAGGCATCTTGGCTGCAGGTGCAGCACCGGCTGTGCACGCACAAGCAACGATTCGTTGGCGCTTGGCTTCCAGCTTTCCCAAATCGCTCGACACCATCCACGGTGCCGCCGATACCTTTGCCCGCGCTGTCAAAAACATGACGGGCGGCAAATTTGAAATCTCGGTGCACGCAGCTGGTGAAATCATGCCCGCCTTTGGCGTGGTCGATGGCGTGCAACAAGGCTCCATCGAAATGGCGCACACGGCGCCTTACTATTTCTTTGGCAAAGATGAGACCTTTGCCTTGGGCTGTGCCATCCCCTTTGGTTTGAACAGCCGACAAATGACCGCCTGGATGTACGAGGGCAACGGTCTGAAGCTGATGCGTGAGTTTTATGCCAAGTACAACATCATCAGTTTCCCAGGTGGCAACACGGGCGCCCAGATGGGTGGCTGGTTCCGCAAAGAAATCAAGTCAGTGGCTGACCTCAAAGGCCTGAAGTTCCGCATCGGTGGCTTCGGCGGCAAAGTGCTGGAGCGCCTGGGTGTGGTGCCACAAAATATTCCCGGTGGCGACATTTACCCCGCCCTTGAAAAAGGCACCATCGATTCGGCCGAGTGGATTGGCCCCTATGACGACCTGAAGCTGGGTTTCAGCAAAGTGGCGCCGTTCTACTACTACCCAGGTTTCTGGGAAGGTGGTCCAGAGTTGGACTTCTACATCAACGACAAGGCATTCAACGCCTTGAGCCCTGAGTACAAGGCCATTGTGGAAGCTGCAGCGGCACAAGCCCACTCGGACATGCAAGCCAAGTACGATGCACGCAACCCTGCTGCTTTGAAGCAGTTGGTCGGCTCCGGCACCAAGTTGCGCGAGTTCCCCAAAGACGTGATGGCGGCAAGCTTCAAAGAAGCCATGGCTTTCTACGACGAGTTGTCTGCCAAGAACGACAACTGGAAAAAAGTGTATGCCGACTATTCCAAATTCCGCGGCGAGCAGAACCTGTGGTTCCGTTTCACCGAGGCGCGTTTCGATTCGTTCATGCAAGCGCAAAAGCTGTGATCCAGCTTTGATCTGCACAAAAAACCGCGCTCATGGGCGCGGTTTTTTTATGTGCGCGTGGTGTGCGCCATCACATCTGACGAAACGCTTTGAGTTCGGCAGACAGCCGTTCGCACTCGGCCAACACTGTGGCATCGGTGACATAAAACACGGCGAACTTTCCGACCAAGGTGCGAACATACAGCCTGGGTGCCACCAGCCACTCCAAGCCACGAACCCGAATCAGCTTGGCAAACGCCAAGTCATCAAAGGCCATGTGCTTATCCCAGATCCAAGTTTGGTGAATGCCTTCAGTGTCAATGCGAACACGGCTTTGCAGCACCTGCCAGCCCGTCCAGGCCATCAAGGCCCAAGCCAGGATGAACCAACCCACCGCGCTCAAACCTTCGATGCCCGTGTCGCTGCCAAACTTGCCTTGCTGCCACAGACTGATCAGCCAGTAGCCGGATCCCAACACGATCAAGACCGTGAGGGCTTGGAAGCTGCGTGAGAACGCAGCGCCCTCGATCAACTCGGGCTTGGGTTGGAAGCGAAACAGTTCGATCCCTGCATGGGTAGAGCTTTCTGACGGAGAGGTTTGTGGTTGGTCCATGGCGAGGGTGTGCGTGGGTGGGACAAGCTAGCAAGAAAAAGCCCCTCTCGGGGTGGCCGGAGGGGCTGGTCTGGGTCAGATGGATTTATTTCTTGAACAAATCATCTATTTTTTTCTGTTCTTCGGCAGCGTTTTCCGCGGCGGTGGGAGCAGGGCCATCGAGTTTGAGTTCGGCGTCAGGCACCTCTTGCTCAGAAGGCATTTCGATCACCACTTTGTCAAGATCGACCTTTTCTTCTTTGTCCAAGAACATCGTGACGGTTTCAGGCACAAAGATCACGATCACGACCAAGATCAATTGCATGATCACCCACGGAATGGCGCCCATGTAAATGTCGTTGGAGCGCACCGGTTTTTCAATGCGACCCTCTTTGAACAAGGTGTCCGCAATGCCACGCAAGTAGAACAGGGCAAAGCCAAAGGGCGGGTGCATGAAGCTGGTTTGCATGTTCACGCACAGCAGCACGCCAAACCACACCATGTCGATGCCCATCTTGTCGGCCACAGGCCCAAGCATGGGCAAGATGATGAAGGCGATTTCAAAGAAGTCGAGGAAGAACGCCAAGAAGAAGATGAACACGTTCACCACAATCAAGAAACCGACTTGACCACCTGGCAAGCCCGACAACAGGTGCTCGACCCACTTGGCGCCATCCACGCCCTGGAACACCATCGAGAACACGCGCGAGCCGATCAGAATGAACACCACCATGGCCGTCAGACGCATGGTGCTGTGCATGGCTTCCCAGATCAGGTCTTTGTCCAAGCGCTTGTGCATGGCCGCCAAGATCAAGGCACCCACGCAGCCCATGGCACCCGCTTCGGTGGGGGTGGCAATGGCGGTGTTGATGCCGGGCAAGCCGCCCATCGAACCCAACACAGCAAAAATCAAGAACGCGGAAGGGATGATGCCGCGCAAACACTTGGACCACAGTGCCCAACCATTCAAGGTACGGGCTTCTTTGGGCACGCCAGGCACGAACTCGGGTTTGAACAGACCTAAGGCAAAGGTGTAGAGCGCGAAGATGGCCACTTGCATCAGCGACGGGCCCCAAGCGCCTTTGTACATGTCGCCCACCGAGCGGCCCAGTTGGTCGGCCATCACCACCAGCACCAAAGAAGGCGGCACCAACTGTGTGATGGTGCCCGAGGCTGCCAGCACACCGGTGGCGTAGCGCATGTTGTAGCCGTAACGAATCATCACGGGAAGAGAAATCAAGGCCATGGCGATCACCTGACCGGCCACCGTCCCGGTGATGGCGCCCAAGATGAAGCCCACGATGATCACCGAGTAGCCTAGGCCGCCTTTGACCGGGCCAAACAACTGACCCATCGAGTCGAGCATGTCTTCGGCCAAACCACACTTTTCCAGAATGGCGCCCATGAAGGTGAAAAACGGAATGGCCAGCAACAAGTCGTTGCTGAGAATGCCAAAAATATTCAAGGGCAGGTTGGCCATGAAACTGGCGGGAAACCAGTCCATGCTGATGGCAAAGAAGCCGCAAGCCAAGCCCAAAAAGGACAGCGAGAAAGCGACCGGAAAGCCGATGAGCATCGTGAGCACCAGGCCCACGAACATGATGGGTGCGAAGTTTTCCATTTGCATGATCGTGAGTCCTTTATTGCACCGGCTTTTCGTAGTGCGTGTCCATTTCAAACTTGCCTTGCAAGTAAGCCACGCGCTTGATGATTTCGCTCACACCTTGCAGGAACATCCACGCAAAGCCCAAGGGCAGCAACAGCATGGCGGGCCAGCGGATCAGGCCCCCTGCGTTGCTGGACATTTCGTTGGTGAGCAACATTTTGAGAAACAAGGGAAAGCTCAGGTAGGTCAGCGCCACCATGACGGGCAGCAAAAACACCACCAAACCGAGCAGGTCGATGTAGACCGGCGCCTTGCCTTTGAGTTGACCGTAAAAGATGTCCACCCGTACATGCTCGTTGAGCTTGAGCACCAAGGGTGCACCCAACATCACGGTGGCTGCAAACAAGTACCACTGAATTTCTAGCCAGCCGTTGGAGCTGATGTCAAAGCCATAGCGAATGAAGGCGTTGCCTGCAGAAATCAGGGCTGCGGCCAGCACAGCGAAGGCGGCCACGTGGCCAAACTGTGCGCTGGCTTTGTCAACGCCCAATGCGAATTTAAGAAGATGTGTCACCTGATGTCCTCGTTTTTCGACAGCCCGCAATCCTACCAATTTTTGGCATTTAAATGAATACTTCTGGATGAAGATGTGCCCTTGGTTCGTGAAATTACTTCAATCCGACCTAGGGATTACCCGCTGATTTTTAGGCCCGTACCGGCTTGAACCTGGCCAATGACGCAAGCTTGGTCAAACCCGCCTGTGCTGAACAAGGACAGCACTTCGCCGACAACCTCGGGAGCACAACTCACCAACAAGCCCCCCGAGGTTTGGGGATCGCTCAAAAGGGCTTGCTCAACGCTTGCGAAACCTGCAGGCAGCTGCACTTCGTGGCCATAGCTGGCCCAGTTGCGTGCCGAGGCGCCCGTGACAAAGCCTTGCTCAGCCAAAGCGCGCGCGCCTTGCACCACAGGCACTTGGCGCCATTCGATCTGGATTTGACAATGGGCCCCACGGGCGAGTTCTAAGGCGTGGCCGGCCAAACCAAAACCCGTCACATCGGTCAAGGCATGTACCCCCGGGTGTTTGGCCAAGGCAATGCCCGGTCGGTTGAGCTGGGTGGTCAAGCGGATCATGTCTTGGTAACCGGCTGCGCTGAGCGCTTCTTTCTTGAGGGCTGCCGACAAAATGCCCACACCCAGAGGTTTGCCGAGCACCAACACATCGCCCACTTGTGCGCCGTTGTTGCGCTTGACCTGCGAGGGATGAACCAAGCCCATCACCACCAAACCGTAAATGGGTTCGACCGAGTCGATGGTGTGGCCACCTGCAATCGGAATACCTGCGGCGTGGCACACGTCTTGACCGCCTTGCAAGATGCGGCCAATCGTTTCAACGGGCAACACATTCACCGGCATACCCACCAAGCCCAGCGCCATGATGGGTGTGCCGCCCATGGCGTAAACGTCGCTGATGGCGTTGGTGGCCGCAATGCGGCCAAAGTCATACGGGTCGTCCACGATGGGCATGAAGAAGTCGGTGGTGGCGATCAAGGCCTGCTCGTCGTTGAGTTGGTAAACGGCCGCATCGTCGGCGGTTTCAAGGCCCACCAAAAGTTGGGGCGGCATCACAAAGCCTGTGCTGTGCTGCATGCTTTGCAAGATGTCGCGCAGCACGGCAGGGGCAATCTTGCAACCGCAGCCGCCACCATGCGACAGGGAACTCACGCGGGGAACAGGGGGTGGGGTGGTCGGGGGCAGAGAAGAATCCATGGCCCAATTATCCGGCGGCCTGGGTGCCGGATTTTTTGGCCCGCTTGAAGGTCCACCAGGGCAGCAAGGCGCGCAGCGATTGCACTTCACCGCTGTGGTCACTTTGGTAACCCGACAAGGCGTTGAGTTGCGACAGCCATTCGGTTTCGCGCAGCAACACACGCAAGGCTTGGGTGGATGGGGTCTCGAGGGCCGATTTCAAACACACCAAGTGAAAGTGTTCCTGGGTCAGTGCCACAAAGTCCAGCCCACGCGCATGCGCTGTGCTCTCTAGCCCCAAGCCCACATCGCCACGACCGGCAGCAATGGCTTCAGCCAGTGCTGTGTGCGAGGGTTCGGCGTCTGCGCTGCAGCTCAAGCTGGCGCTGTCGAGTTGTGCTTGTTGCAGCAAGTCGTCCAGCAAGACGCGCGTGCCAGTGCCCAAGCTGCGCTGCACAAAGCGCGCTTGGGTGCGCACCACATCGGCCAGACTGTGCAGCTGCAGCGGGTTACCAGGGGCCACCATCAGTCCTTGGGTGCGCGTGGCAAAGCCAATGATTTTGTGCAAACCGGGTTGGAGTAAGTGCTGGTAAGCCTGCTGCGTGTGTGTGCCCATGCCCGGTTGTGCCTGGGTGTGAAACCCCGCCAGCGTGCAGCGTCCTTCGTTGAGGGCGCGGATGGCGTCCACGCTGCCGCAAAACCGCATGTCCAGATGCAGGCCATGGCTCGCGGCGTGTTCGCGCAGACGTGGCAGGGCGTCGTCGTGGCTGGCGTAGAGCGTCAACACATGGGCATGCGGGTCAAAGGCCACCGCAAAGGTGCGCTCCAGGTCGGCGCGCAAGGCTTCGATCTGCGGCGCCAAGCGGGCTTGGGTTTGACGCTCGGCCCACATCAGCTTGGTGCCGAACTCCGTCAGCTTGGCCGATTGCCCTTTCTCCCACACGATCAGCTCTTGCCCCATCACGTCTTCCCAGCGTTTGAGCTCACCCCACACATGGCGGTACGACAACCCCAACTCACGCGCTGCCGCCGAGATCGAGCCGCGCTGCGCCACGGCTTGCAGCAAAGCCATCAACGGATGACGCAGCCAACCCGCATCGCCCGCAGGGCTGCTGTCGTCGCGGTGGTTGAGGGTGTAGTGGAGGTGGACGCTATGCACAAGACTTCATATGGCAGGGTATTGAGGGCCTGACTACGATAACGCAACTTTTTTGGCTTCGATGAATTCTTTCTCTGACAGCGCATCGTCTGCGCTGCAACTCCTGTTTCATGTCGATCCTGTGCTGTGGTCCATCGTGGGCCGCTCGCTGTGGGTGAGTCTGCTCGCCTGCAGCATGGCTTGCACGGCGGGTGTCGTGCTGGGTGCTTGGTTGGGCGTGGCCCGATTTGCAGGGCGTGATGCGCTGCTGACCGTGCTCAACACCTTGTTGGCCTTGCCTTCGGTGGTGGTGGGCCTGTTGGTCTATTTGCTCCTGTCGCGCAGCGGCCCTTTGGGTTTTTTAGGTTGGTTGTTCAGCATCAAAGCCATGGTGCTGGCGCAGGCGGTGCTGGTGCTGCCTGTGGTCACCGCATTGACGCGCCAGTGTGTGGAAGACGCTGAGCGCAACCACGGCGAGCAATTGCAATCCTTGGGCGCAGGCCCTTGGCTGCGCAGTCTGTTGCTGGCTTGGGACGAGCGTTATGCCTTGCTCACCGTGCTGATTGCCGCATTCGGGCGGGCCGTGTCTGAAGTCGGCGCTGTGATGGTGGTGGGCGGCAACATCGAAGGCTTCACCCGTGTCATGACCACGGCGATTGCACTGGAAACCAGCAAAGGCGACTTGCCCTTGGCGTTGGCTTTGGGCTTGGTGTTGTTGGCGGTGGTGCTGGTGTTGAATGTGGGCATCTCTGCCCTGCGACATTGGCGTCAAGGTGTCGATGGCGCGCTCAACAGCCCTGTGCGAGGTGTGACCCTGTGACGCAAGCCATTTTGAAACTCACACACGTGACGGTGCAGTTCGGCGCACACGCTGCGTTGCGCGATGTGCATCTGTCCGTGCAGCCGGGTGAGCGGGTCGCCTTGGTGGGCGCCAATGGATCGGGCAAGAGCACCTTGTTGCGGGTGGCCCATGGCTTGTTGTCCACCTCGACCGGTCAAGTGCAAGCGCAAGCAGCGGCGCGGCAAGCCATGGTGTTCCAACGCCCCCACATGTGGCGCACCAGCGTGTGGCGCTATGTGGTGTGGGGTGTGTGGTTGCAGGGCATGCCTTGGGCCCAAGCACAGACCCGGGCGGCCCAGGCCTTGCAACGTGTTGGTTTGCAAGATGTCGCGCAGCAATCAGCCCGCACCTTGTCCGGCGGCCAGCAGCAACGCTTGGCTTTGGCCCGCGCCTGGGCTTTGCAACCCGATGTCTTGTTGCTCGATGAGCCGACCTCCAGTTTGGACCCACATGCCAAACGTGAGGTCGAGCGTTTGTTGTCGGACTGGTTGTCGGCCGCAGACACCACCTTGCTGTTCAGCAGCCACAACCTGGGCCAGGTCAAACGTTTGGCCACCCGCGTGGTGTATTTAGAGACGGGCCGTGTGCTGGCCGACTTGCCTGTGGACCATTTCTTCAACCAATCCTTGGCGCACAGCCACCCCCAAGCCCATTTGTTTTTAAAAGGAGAACTGGTATGACCCGTCGTTCGCATCTCATCGCTTGTCTGGCCTTGGTGGGCGCTGTGTGCGCAGGCCATGTGGGGGCGCAAAGCACACCGTCTCTCGTGATGGCCTCGACCACCTCGACCGAGCAGTCGGGTTTGTTTGCGCACCTGTTGCCCGCCTTCAAGCAAGCCACCGGCATCGAAGCCAAGGTGGTGGCACTTGGCACGGGCCAGGCCCTGGACATGGGTCGTCGAGGTGACGCCGATGTGTTGTTTGTGCATGACCAAGCCGCTGAAGAAAAGTTTGTCGCCGATGGTTTTGGCCTCAAACGCTTGCCCGTCATGTACAACGACTTTGTGCTCGTGGGCCCCGCCAGCGACCCCGCCAAAACGCGAGGCAAAGACATCGTGTCTGCCCTGCAAAAAGTGGCCGCAGCACAAGCGCCTTTCATCTCACGCGGCGACAAGAGCGGCACCCACGCCGCCGAGCTGCGCTACTGGAAGCAAGCCGGTCTGGACGCCAAAGGCGTGGGCTACAAAGAGTGTGGCTGTGGCATGGGCCCGGCGCTCAACATGGGGGCGTCGATCGGTGCCTATGTGTTGACAGACCGTGGCACCTGGCTGAGCTTCAAAAACCGTCAAGACTTGCAAATTTTGGTGGAGGGCGACAAACAGCTGTTCAACCAATACGGCGTGATGGTGGTCAACCCCGCCAAGCACCCCCACGTCAAAGCCGACTTGGCGCAGAAGTTTGTGGACTGGGTGGTCTCACCTGCGGGCCAAGCCCACATTGCCAGCTACAAAGTGGGCGGCGAGACCTTGTTTTTCCCAAACGCCAACAAATAGCCTTCTTCAGCGTGCCTTGACACGGCACAGACACGAGCCCACCCTCGCGTGGGCTTTTTTGCATCTGACGCTGGGTTTCAAGGGTTTATCCTTAGGAGGTCGACTTCCTAGGCTTCTCAAAATCCTAGTCATACCCATTCATAGAGAAGGGGTGTTCACCATCCCTGATCCAGGAGAACCAGATGCAAAAAATCTTGCACATCAACCCCGACAAATGCACCGGCTGCTTGCAGTGCGAAATGGCTTGTTCCTTCGAGAACTACGGCACCTTTGCCACCGCCAAGTCACGCATCAAGGTGTTCGACTTCCACGAGACCGGCAAAAAAGTGCCCTACACCTGCACCCAGTGCGACGAGGCCTGGTGCTTGCACGCGTGTCCCGTGGAGGCCATCACGCAAGACAAAACCACGGGCGCCATGGTGGTCAACGAGACCACCTGTGTGGGCTGCAAGGTCTGCACCATTGCCTGCCCGTTCGGCACCATCAACTACGTGCAAGAAACCGGCAAAGTGCAAAAGTGCGATTTGTGTGGCGGTGACCCCGCTTGCGCTTCGGCTTGCCCCACCGGTGCCATCACCTTTGTCGACGCCAACTGGACGGGTCTCGACAAGATGAAGCAGTGGGCCAACAAATTGGGCAACCAAGCGTCTGCCGCTTGAGCCAACACCAGGAGAACACATCATGACTTGGGCTGGAAAAATCCTCCGCATCAACCTCACCGCAGGCACCGTCAAGAGCGAACCCCTGAACATGCAATGGGCGCGCGACTACGTGGGCTCGCGTGGCTTGGGCTCCAAATACCTGATCAGCGAAATCGACCCCAAAGTGGACCCGCTGTCCCCTGAGAACAAACTCATTTGGGCGACGGGACCATTGACCGGCACCATGGCCTCCACGGGTGGGCGCTACACCGTCATCACCAAAGGCCCCTTGACGGGCGCCATCGCCTGCTCCAACTCGGGCGGCTACTTTGGCGCCGAGCTCAAGATGGCAGGCTGGGACATGGTGATTTGCGAAGGCAAGTCGCCCAAGCCGGTCTACCTCTACATCAACGACGGCGTGGCCGAGTTGCGCGATGCCGCCGATATTTGGGGCAAGAGCGTGTGGGACACCGAAGCCCACCTCAAAAAGACCTTGCAAGACCCGCTGGTGCGCGTGTCGTCCATCGGCAAAGCGGGCGAGAACCATGTGCTCTACGCTTCCGTGGTGAACGATTTGCACCGTGCGGCAGGTCGCTCAGGCGTGGGCGCCGTGATGGGCAGCAAAAACCTCAAAGCCTTGGCCGTGCGTGGCACCCTGGGCGTGGGCAATGTGCGTGACCCCAAGGCCTTCATGAAGGTCACGGCCGAGAAGAAAAAAATCCTGGCCGACAACGCCGTCACGGGTCAGGGCTTGCCTGCCTATGGCACCCAGGTGCTCATGAACGTCATCAACGAAGTGGGTGCCTTGCCCACGCGCAACCACCGCGATGTGCAGTTCGAGGGCGCCAAAGACATTTCTGCCGAAGCCATGGCCACGCCGCGCGAGAGCGACGGCAAGAAACACCTGGTCACCAACCAGGCCTGCTTTGGTTGCACCATCGCGTGTGGGCGCATCAGCAAGATGGACGAAACCCACTTCACGGTGCAAAACAAACCCCAGTACTGGGGCGCGTCCGGCGGCTTGGAGTACGAAGCCGCTTGGGCTTTGGGCGCAGCCAACGGCGTGAACGACTTGGAAGCCTTGCAATACGCCAACCTCTTGTGCAACGAAGAAGGCATCGACCCCATCAGCTTTGGGGCCACCGTGGGCGCGGTGATGGAGTTGTACGAAATGGGTGTGCTGACGAAAGAGCAGTTGGGCATCGACGCCAAGTTTGGCTCAGCCCAAGCGCTGGCCTTCTTTGCGGAAGAAACCGTCAATGGCCGAGGCTTTGGCAAAGAGATTGGCCAGGGTTCCAAACGACTGACCGAAAAATACGGCCACCCCGACCTCAGCATGAGCGTCAAAGGCCAAGAGTTCCCGGCCTATGACGGTCGCGCCATCCAAGGCATTGGCTTGGCCTATGCCACCTCCAACCGGGGTGCCTGCCATTTGCGCGGCTACACCATCGCCTCAGAAGTGTTGGGTATTCCGGTCAAAACCGATCCGTTGGAACACGAAGGCAAGCCCGAGTTGGTCAAAGCCTTCCAAGACGCGACCGCTGCGTTTGACTCGTCGGGCTTGTGCATCTTCACCACCTTCGCCTGGGGCTTGGCCGACTTGGCACCGCAAATGCAAGCCGCCTGCAACGAGGACTACACCACCGAAGAGCTGGAGAAAATTGGCGAGCGCATCTGGAACATGGAGCGCGAGTTCAACAACGCCGCAGGCTTCACCTCCAAAGACGACAGCCTGCCCAAGCGTTTGCTGACCGAAGCGGCCAAGACCGGCCCGGCCAAAGGCAAGGTCAGCATGCTGCCGCAGATGCTGCCCAAGTATTACGACGTGCGTGGCTGGGACGCTGACGGTCGTCCGACCGCTGCCACCAAACAACGTCTCGGACTTTGAGGCGCTAGTTCATGACCCATCACGTCATTCTTGGTGCTGGCCCAGCGGGCGTGATTGCCGCAGAAACCATTCGCAAGCACGCGCCCCACGACCGCATCACCCTGGTGGGCGATGAGGCCGAGCCGTCGTACTCGCGCATGGCCATTCCGTACTTGTTGATCGGCAACATCGATGAGCGTGGCACCTACCTGCGCAAAACCGCAGACCATTTCAAGCACTTGAATGTGACGCAGGTCACGGCGCACGCCGAATCGGTGGATGTGGCCGCACGTCAAGTGGTGCTCGACAACAGCAGCACCTTGGGTTTTGACACCTTGCTGATCGCCACCGGGTCACGCCCGGTGCGCCCCCCCATCCCGGGCATCGACAGCGCGGGCGTGCACCCCTGCTGGACGCTGGAAGACGCACGCGCCATCATGGCCTTGGCCCAACCCGGCGCACGGGTGTTGCAAATGGGGGCAGGCTTCATTGGCTGCATCATCATGGAAGCCTTGGCGTCACGCGGCGTGGACTTGAGCGTGGTAGAGATGGGCGACCGCATGGTGCCGCGCATGATGGGCCCGGTCGCGGGCGGCATGATCCGTGACTGGTGCGAGGCCAAAGGCGTGCACGTGTTCACCGGCGCCAAGGTCGAGGCCATTGTGCCCAGTGGCAGCACCAACCCCGGCTTGCTTGCCAAGTTGAGCGAGGCGATCGGGCTGGGCGACCCAGCCACAGATGCGCCTTTGACGGTGCGTTTGTCGAACGGTCAAAAAATCGCGGCCGATCTGGTGATCAGCGCCACCGGTGTGAAGCCCTGCATCGACTTCCTCCAAAACAGCGGTATCACCTGCTTGCAAGGGGTGTTGACCGACGAACATTTGCAAACCAATGTGCCGGGCATCTACGCGGCAGGCGACTGCGCCGAAGCGTTCGACAAAGTCAGCGGCACCACCATCGTCAGTGCCATCCAGCCCAATGCAGCCGAGCAAGCGCGTGTGGCGGCCCTGAACATGGTGGGGCAACACACGGCCCTCAAAGGCGTGACGCAAATCAACGTGCTCGACACCCTGGGGCTGATCTCGGCAAGCTTTGGCAACTGGCAAGGTGTGCCCGGCGGCGAGCACGCCGAACTCACCGCCGACGGTCGCCACCTGAGCTTGCAGTTCAAAGACGATGTGCTGGTGGGCTGCAACAGCGTGGGTTGGACCGAGCATGTGGGCGTGATGCGTGGCTTGGTCGAGGGCCAGGTGCGATTGGGCCCTTGGAAAGA